>NZ_CP004388.1:2877500-3165000 GCF_000300235.2 Thalassospira xiamenensis M-5 = DSM 17429 | reverse complement strand
GATGAGTACTATCTGGCAGACAGACTACGGGTGCTAAGGTCCGTGGTCGAGAGGGAAACAGCCCAGACCGCCAGTTAAGGTCCCAAAGTTGTGGCTAAGTGGGAAAGGATGTAGGACGGCCAAGACAACCAGGACGTTGGCTTAGAAGCAGCCATCGTTTAAAGAAAGCGTAACAGCTCACTGGTCTAAATAAGCTGTCCCGCGCCGAAGATGTACCGGGGCTCAAGCCACACACCGAAACTGCGGATTTGTTCTTTATAGAACAAGTGGTAGCGGAGCGTTCCGTAAGCCTGTGAAGGTGTACCGTAAGGTATGCTGGAGGTATCGGAAGCGAGAATGCTGACATGAGTAGCGACAAAGGGAGTGAGAACCTCCCTCGCCGAAAGCCCAAGGGTTCCTGCGCAAGGCCAATCCGCGCAGGGTGAGTCGGCCCCTAAGACGAGGCGGAAACGCGTAGTCGATGGGAAACAGGTTAATATTCCTGTACCCGTGAGAAGTGACGGCCTCTGGAAGTAGTTTTTCCTTATTGGATTGGAGAAGCTGCCAAGGAGGTCCAGGAAATAACTCTCACATATGGACCGTACCCGAAACCGACACAGGTGGGCAGGTTGAATATACCAAGGCGCTTGAGAGAACGATGTTGAAGGAACTCGGCAAATTGCCCCCGTAACTTCGGGAGAAGGGGGCCCACCGTGAAGGCAACTTTACGGTGGGGGCACAGACCAGGGGGTGGCGACTGTTTACTAAAAACACAGGGCTCTGCGAAGTCGCAAGACGACGTATAGGGTCTGACGCCTGCCCGGTGCCGGAAGGTTAAGAGGAGATGTGCAAGCATTGAATTGAAGCCCCGGTAAACGGCGGCCGTAACTATAACGGTCCTAAGGTAGCGAAATTCCTTGTCGGGTAAGTTCCGACCTGCACGAATGGCGTAACGACTTCCCCACTGTCTCCAACATCGACTCAGCGAAATTGAATTCTCCGTGAAGATGCGGAGTACCCGCGGTCAGACGGAAAGACCCCGTGCACCTTTACTACAGCTTTGCAGTGGTATCAGGATGTGAATGTGCAGAATAGGCGGGAGGCTATGAACCCGAAGCGCCAGCTTCGGTGGAGCCACCTTTGAGATACCGCCCTTTTGCTTCCTGATATCTAACCGAGGTCCGTTATCCGGATCCGGGACCCTGCATGGCGGGTAGTTTGACTGGGGCGGTCGCCTCCCAAAGAGTAACGGAGGCGCGCGATGGTAGGCTCAGGCTGGTCGGACATCAGCTTAAGAGTGCAATGGCAAAAGCCTGCCTGACTGCGAGACTGACAAGTCGAGCAGAGACGAAAGTCGGTCATAGTGATCCGGTGGTCCCGCGTGGAAGGGCCATCGCTCAACGGATAAAAGGTACGCCGGGGATAACAGGCTGATACTCCCCAAGAGTCCACATCGACGGGAGTGTTTGGCACCTCGATGTCGGCTCATCACATCCTGGGGCTGGAGCAGGTCCCAAGGGTTTGGCTGTTCGCCAATTAAAGTGGTACGTGAGCTGGGTTTAGAACGTCGTGAGACAGTTCGGTCCCTATCTGCCGTGGGCGTAGGATACTTGAGAAGAGCTGTCCCTAGTACGAGAGGACCGGGATGGACGCACCTCTGGTGTACCGGTTGTTCCGCCAGGAGCATCGCCGGGTAGCTAAGTGCGGAAGGGATAACCGCTGAAAGCATCTAAGCGGGAAGCCCCCTTCAAGACTAGGTATCCCTATCAGATCCCTGGAAGACCACCAGGTTGATAGGCTGGGTGTGGAAGCGTGGCAACACGTGAAGCTAACCAGTACTAATTGATCGATCGGCTTGATTGATCCCTCTTGCTAATTGAACATTCTGACTTCTTGCGCAGCGGTAAAACCCGCAAATACGCAATCAACCAATATCGCATCACAAAATCTCCGATCTCTTCGCTGTGTTTCGACGGCCCGGTGGCCATAGCGGCCGGGAACCACCTGATCCCATCCCGAACTCAGAAGTGAAACCTGCCTGCGCCGATGGTACTTTGTCTTAAGGCACGGGAGAGTAGGTCACCGCCGGGCCTTCAAAACACAGCAAATATTCCCTCATCACACAAAACATCCAGCGCCGCCTCACTCCATGATGCGGCGTTATCTGTTTAACCCACCGGTTAATCATCACCCTGACGCGGGGTGGAGCAGCCCGGTAGCTCGTCAGGCTCATAACCTGAAGGTCAGAGGTTCAAATCCTCTCCCCGCAACCACTTCTGTTATAAATCGCTCCTTTGTGAGATATAACAAAGCCGTAAAACAAAACACCCCGCTCGGCGAAAGCCAAGCGGGGTGTTTTATTGTTACATCGTGTCTACGAAGACCTCCTTGACCAAGATGAATAGCCCCTGGAATTGTAGACACCCCATCACTTATAAAGTGAGGCAAGGAGTTTACGATGCCCAAGAGTCATTTTACCGATGAGTTCAAAATCAATGCCGTTCGCCAGATTACAGAACGAGGTTACTCAGTAGCGGAAGTTTCTGCTCGTCTCGGTGTCAGCACACATTCCCTGTATGTGTGGAAGAAGAAGTTCAGCAAGTCCCCTGATACGATTGCTGAAGCTGATCAACAATCATCCGAGATACGCCGCCTGAAGCAAGAACTCGCCCGGATCACCGAGGAGCGCGATATTCTAAAAAAGGCAACCGCGTACTTCGCCAGGGATGCAAAATGAGGTACGCGTTTATTGACCAGCATCGCCGGGTCTACTCGGTGCGCACCATGTGCCGGTGTTTGCAGGTTCATCCCAGTGGCTTTTATGCTTGGCAGAAGAAACCACACAGCGCCCGGTTTCTGGAAGATCAAAGGCAGACCGCGCTTGTTCGCCAGATATGGGAAGACAGCGGTCAGGTATATGGCTACCGCAAAATCCATGATGATCTGCTGGATATGGGGGAAGAGTTGCAGTCCGAACCGTGTTGCCCGACTGGCCCGCAATGCAGGCATACGCGCCCGGATCGGTTACAAGAAGCGTCCCGGCAAATATGGCCGCAAACCGGCTGTCGTCGCTGACAACAAACTGGATCGGCAGTTTGATACCGCCAGACCAAATACCGTTTGGGTGACCGATATCACCTATATCAAGACACAGGAAGGATTTGCGTATCTTGCCGTCGTAATTGACCTTTATTCCCGCATGGTGGTTGGCTGGGCATTGAAGCAGCGACAAGATACAGAGGTTGTTCTGCAAGCCTTGCTGATGGCCGTCTGGCGGCGTAAGCCAAAGAACAGGGTGCTGATCCATTCTGATCAGGGTTCCCAATATACCAGCATCGACTGGGCCGCTTTCCTTCGTCAGCACAATCTTGAACATAGTATGAGCCGCCGTGGGAACTGTTATGACAATGCTGTTGCCGAAAGTTTCTTCAACTTGCTTAAACGCGAACGCATCCGCTGCAGGGTCTATAAATCACGGGATGAGGCACGTCAGGATGTCTTCGATTACATAGAAATGTTCTACAACCCGAAGCGCAAACATAGTACCAACGGGATGTTGTCACCCGTCGAATTCGAAAGACGAAAAATCTGATCAAACCGGGTGTCTACAATTCCAGGGGCTATTCATACAGACTTTCTGAATGCCTACAATTTTGCCCGACGTCTCAAAACTCTGAAGGGCCTTACACCCTACGAATTCATCTGTAAAACATGGACAAACGAACCCAAAAGATTCAGACTTGATCCGATCCAGCAAATGCCGGGACTAAACAACTAGGCACTACATACCCGTAAGTTGGAACTGCTTGGCCTGGGCTGAGCATGTTTTCATGGTGGAACCGGTGATCAGCCCATGGGACAATCCAGCAGAATCCAGAACAGGGGCCTTTGAATGCCAACCAAGAAAAATAATGACGTGCCAGACAAGCGCCGCTACTTGCCTTCAGTGGCCAGGAAAGAGGAAATACTGGACGCGGCCCTGATCGAGTTTGCAGATCGGACGTACAACGCCGTGTCAATGGAGCGCCTGGCGGAATGCGCAGGCCTGTCCAAGGCTGGCATCTACGCCCACTTCAAAAGCAAGGAAGAAATTTTTCATGCCTTGCTCGAACGTACGACAAAGCAGATTTGCGATTTCCAGGGCTGGCTCCCGGATGAAGATCTGACGTTGCCAGAGCTGGTCGATGTCTACCTGGATCGCCTATACGCGACCTTTAGCTCCCCTGCCACGATGTCGATTTACCGGCTGCTTCTGGCCGAAAGCGCCAGAACACCAGAGCTGGTGCAGCGTTGGCACAACGAAGTTGCACACGGACTGAAAGAGCGGGCGCAGCTCATCATCCAACGCAACATAGAACGGGACATCATTCGTCCGGGCGTCTTGACCGAGCACTTTTTCCCGCTGGCGCTCGCTCCCGCACTGCTATGGCTGAGCTCGTCAATGCTATCCAGGGGCAACCCTTCCATAGCGCTGGTGCAGTTACAGGATGCGCATCGGCAACTGCTGCTTGAGCTTTTGGAGCCTCGATGAGCAAGGTGACGCAAAAAGTCAGGCACCTCCCCATGCGCCGGGTGATCGGCATTGCGGTGCTATTGCTGACTGCGTGGGGCACCCTGGCCCTGTGGCACCAGATGCCGCAACATTCAGCGGCTCGCTGGATCGCCACTCTGGCGTGGTCTGCCTCGGGGCTGTCCGTCGCAGTGTCGCTGGCAGGCCTGCTTGAAAGACGGACACGCAGGATCGCCGGATTCGTGTTCGGGGCCGCAACGGCAGCCCTGCTCATGTGGTGGGGAACGCTGCAGCCATCACACCAACGCGCATGGGCTGACGATGTCGCCCAGTTGCTGGAGGCCGGAATCGACGGCAGCCACGTTCACCTGAAAAATGTACGTAACTTCGAGTGGCGCAGCGAAACCGACTACACCCCGCATTGGGAGAACCGCACATACGATCTGGACCGCTTGAGCAGTGCCGACCTGGTACTTTCCTACTGGATGGGACCGCACATTGCGCACACACTGGTGTCGTTCGGCTTCGACGGTGGCGAGCGGGTAGTGTTCTCACTGGAAATACGCAAGGAGCGCAACGAGTCCTTCTCGGCGGTCGGCGGATTCTTCCGTCAGTTCGAGCAGATCCTGGTAGCCGCCGATGAGCGCGACATTGTGCGTACGCGCAGCAATGCGCGAGGCGAGGATGTTTATCTCTATCGGTTGCAGATGAGTCAGGCGAATGTCCGCGCGTTGTTTCTGGAGTATCTGCACGCGGCCAATGAACTGCGGCGCACACCACGCTTTTACAACACACTGACCAGTAACTGCACGACCATCGTATTCGAGCTGGCTCGGCTCATTGCGCCCGCATTACCGATGGACTATCGCCTGCTGCTGTCCGGACACTTTGCGGAATACATCCATGACCTGCACGGATTGACGCCCGGCCATCGCTACGCAGAACTGCAGGCACTGGGGCACATCAACGAACGCGCACTGGCCTCTGACGCATCAGGAGACGACTTCTCGATGTCGATTCGACAAGGTGTGCCCGGCGTGCCGGCCGACGAGGTATCTCCATGAGGTTCCAGCAGTCTTGCCGCATGGCAGTGTGGCTCGTCATTGCCCCGCTGTTGCTGGGGGGCTGCTCGATCCTGCGTGAGTTCGGCCCAGTGGTTGAGGTTCATACACTGGATGCGGGCGAGGCCATCGAACTCAAGCGCGGCGATATCCTGACACGCGGCAAACTCAGCGATGCGACGACCCAGACCATCAGGGTGGCGGCATTGGATGCGCAGGCTTGCGCAAAACCGATCTCAGCGGATTGCGTCGAGGCCCTGGCCGTCGTGACCGGCGTTGCCGCGGATCGACGCCTGGCTGCACTGTCCGAACTGTGGCTGGCACAGGCTCAGGCCATGAAGCCCGGATCAGAGCAGCAAGCCGCCTGGCTTGAGACCATTCGTTATGCCTATGCCTACCTGTTCTTCGGTGACCATACGCCTGGGGAGCGAGCCTTCGAGGATCGCCAGACGCAAGTGCGGGATTGGTATAACTATGCGGTCGAACGTGCCGCCACCGGGATGTTTGAGGTTCGGCAACAAATGTCTACGCAGTTGCCAGCGCAGACCCGCTGGAACATTGCAGGCTGGGAGCTGCAGCTGGATATGCGCAGCGCGCGCTTGCCGGGCAGTACGGCGGTGCCAGCCGAACTCCTGCCAGCCTCGTCCCTGTCTTTCCGCGGACTGCGCAGCCTCTACCGGCGCGACGGTTTCGGCGCCGAGCTGGTGGCGGTCATGCCGGACGAACCCCTGACTTCCGCCCCCACCCGGGATGGCCGTCCAGCGGCCAAACGCAATCGGCAGCCTCTACCCTGGAGCGAGATGCCCGCGCCGTCCATGACGATTCTGCTGCACCCGGACGGAGACGACCTGGACAGCGTGCTGCATACCCGCACTGTCCGTTTGACGGTGCATGACCCCTATGTGGAGTCGGCCATCATGCTGCGCGGGCAGCGCGTACCGCTGGCGGCCAATTTCACCGCCGGCTACGGACTGTGGCTGGCCCGCGCCAACTTCAACCGGCAGTCGCTGCGCAGCCTGCTTGGGCGCGAGGGTGGAATCGACCGTCCGCACGTCTACCTGATGCAGCCCTATGACCCGAACAGGCGGGTCATCGTCATGCTCCACGGACTGGCCAGCAGTCCGGAAGCCTGGGTGGAACTCACCAACGAAATCCTGGGCGATGAGGCCCTGCGTCAGCATTACCAGATCTGGCAGGTCTACTATCCCACCAACATGCCAATCGCATTGAACCACGCGATGATTCGCAGGGCGCTCGGGGATACGCTGGCGCATTTCGATCCTTCCGGCCAGGCGCAGGCATCGTCCGACCTCGTGCTGGTGGGGCATAGCATGGGCGGCGTCATCGCACGGTTGATGGTGTCGTCAACCGATCAGTCGCTGGTGCAGCTGGCTGCTGATCACAGTCGGCTGACGCCGCTGCAGATCAAGCGCATAGATCCGATGTTGCGCTTCGAGCCCTTCCCGCATGTCAGCCGCGCCATCTTCATCGCAGCGCCGCACCGGGGCACATCGGTCGCAGGTGGATGCCTGGGGCGCTGGATGGCGGGATTCATTCGCTTCCCGGTTACGGTGCTCGAAGAACTCGCCCACACACTGGCGCCCAATGCGGCAGCCAGCAGCCACGAAAGCCTGGGGCATATCTCCAATAGCGTCGACAACCTCGACGAGAACGATCCTTTCGTGCTCGCGGCGGCGGACTTTCCCATCTCTGCCCAGGTGCGCTATCACTCGATCGTGGCCCAGGCCAATGCCGACGTGGCCCTCGAGGATTCCGATGACGGTCTTGTCCCCTACCGCAGCGCACATCTTCCCGGCGCACAGTCCGAGAAAGTCATCATTTCAGGACACAGCGTGCAACAGGACGCGGCGGCAGTGCTGGAAATCAAGCGCATTCTGAAAGAGGACATGACGCAGCGGGAAGAGCAACCCATACCGCGCTAGACAACTGCCATCTGCTGCACGCATCTGGATTGTCCGTGGCCATCGTCCATGTAATGCATTGGTCCGCTATCACCTTATGAATCGCTTCATCATCCTCTCCTGCTGGATCGCGGACTGGCCAGCGGCGTGCTGTGGGCAGCCGTCGGCTTCATGGCAGCGACTACTGCTGTCGTACTTTTTCAAGAAAGACGCCCGCGTATAAAACCTGTCATGGCGGGCTAAAGCGTGTCGCATTCAATATGCCTCATATCCGGCAGCAGAGAAGAAATTCCGGCATTCATCGGGGGTAAAGAGATCACAGATGTCGGCAAGAGCCTCACAGATGGCATCAAAAGAGCGTGCAGCCCTTTTGCGCAAGAGCGCTTTGAGTTTGGAATATGCCAATTCAATCGGATTGAGATCAGGGGAGTATGGCGGCAGGAACAAAAGCCATATGCCCTTTTCCCGGAGCAATTCCAAAACTGGCGTGCTTTTATGAAAAGCAACATTGTCGATAATAACGACATCATCGGATGACAGGGTGGGCAGAAGTTGGGTTTTGATCCATATTTCAAAGGAGCGGCGGTTCATCGGTGCATCAAGTATCCATGGTGCAACAAGGCCATCACAGCGTAATCCGGCAATGAATGTCTGTGTTTTCCAGCCCCCGAACGGCGCGTCGGCATGACAGCGCATTCCCCTTGGCGACCATCCGGTGCGTTTTGTCAATTTTGTGTTGGTCGAAGTTTCATCAATAAACACCAGACGGTTTACTGCCCGATCAAAGAAGGGTTTGCGCCGACGGGTCCAGTGTTGGCGCTGACGAACAATTTCCGCCCGTTTTTGTTCACTGGCGTGAAGTGTTTTTTTATTGCTGTAGTTGATATTTTTGAGAAATCGCCCGACTGTCGCCCGATGGACATCAACACCCTGCGCGGCCAGTTCGACACGCAATTAATCAAGTGTTATCTCGCCATTCTCTGCAAGACGCTCCTCAAGCCAGTCCTTATGGGCAATCAGCTTGGCCTTGCCTGGCCCGGAACCCTGACGCTTTGCCGCAAGACTGCCCGTACGCCGATATAAAAGTACCATGTTGTTCACAAAACGCGGCGAAACCCGAGAATGGCGCGCCGACTCCCGGTGTGAATGCCCTTCCTGAACAAAAGCAAATACGCGCTCACGTAATTCCTGTGGATGTGGTTTTCCCATCTATTATCTCCTCTCTGTCTTGATAGAGAATCAGAATCAGAGACTTTTGGAAACCATTGAATCCCAATTGATGCGACGTGCTTTAACCGATGGACGGCCCACGCTGTTTGCCAATCTCCCAAGATACCCCCCGCCTCGCATCGTTGCCGCAATCTGCTGTCCCAGTTTCTTCTCTATCATTGGTCGCCAGAGCACCAAACTGAACCCCATGCCGTCATCAAGCATTGCGTAGCGACCGCTGGCGAGCATGACGGAGCGCCGGTAGATGCCAGCCACGCGCTGTCCGTCCGCCACGGGCCGATGCTCCAGGCCTGTGTCGGCGGCAATGTCCTTGACGGCCTGCATCAGCTCCTGATTGCACAGCGTGCCCAGTGCGAACTCCTCTCATGACCGTTCGGCGGAAGACGCAGGGCCGGACACAGAAGCCGCTGTCGAACCACTCATCTGCACAACGACCATTCCCACCAGGATCAGCGCAATACCCGCCACACCCCGGCAGGCTTGGGCGTCAGCCCCATCAAACCGTAGTGATCGATCAGCAGCGAAGCCAGCACCTGGCCCGCAATGACGCTGACGATGAAGCTGGCCGCGCCCAGCTTGGGCGTCAATACGAGCGCGGCGGTGATATAGGCCACGCCTACCACGCCTCCCAGCCACCACCATGCTGGCCCCTGAGCCGCAGCGCAGCCCCACGGCCGGTGCCGGAACACGCATCAGCATCATCAAAGGCAGGACGATCAGCACGCTGACGGCCAGCGAAGACAGGGTGGCCCACAACGGATCCCCTAGTTGTTTAGTCCCGGCATTTGCTGGATCGGATCAAGTCCGAATCTTTTGGGTTCGTTTGTCCATGTTTTACAGATGAATTCGTAGGGTGTAAGGCCCTTCAGAGTTTTGAGACGTCGGGCAAAATTGTAGGCATTCAGAAAGTCTGTAAGGTGGATCCTGAGTTGATCATGACTGACATAATGGAACCGCTTGACAGTCGCCTCCTTGATCGTGCGGTTCATGCGCTCAACCTGCCCATTGGCCCAAGGATGTCTGGGCTTGGTCAGGCGATGTTCAATGTCATTCTGCGCGCAAGCCAGATCAAAGGCATGGTATCGGAAAAGTTCCTTTTTCTCAAGCATGTCTCTGATTTCGGTTACGCTCCATCCATTGCCTTTGGGATCAGTGAAATGGGTACCGTTATCGGTCAGGACAGTATGGATTTTATAGGGAACAGCTTCGATGAGCTGACGGAGAAAATCGGCGGCAATGCGGCGCGTTGCTTTCTCATGTAACTGAGCAAAAGCAAACTTGCTGGTGCGGTCAATGGCAACCAGCAAGTAAAGTTTTCCCTGTGCGGTATGAACTTCTGCAATGTCGATATGAAAATAACCGATCGGATAATGTTTAAACTTCTTGCGCACCGGTTTGTCGCCCTCGATATCTGGCAGCCGACTGATGTCATGACGTTGCAGGCAGCGATGCAGGGAAGAACGGGTCAGGTGTGGGATCGTCGGTTGCAAGGCGTACAGACAATCGTCGAGAGGCAGAAGTGCATGCTTGCGAAAGGTCACAATGACGGCTTCTTCCTCAATTGTCAGAACCGTCGATTGAGGCGTTTTGGGACCGGTTGGCTGATCGGAAACACTGCTCCGCTTCTTCCATTTTGCAACCGTTTTCGGATTGATCCCATAGCGCTGAGCAAGAACCTTCAGGCTCTCTTGACTATCTTGTATTGCTCGACGCACCGCCTCTGTCGTGCGGGCGCATCCGTGTAGAATTTGTCCCATAATGCATCCCTCCATGCCGAGAATAATAATACCCCATCAAATGCCGGGACTAAACACCTAGTGAACTATTGATTGCGTTTCCGGGATTGTACCGTATAATCTAAAACAACCGTCCAGTCGTTTTTTAGTTCGCACGCTTTGCAAGGATCTATACGAACCCGAAACGCTGGAAGTGAAACAGGAAGAGCACCTCATCAACCAGCCGAAAGAGGCAAGGGTGTGCACACATCAATAAGGAGATGGCGTGGGCTTGATAACGCTTGCGAGTAAAGAACGGACGGATCGTGGACATCAGCCACGCCCCCCCCCCCCGTTGCGTGGGCGGCTACCGCCTCTCCGGCTTTCCAACCAGACCCCATTAGCCTGAGCCGCGTACGGAACGTGACCATGCCTCCAGCTTTTCCCTTACTTCCTGAGTTCAGACTGCGTACTGTCTCGCTGACGCTGAGCGCCGTCGTATTAGCCGGCTGCATGTCGCTCGCTCCTGCTCCTGATACCCCGCCGCTGCCGGTGCCCCAGGTTTGGCCTGGTCATCTTGGATCGAGCACCGAGGGTGCCTACGCGGGAGAACTTGCTTGGCAGGCCTACTTCACGGACCCTTTGCTGCAACGCCTCATCGAGACCGCGCTGGAGAACAACCGCGATCTGCGCCTAGCCGCGCTGCGGGTCGAGGAAGCCAGCGCGGCATTCCGCATTCAGCGCTCGGATCGATTTCCTGCCGTGGGCGTGGGTGCCCAGGGTGGACGCGCCCGCGTCCCTGGCGACCTGAACATGTCGGGCCGGCCGCAGGTCGGCGGCGAGTACCGGGCCGAGGTGGGTTTGAGCACCTGGGAGCTGGATCTGTGGGGCCGGATCCGAAACTTGGAAGACGCCGCCCTGCAACGCTGGCTGGCTTCCGACGCGGCCCGCCAGGCCGTCCACCTGGCGCTGATCGCCCAGGTGGCCGACGGTTATCTGGGCTTGCGCGAGATAGACGAACGCGTGGCCATCGCGCGGCAAACCGTCGCGACCCGCGAGGAGTCCTATCGCATTTTCCGGCGCCGCGTTGAAGTCGGCTCGACCTCGAAGCTGGATCTCATTCAAGTCCAGACTTTGCTGAACCAGGCTCAGACGCTGCTAACCCGGCTTGAGCAAGCGCGCGCCACGCAACTGCACGCGCTGGCACTGCTGGTAGGCGCCGATCCTGGTCCGCTGCCCGCCAAGGCACCCTTCGATGAAACAACGGTGCTGGCCGAACTCCGGGCCGGGCTGCCCTCGGAGATCTTGGTCAGTCGCCCGGACATCATTTCCGCCGAACACCAATTGCGTGCCGGCGATGCCAACATCGGCGCAGCCCGTGCGGCGTTTTTGCCGCGCATCGCGCTCACCGGCAGCCTCGGCACGGCCAGTTCCGATCTTGACGGCCTGTTCGATTCCGGCAGCCGCGCTTGGACCTTCATGCCTACCTTGTCGCTGCCCATCTTCGATGGCGGGCGGCGGCGCGCAAACCTGGAACTGAGCGAAGTACGTCGTGACATCGCCGTTGCCGGGTACGAAAAGACCATTCAAACGGCCTTTCGCGAGGTGGCCGATGCGCTGAGCGCCAAGTACTGGCTGGCTGAGCAGTTGACTATCAAGCGGGCCAATCTGGAAGCGCAGAACGAACGCGCACGGCTGGCCCAGTTGCGCTACGACAACGGCTCGGCCGCTTTCCTGGAAGTGCTGGACGCCCAACGCGATTTGCTGGATGCCGGTCAACAGCTGGTACAGGCGCGCCGTGCGCTGCTGTCCAGCCAGGTGGCGCTGTATGCCGCGCTCGGCGGCGGCACCCTCGCCGCAACCGGCCAGGCGCAGGATGCAACCTCGACGTCCGCTTCCACCCCATCAACCCGTTAAGGCACGCTAAACCTATGACTGTCTCACCTTCTCTCAAGAAAAAGCTCCTGGTTGTTGCCGCTGCAGCGGTTGTTATCGCGCTGGCTTGGTGGGGCTGGACGGAGCTTGCCGACAGCGGACCCGGTGAAGGGTTCGTCAGCGGCAATGGCCGCATAGAAGCCACCGAGGTCGATATCGCCACCAAGCTTCCCGGTCGTATCGAAGACATCCTCGTACGTGAAGGCGACTTCGTCGCGGCGGGCCAGCCATTGGCCAGAATGCAATTGGAAACGCTGGAAGCGCAGCGCGACGAGGCCCTCGCCATGCGTCAGCAGGCGGAGCACTCGGTGACCGCAGCGCGGGCACAGGTGGCGCTGCGCGAAGCCGACGTTGCTGCGGCGCAGGCCCTGGTCGGTCAGCGCGAGTCGGAGCTCGACGCTGCGCAACGGCGGCTGAAACGTTCGCAGACACTGTCCCAAGAGGGCGCCGCCTCGATCCAGGAACTGGACGATGACCGGGCGCGCGTACGGGGCGCACAGGCGACGCTCGCGGCCAGCAAAGCACAGACCGCCGCTGCCCGCGCCGCGGTCGAGGCCGCCAAGGCGCAGTTTGTCGGCGCGAGGTCCAGCGTGTCCGCTGCCACGGCCAGCATCAATCGCATCGAAGCGGACCTCCGCGACAGCGAACTGCGTGCCCCGCGCGACGGACGGGTTCAGGTTCGCGTGGCGCAACCCGGCGAGGTGCTTGGAGCCGGCGGCCGTGTCCTGAACCTGATCGACCTGTCGGACGTGTACATCACCTTCTTCTTGCCAGAGACCGTGGCCGGCCGCGTCGCGCTGGGCACCGAGGTACGCGTCATTCTGGATGCCGCGCCGGATTTTGTTATTCCAGCCACCGTTTCCTTCGTCGCCAGCGCGGCGCAATTTACCCCCAAGACGGTGGAAACCGCGAGCGAGCGGCAGAAGCTGATGTTCCGCGTGCGCGGGCAGATTTCCCAGGATCTGTTGCGTGAACACCTGGAGCAGGTCAAGACCGGGCTGCCCGGTGTGGCCTGGGTCAAGCTCGACGCCAATGCCGAGTGGCCCGAGAACCTGTCTCTGCGCGTGCCGGAGTAAGGTATGAGCCACAGTGCGCAACCCGTAACCGTTGCAAGCGTCAGTCAGGTGCGGCTGCGTTACGGCAACGTCATGGCCCTGGATGGCATCGACCTGGACATTCCCGCCGGGCGGATGGTCGGCCTGATCGGCCCCGACGGCGTCGGCAAATCCAGTCTGCTCTCATTGCTGGCTGGTGTACGCATCATCCAGGAGGGCACGGTCGAGGTGCTGGGTGGTGATATGGCCAGCAAAGCCCATCGCAAGCAGGTGTGCCCGCGCATCGCCTACATGCCGCAGGGACTGGGCAAGAACCTGTACCCGACGCTCTCGGTCGAGGAGAATCTGCAGTTCTTCGCGCGCCTGTTCGGTCATGGCTCTGCGGAACGCCGCCAGCGTATCGATGAACTCACTCAGGCCACTGGCCTGTTCAAATTCCTTGAGCGCCCGGCAGGCAAGCTCTCCGGGGGCATGAAGCAGAAACTCGGCCTGTGCTGCGCGCTGATTCACGACCCGGATTTCCTGATTCTCGATGAGCCAACGACCGGCGTGGATCCGCTGGCGCGCGCGCAGTTCTGGGATCTCATCGAGCGCATCCGCGCCGATCGCCCCGGCATGAGCGTGATCGTGGCTACCGCCTACATGGATGAGGCACAGCGCTTCGACTGGCTCGCCGCCATCGACGACGGCAAGGTCCTCGCCACCGGCACGCCGAAGGAATTGCTGGAAAAAACAAACAGTCCGAACCTGGAGGAGGCATTCATCCGCCTGCTTCCGGAAGAGAAAAAGCGGGGACACCAAGCGGTAGTCATTCCGCCTTTGCCGGAGGGCGGCGCGGACGATATCGCCATTGCGGCCGAGGGGCTGACAATGCGCTTTGGCGACTTCGTTGCCGTCAACAGTGTCTCATTCCGCATTCGGCGCGGTGAGATCTTTGGCTTCCTCGGCTCCAACGGTTGCGGCAAGTCAACGACGATGAAGATGCTCACCGGCCTGCTTCCGGCGAGCGAGGGAAAGGCCTGGCTGTTCGGCCACGAAGTGGATCCGCATGATCTGGACACCCGCCGCCGCGTCGGCTACATGTCGCAGGCGTTCTCGCTCTACAGTGAACTCACGGTTCGCCAAAACCTGGAATTACACGCCAAGCTGTTCAGTGTCCCGCCGGAGGACATTCCGGACCGCGTGAACGAGATGGTGGAGCGCTTTGGGCTGGTGGACGTCATCGACAGCCTGTCGGCCAGTCTGCCTCTGGGCATACGCCAGCGACTGTCGCTGGCGGTCGCCATGGTGCACAAGCCCGAGCTGCTGATTCTGGACGAGCCGACCTCCGGCGTCGATCCGGTGGCGCGTGACGCGTTCTGGCGGCTGCTTATCGAATTGTCGCGGCGCGACCGGGTGACGGTCTTCATTTCCACTCACTTCATGAACGAGGCCGAACGCTGCGACCGCATGTCGATGATGCATGCCGGTAAGGTGCTCGACAGCGACGTGCCCGACAGACTGGTCGAGAAACGCGGCGCCAAAACCCTTGAAGAGGCCTTCATCGGCTACCTCCTCGAAGCCGAGGGAGGCACAGCCGCCCCGCCCCGCCAGCCTGAGGCCGACAATCACGAGGAGCAGCCATCCGCGGTACCCGCTGAACACCGCGGGCACCGCTCTGGAGGCTTCAGCTTGCAGCGCATGTTCAGCTATCTATGGCGCGAGACCCTGGAGCTGCAGCGGGATCCGGTCCGCGCTACCCTGGCGCTGGGCGGTTCGCTGCTGCTGATGTTCGTGATCGGCTTCGGCATCACCATGGACGTCGAAGACCTGAGTTATGCGGTACTTGATCGCGATAGGACCACGCTCAGTCAAAGCTATACACTGAACCTGGCCGGCTCGCGCTACTTTACCGAGCACGCGCCGATCGTCGACTACGACGATCTCGACCGGCGCATGCGCAGCGGCGAACTGTCGCTGGCCATCGAAATCCCCCCTGGCTTCAGCCGCGATGTTTTGCGAGGTCAGAACGTGCAGATCGGCGCCTGGCTCGATGGCGCCATGCCGCAACGCGCGGAAACCGTCCAGGGCTACGTTCAGGGCATGCACCAGCATTGGCTGCTGGCACAGGCCCGCGAGCGCGGCGGCGCCAGCGCAGCAGGCAACGCGAGCGTCGAGACGCGCTTTCGCTACAACCCCGATGTCAAGAGCCTGCCAGCCATGGTGCCTGCCGTGATCCCCCTGTTGCTGCTCATGCTGCCGGCGATGCTGACCGCCCTGGCGGTGGTGCGCGAGAAAGAGACGGGCTCGATCACCAATCTGTACGTCACGCCGGTGACGCGCCTCGAGTTCCTGCTTGGCAAGCAACTGCCCTATGTCGGCCTGGCCATGGTGAACTTCCTACTAATGACGCTGCTCGCGGTTACCGTCTTCGGCGTGCCAGTCACGGGCAGCTTTTTTACCCTGGCGCTGGCCGCGCTGATCTTCTCCTTCGCCGCGACAGGAATGGGACTGCTGGCCTCCGCCGTCACCCGCAGCCAGATCGCGGCCATGTTCTTTGCCATGATCGGCACCCTGATACCAGCCACACAGTTCGCCGGTCTGATCGATCCGGTGTCCTCGCTCGAAGGTTCCAGCAAGTTCATCGGCGAGATCTATCCCGCCACGCACATGATCTCCATCAGTCGCGGCGTGTTCAGCAAAGCGCTCGGCCTGGCCGATCTGACAGGGCCGCTGTGGTCGATGCTCTTGTCGGTCCCGGTCATTCTCGGCGCGGCCGTTTTGCTACTCAAGAAGCAGGAGCGCTGAGATGGGCAAAAGAAACCTGGCCAATATCTACGACCTTGGTGTCAAGGAGCTGTGGAGTCTGTGGCGCGATCCGATGATGCTCGTACTCATCGTCTATGTGTTCACCGCGTCGGTCTACACCTCGGCCACGTCCATGCCGGAGACACTGCACAACGCGCCCATAGCCATCGTCGACGAGGATAGTTCGGCGCTGTCCCAGCGGGTTGCTTCGGCTTTCTACCCGCCGCAGTTCACGCCACCGGCTATGATCGATTATGGGGACGTGGATCCGGGCATGGATGCTGGGCTGTACACCTTCGCCCTGGTAATTCCTCCCAACTTCCAGCGTGACGTGCTGGCGGGGCGATCGCCCGCCGTGCAGCTCAATGTCGACGCCACCCGCATGAGCCAGGCATTCACCGGCAGTGGCTATATCCAGCAGATCTTCACAGGTGAAGTCAATGAGTTCGTCAAGCGTTACCGCGGCACCGACGCGCCACCCGTGGATCTGGCATTGCGCGCTCGCTTCAACCCGGCGCTGGACAAGGCCTGGTTCGGCTCGGTGGTGCAGATCATCAACCACATCACGCTGTTGTCCATCATCCTGACCGGCGCGGCGCTGATCCGGGAGCGCGAGCACGGCACCATCGAGCACCTGCTGGTGATGCCGGTTACGCCCGGACAGATCATGCTCTCCAAGGTCTGGTCGATGGCCCTGGTCGTGCTGATCGCCTCCTTCCTTTCCCTCAATCTCATGGTGCGCGGCGTCCTGGGCGTTCCCGTCGAGGGTTCCATTGCGTTGTTCTTCGCTGGCGCGGCGCTAAGTCTGTTCGCCACCACCTCGATGGGCATCTTCATCGCCACCCTGGCGCGCAACATGCCCCAATTCGGCATGTTGATGATGCTCACCATCATGCCGCTGCAGATGCTTTCCGGAGGCACCACGCCGCGCGAAAGCATGCCCGAGATCGTGCAGAACATCATGCTGATCGCGCCGACCACCCATTTCGTGGAACTGAGCCAGGCAATCCTCTACCGGGGCGCCGGCCTGGAAACGGTATGGCAGCCATTCCTGGCGCTGGCGCTGATCGGCACGGTTCTGTTTTCCCTGTCGTTAGCACGCTTTCGCAAAACGATCGGCCAGATGGCCTGATCGTTTGACCGCCCGAGTGGGCACTCAACCCAATAAGGAGTTTGACCATGAGCAATGAAACCATCCCTCTCAACCTGTTCAATGCGAACCTGGAACTGCAGCTGCGCCTCCAGCGCCTGATGCAGGAAAACGGCCAGCAATGGTTGGAGAACGCCGCGCGCGCGGGCAAAGACGGCATTGCCGAGTCCGGCGCAGAAATCGAAAGCCTGCTCAAGGCGGAGAACTGGCAGGAGCTGGCCACGCTGCCCGCACAAGCCTTCTGGCGTCAGTTTCAGCACCAGATGGGCGGCGCGCAGGCACTGACGCAAGTCGCCATCAAGAACCAGACAACCTTCACCCAAGGGCTGCAGCAAGCCATTCAGGATTGGCAGAAATCGGTCACGCAGACCGTAGGTCAGGGCGATGCGGTACTGCCGTTCCAGGATATTTTCAAACAGTGGGGGGGGGGGGCCTCGGCACAGGACAAGGAGGCACCGGGCAAGACCGGTGGCCACAATGCCCGCTAAACAATACACCGCCCTGGTCACGGGCGGCAACGGTGGCTTGGGCGAAGCAATCGCCCGAGCCTTACACGATGCTGGCCATACCGTGCTCGTCATCCACTCGCCTGGCAATGCCAGCATCGGCGCGTGGTTGGAAGCCCAGGCGGGCGACGGTTACAACTTCATCGCCTACGGCGCGGATGTGGCCGACCATGCCTCCTGCCAGGAGCTGGCCGCCCTCATTCAAGCAGACGGTCACCACATCGACATTCTGGTCAACAACGCGGGCATCACGCGTGATGCCACGTTCCGCAAGCTGAGCTATGCCGACTGGGATGCGGTCCTGCGGGTCAATCTCGACTCCGTTTTCAACGTCACCCGGCCATTCATCGTCGGCATGCTCGACAGGGGCTGGGGCAGGATCGTCAACATCTCCTCCATCAACGGCTCCAAGGGGCAGTTCGGCCAGACCAACTACTCCGCCGCCAAAGCCGGCATGCATGGCTTCACCAAAGCCCTTGCGCAGGAGGTGGCGCGCAAGGGTGTGACGGTCAACACAGTTTCTCCAGGGTATCTAGATACGAAGATGGTGACGAGCATGTCTGAGGAAGTGGTCAAGCAGGTGGTTGCCGGTATTCCCGTGGGCCGCTTGGGACGGCCTGAGGAAATCGCCGCGCTGGTGGCATTCATCGCCAGCGAGTCTGCGGGGTTCATGACCGGCAGCAACGTGTCGATGAATGGTGGCCAGCACATGTACTGACTTAGGAAGGGCCGCCAAGACGATGTGTCTGCGGCCCCTTTCCATTCATTTTTCAGTTTCATCATAGAGGGAGTGCCCATCGCCATGAATCGAGACACCACGACATCACCAACGACCGATTGGGGACACTTGCTGTGGGACCCGTTGCGACTATCGGCGATGGCAACCGAATATGCAGTGGATGCCTGGCAGCGGTCCGTTCTGTATGCCGACGTTCGCCGCCAACGCGGCAACCAGTACCAGGAGCATTTTCAGGAGCAGACGCCGAACGTACTCGACTTCGCCTCTGAGGTCATCATGTCCGGGCTGGACCTTCCGAAGCCGGTCAACTATGGCCTCGTACGTATCCTGCCGCCAGCCGACACGCCGAGCGATCCCCACAAGCGACCGTTCGTGGTGGTCGATCCACGTGCGGGCCACGGCCCAGGCATCGGCGGCTTCAAACCCGATAGCGAGGTCGGCGCGGCCCTCAAGGCTGGCCATCCCTGCTACTTCGTAGGCTTTCTGCCCGATCCCGTTCCCGGCCAGACCGTCGAAGACGTCATGCGCGCCGAAGCGGCCTTCGTGCGCATGGTCGGCGATCTGCACCCCGACAGCCGCGGCAAGCCTGCGGTCATCGGCAATTGCCAGGCAGGCTGGCAGATCCTGATGGCAGCCGCCGTCTGGCCCGAACTGTTCGGGCCGATCATCGTGGCCGGCGCGCCGCTGTCGTACTGGGCGGGCGACATGCCGATGCGCTACGCGGGCGGCCTGCTCGGCGGAAGCTGGATGACCGCGCTGACCGGCGACATTGGCGCCGGGCGCTGGGACGGTGCCTGGCTGGTACAGAACTTCGAGAATCTGGACCCGGCCAATACGCTCTGGAGCAAACAGTACAACCTGTACTCCAAGGTCGACACGGAAGGGCCTCGTCACTTGCAGTTCGAGAAGTACTGGGGCGGCTACGTCTTCCTGAATGACGTGGAGATGCAGTACATCGTCGATAACCTGTTCATCGGCAACAAGCTGAGTACGGCCCAACTGGTGACGTCCGATGGCTTGCGCATCGACCTGCGCAACATCCGCTCGCCGATCGTGGTGTTCTGCTCCTATGGGGACAACATCACGCCGCCACCCCAGGCTCTGGGCTGGATCACCGATCTGTACCGCGACGATCTGGACGTGGCGGGACATGACCAGACCATCGTCTACGCCACCCATGACAGCATCGGGCATCTGGGTATCTTCGTCTCTGGCAGCGTCGGGCGCAAAGAGCACCAGGAGTTCGCTGCCAACATCGACGTCATCGACGTGCTGCCGGCCGGTATCCACCGCATACAGATCGAGGATCATCCCGACGAGACACCGGAAGGTGGGTCGACCGGGGACGCCTACCTGACCCGGATCCAGCGCAGCAATATCGATGAAGTCCGCGAGATCGTTCGCCCCAACCCCGAGAGCGATCGCCATTTCGCCGCGGCCGCGCGGATCTCCGAGATCAACCTGGCCTGCTACCGCAGCTTCGTGCAACCGTGGGTCCGTGCCCTGGTCACGGACCAGAGCGCAAAGTGGCTGGAGCCGCTGCACCCACTGCGCATGGGCTATGAATTGTGGTCCGATCGGCACCCGCTGGCCGCCGCTGTACAAGAATCGGCGCAACACGTGCGCGAACATCGCCAGACCGCCTCCGAGGCCAATCCTTTCCTGCAACTGCAGGCAGAGTTTTCCACCGCCATCGAACAGATGCTGGATCAATTCCGTGATTGCCGCGACCAGATCTACGCACAAGCCTTTGACATGCTGTACAGCCTGCCGCTGGTGCAGGCCATGACAGGACAGAGCCTGCACGACGATGCGCCGCCGCGGCTCCATCCCAGCGAGACGCCCGAACATCGCCAGTATCTGGCGCAAGAGTTGACACGACTCGAAGCGGATACTCACAGCGGCGGGCTCGCCGAGGCAGCCATACGGGCACTGTTCTTCGTGCTCGCGGCGCGTGGCGAGGCCGACGGTCGGCACTTTCGTCATGCAGAGAAACTGGTACGTCACCGTCTGGCAAACGACTTCGACATGCAGGCCTTTCGCCACCTCGTGCGTCGGCAGGCTTTGCTCATGAAGCTCGACGAGGACGCCACGGTGTCCGCCATCCCCGGATTGCTGAACAACATAGCGCCTGATGACATCCGCCAGGTGGCGGGGATGATCGTGCAAGTGATTGGTAGCGGTGGTGTGCTGTCTGCACAAGAACAAGCCAGGCTGGAGCAGGTTGCCGCCCTGTTCGAGCAGGCGGAACACCAGGCGCAGGCCGCTTCGGCGCTTGCCATGGCAAGTCCCGCCAATGAAACGTCCGCCGCGGTCGTGGACGCGAATTCGGCGCCTGCCATGCCAATCTCCGCCAATGACACCTCCGCTGTGGCCGTGGACACGAAACCCAAGACATCCTCGCCAAAGCCGAAGGCGCCTCTGAAGAAAACTGCGTCGAAGACGCCAGCCGCGCTACGGGCAAGTCAACCACGGCGAGAGAAAGGCAAATGACGACGTCGTCCACACCCGGCGATGCCACCGCCGGCGCTTGGCATGTCCTGCGCAACCGCACCTTCGACGAGATCGCCATTGGCGACAGCGCCAGCCTCGAACGCGCGTTCTCGTCTCAAGACATCCAGATGTTCGCGCTGCAATCGGGCGATGCGGATCCGGAACGTGCTGTGTCCTCACGCTCTTGGGACACCACGGAGGCCATTTGTGCAAACGTCCTAATCTCGGCTGTCCTGGGTACACGCCTGCCGGGGCCAGGAACCCTGCATGTCAGCCAGAATCTGCGCTTCCTCGGGGCGGTTCGGCCCGGCGACAGGCTGACCGTGCAGATGCAGGTGACCAGCAAGGACACCGCCACCCACCATGTCACGCTGGCCTGCACCTGCATCAACCAGGAGGGGGTGGCGGTTTTCCAAGGCCAGGTAGAGGTCGCGGCGCCCACTGAGCACATTGAGCGAACGCGCACCGCGTTGCCGGAAATCCACCCGGATGCGCAGGGTCACACAGGCCTGCAACGCCTGATGGCGCATGTCGCGCACTTGCAACTTATTCGGGTAGCCGTCGTCCATCCGTGCGATGTCCCCAGCCTGTCCGCTGCGCTCGAAGCGCGCCACGCGGGGTTGATCGAGCCGGTGCTGGTCGGGCCACGAGGGCGGCTCGAAGCAGTCGCGACCGAGGCCGGGCTGGATCTGACCGACGTCGCCATTGTGGACGTCCCGAACAGCCACGCCGCTGCGCAGCAAGCCGTCGCCTTGGCAGCCGCAGGTGAAGTCGAAGCCCTGATGAAAGGGAGCCTGCACACCGACGAACTGATGTCCGCGCTGGTTGCGGCAGCAGCGGGGTTGCGCACCAAGCGCCGGGTCAGCCATTGCTTCCTGTTGCAGACACCGGCCTATCCGCGCCCGTTCATCGTCACCGATGCAGCGATCAATATCGCCCCGACTCTGGAACAGAAGGCAGACATCATCCGCAACGCCATCGAGCTGGCGCAGGTGATCGGCGTGCGCGAACCCAAGGTCGCAATCCTGGCCGCAGTCGAGACGGTCAGCCCGACAATGACGGCCACGCTCGACGCGGCGGCGCTGTGCAAGATGGCCGATCGCGGCCAGATCACTGGCGGCCTGCTCGACGGGCCGTTGGCCTTCGACAACGCGATCTCCATCGCCGCTGCGCGCACCAAGGGGATCGTCTCCGAGGTCGCCGGGCAGGCCGACATCCTTGTCGTGCCTGACCTGGAGAGCGGCAACATGCTTGCCAAGCAGTTGATATTCCTGGGCGGCGCAGCCAGCGCCGGAATCGTCCTCGGAGCGAAAGTGCCGGTCATTCTGACCAGCCGCGCCGACTCGCGCGATACACGCATGGCCTCATGCGCGATAGCACTGATGCTGGCGCACCACTATCGGCTGTCACCCCCGTGAATCGACTTATCAGCAACGTATCCACCCCATTGGAGGAAACACTATGAAGTACTCATTTTCTGGCCGCGTAGCCCTGGTCACCGGTGCAGGATCCGGCATTGGCGAGGCCATCGCGCGACTTCTTGCGAGTAACTGCTTGAGTGTCGTCGTCTCGGATGTCAGTGCCGACAATGCCGAGCGCGTCGCCAAGCTCATCAACACCGATGGCGGCCAAGCCGTGGCCAATGTGGCCGACGTGGCACGCATCGACCAGGTTCAGGCTGCTGTGGCCTGCGCGGTCGATACGTTTGGCGACCTTCATTTTGCGGTCAACAACGCCGGTATCAGTGGCGACCAGAGCCCAGTGGGGGAACTGGACCCTGCCGCCTGGAGCCGGGTGATTGATGTCAACCTGAACGGCGTGTTCTATGGCCTGCGCTATCAGATTCCCGCGATCCTTCGTTCAGGAGGTGGTGCCATCGTCAACGTCTCTTCGATCCTGGGGGTGGTCGGCGATGCAGCGAACCCCGCGTACGTCGCAGCCAAGCATGCTGTGACCGGGCTGACCCGGTCGGCAGCGCTCGCTTATGCGGCCAAGGGGATCCGAATCAACTCGATCCATCCTGGTTACGTGCGTACGCCCATCCTGGATTTCCTGGGTGAATCGGCCCTTGAGGAGGCCGTCGGCCTGCACCCGATCGGTCGCCTGGGCACCCCGGACGAAATCGCCCATGCCGTGGCGTTTTTGCTATCGGAAGGAAGCAGTTTCTTTGCGGGCACCCAGCTCATCGCCGATGGCGGTTACACAGCGCGCTGAGTCTGACGACGATGAGAGCGCAGGCATACCCGAACACCGTGGCGACGTCACCGGGGCTGGGCAAAAAGAGGACGACATGATGGATGCGACCAAGGCCCGCTTCTGGCGTCCCGAGCACGGACTGATCCTTGTGCTGAACTGCGGTTCATCCAGCATCAAGTTTGCCGTGTTCGACCCCTCGGCCACGCCACTGCCTCGCCAGGCGTTGTGGAATGGCAAGGTGCAGGGAATCGGCGGCGCCGATCCGGATTTCGGAGAGACCGGGGTTGCGCCGTTCCCGATCGAACTGGATACGGCACATCCCTATCGCGCCGCATTGCGCCTCATCCGCGATCGTGTCAGTCAGCGACTCGATGGCCGCCGGATCGGTGCGGTCGCTCATCGGATCGTCCACGGCGGCAGTAAATATTTCAAGCCAGTTCGCGTGGACCTCCAGGTACTCACCGATTTGCAGGAATACATCCCGCTCGCGCCACTGCACCAGCCATTCGCGCTGGAGGCCATCGATATCCTGCTGCGCGAACAGCCGGAGCTGCCGCAGGTGGCCTGCTTCGATACCGGCTTCCATCACAGCATCCCTAAGATCGAGCGGGTTCTGCCGTTGCCCTATGCCGCATGGGAGCGCGGTCTACGCCGGTATGGATTTCACGGCCTGTCGTATGCGTACATGGCGGTGGCCTTGCCCGAGCGCCATGGCGACGCGGCGCGCGGGCGCACCATCGTTGCCCACTTGGGCAGTGGCGCCAGCCTGTGCGCCATGCAGGGGCTCCAGAGCGTCGCCACCACCATGGGTTTCTCCGCACTTGACGGCCTGATGATGGGTACCCGCACCGGCGCGCTCGATCCAGGCACCGTGCTCTACCTGATGGAGATCGAAAAGCTTTCACTGGAACAAGTGGGGCGTGTCCTCTATCACGAGTCCGGTCTGCTCGGCGTTTCGGGCATCTCGGCCGAGCCGCGCATCATTGTCCGGCACGAGAACGATGAAGGCGAAACGGGTGAGCGAGCGCGTTTGGCGCTTGCCCTCTACGTGCGTCGCATCGTGCGCGAGATCGGTGCCTTGGTCGCTGTTCTGGGCGGCCTGGACATGCTCGTGTTCACGGCGGGCGTCGGTGAACACAACGCCTTCATTCGCGAGCGCGTCTGTGCGGCACTGAGTTTTCTTGGCGTTGCCCTGGATACTGACGCCAACGCCAGCGACGCGGCGACGATTTCCCCCGACCACAGCCAAGTCATCGTGGCAGTCGAACCCACCAACGAAGAGTGGATCGCCGCCAGCCATGCGCTGTCCTGCCTGGACAGGGGGAAGGTGCGATGAAGATCGATGCCTTCCATGGCTTCACGCTCGCCATTCTGCTGTTGTTTGTGGGCAACGGCTTGGTGGCGCGTTCGAGCATTCTGCGTCGTTACAGCATTCCGGAATCCTTGGTGGGCGGCTTGGCCTGCGCCTTGGTTGTCTTCGTCCTGTACTTACGGGATAGGGGTCACGGTCAGTTTCGATCTGGAAGCACGAGACGCGCTTCTGCTGTACTTTTTTTGCCGCCATTGGCCTAAGTACCGACGCTCGCACGCTGCGCCATGATGGACGGCCTTTGATGATCCTGTCGTGATTGGCCATCGGCTTCATGGCGCTGCAGAACCTCGTTGGGATGGAGACGGCACGCGCATTCGGCCTGGATCCGCGCGCCGGACTCATGGTCGGGTCCATTTCCCTGACCGGCGGGGTGGGCACTACCTTGGCCTGGTCCGATTACTTCGTTGAAACCCTCGGCATTGCACAGGCGCAGGAACTGGGGTTGGCGGCGAACATGATTGGCCTGATCGCGGCCTGCACCATCGGTGGTCCGATCGCAAGCCTGCTCATGCGCAGACATCAACTTCGAGCCTCCGGGGACAGCACCCTGGAGATTGGCACGCTGCACAGCGATGAACCGCATGCCCGTCTGGACTACTACGGCGTGCTGCTGGCATTGCTCTGGCTCAACTTCGCCTTGATGCTGGGCTCAGGAATCAATGCCTTGGTCGCGCTTAGCCGTATGGCTCTGTTTGCCCATTGCGTCTCGCTGACCCTCTATGCGGTGTCGGAACCCTGGAACCGTCACAGCGATGCCGTCCGTCATGCCGATATCCTTGCCGATGTCCTGAAACTCGATATGGCAACATCCGGCTGGAAACCGACTGCGGACAATTACCTCTCGCGGGTGCCGAAGAACCGCATTCTCGAAGCGGTCACCGAGGCGCTGGGCACGGAAACTGCCCAACGGATCGATCACCTCAAGAAGGGGGGCATGGTACGTGAGGCCGAGCAGTTGCTGAACGATACCGGCTGGGTGCCCGAGCCGTTACGGACGCCGGAACTGCAATCAGTTGCCGAGGACGAGCCGGATGATGGGCCTTCGGAACCGGTCGCGACTGCAGCCGAATAATCCCGTCTCTATCTTCTAGCCCGGTCCGCTATGGATCGGGCTTCTTTTCTGAGGAGCGATATCATGCAGGTGGGAATGCTGGCAGATGCGCTGGCCTCTCAGGCCCTGGCGGTATGCCGATGTTATCTACCATCGGGCAGAAGGCAGGGACAATACTGGATATGCGGCGATGTCCATGGCACGCCGGGGCGCAGTCTTTTTGTCCGTATCAGCGGGTACCGTGCCGGGAAATGGTGCGATGCCGCCACCGGTGAATATGGTGATCTTCTCGATCTGATCATGCTCAATCGTGGCCTTTCGTTTCGCGATGCTCTGGCAGAAGCACGACACTTTCTAGGCATGCCGTGCCTTCCCGAACCACCGGTTACTGTCTCTCAGGACAGCTCGGATGCCTATGATCCGATTGCCGCGGCACGCCGCCTGTTTGCGGCATCAGTCCCGATCACGGGCACACTTGCCGAACGGTATCTGGGTAGCAGGGGTATGCAATTGACCCAGGATCACACGGCCCTGCGGTTCCACCCGCATTGCTATTACCGCAATGAGACCGGGGTTGAGGTCTGGCCCGCGTTGATTGCAGCGGTCACCGATCTCAAGGGCATGATCACCGGCATTCATCGTACCTGGCTTGACCCGGAAACGTGCGACAAGGCACCGGTTGACCAACCACGCCGGGCACTAGGGCAGCTTCTGGGACATGCCGTTCATTTCGGTCAGTTGGGAGACATTGCTATCGCGGCGGAAGGTCTTGAGACAGCGCTCACCCTCAAAATGCTGTTCCCGAACCTGCCGGTCCTTGCCGCTCTGTCGGCAGCGCATCTCGGGGCGCTGATCCTGCCCGATATTCTGCAGCGGCTTTACGTTGCCAGTGACAATGATCCAGCCGGATGGCAGGCGTTCAACCGTCTTCGGTCCCGGCATACGGATCGGGATATCCGTGCACTCGTGCCCCGGCTGGATGACTTCAATGCCGACCTGATCACCTTCGGTCCTGATCCGGTTCGGCAATCGATTGCGCGTCAACTACTTCCCGAAGACGTTCCGCGGTTTGTACTTTGCCCACAGCCTACACGTAGCCGTCATGCGTCTGGTCACGGCCCGGCATGACAGAACAGGTCTGTTCTCTCTCCTCAGGACCGCATCGCGGTCTTTCCAGTGCGGGGATTTGCCGGAGGTCGGGCCGGTGGCAACAGCAGGCTGTCCTCCACTGCGTTACGGTCCGGATCGTGCTTGTGCGCTGCCATCGCAAAAGGACCCACGGATGCCACCGGCCCTGATCCCTCCGGCGGGCAATCCCCGGAAAGACCGCAAAGAATGCGGTCTCGTCACCGGGAGAAAGAACCATGCTGTCCTGCAATTCTGACCTGCAAACCGACCACTCCGATGCCTCCGCGACAAATTTGGCAAGCGATCAACTCCATCTCTTCGAAATTCATCCGGGGCCCCATGAAAACACTCTTGGTCCGATGCCCGAACCCGATCAGGCTGATCAACTGATTGCGGCCGGGATGAACATCTTCGTCGATCTTCTGGGCGACAGTGCGCTCGAAAAGGATCTCGGCGAATGCCTGTGGAACGTCGTCAATATCTTCCATCGCCGCATAGCCTGGCTGGATCGGTTGCTTGATGACAATGAGCAGCAACAGCGCCGACTGACCGCCGAACAGGATGGGTCGGAGATCAAATCCGTCGAACTCGAACGCTCTCTTGCCACGGGCGAATTAATCATCGAGCGGCGCGACATGTTCGAAACCTTTCGCGAGATTGCCTGCGATCATTATGAATTATTGACCGCCTCGGCATGGCGGCCGCGCAACGGATCGCTCACCAACCGTCGGACACTCACCGCTGCCATGATCGATAGTCGCGACTTCCTGGCTGCCAAACGCAAGGCGGAAATTGAACCCCTGATGCCGTCTGGCCCACGCATTGCCTTTACCGGTGGTCTCGAATGCAACGATCATGTCCGTATCTGGGAAGCGCTGGATGCAGCCAAATCAAAGCATCCGGATATGGTCCTGATCCATGGCGGTTCACCCAAAGGGGCCGAGAAGATTGCCGCCTGCTGGGCGGATAATCGAAATGTTTCCCAGATCGTGTTCAAGCCTGACTGGAACCGGTTCCGCAATGCTGCACCCTTCAAACGCAACGATCAGATGCTTGATGCATTGCCCATCGGCGTGATCCTGTTTCCCGGTTCGGGTATCTCGCAGAACCTTGCTGACAAGGCACGCAAGGCCGGTATTCCGGTCTGGCGGTTTGGTGAGAGTGGCGCGTGACGCGCTGCTCTTTCCAAAATCTGCGACCACGAAACTGTGGTTCGCACATAAGCAGGGCACCGTTCGATGCAACGAACCAACCCTTTCGCCCACGACTGCCTCCGCGATGAGTGAGCGATAAGCTTGGCTGTCCTATTATCGCGCGCCGGGCGTTCGAGAGGTAAGTGTTAACGAGGATTTTCCCGATAGATGACCGGGCGTTTCATGGCTCCGGTGAAACCACGCCCGCCTTGAGTTTCAAGCGATAAACATTCGTTTCCCGTCGTTCAAAGCCCATTCGTTGATACAGACGATTGGCTGTCTCACGAGAAGGTCGGGAGGTCAGATCTATCTTTTCGATCCCATGGGATGTCGCATGATTAATTGCTGCGCGCACCAGTCTTTCTCCCAAACGGCGCTTTTGATGGGTTGTCATTACAACCACATCATCAATGAAGGCACGTAGTCCCGTCGCAACCCGAAAGATGACCAGGGTTGTCATGCCGACTATTTCTTCATTGGCACGAGCCACGAAGATTGTTGTCGACGGGTCCGCTAGCATCGCCTTCAGATTTCCCAGAGAAAAGCCAGGTTCGGTTGAAGACAATTGTGTCACCAGGGCTCCAATAGCTTGAACATCTGTCGGTTTGGCGGTCTTAAGCTGGGTGATAGCAATATCGGTCACATGCTTCTCCGGTATGCAGGGATGGGGGGATCGGGAAACTGTGACGTTCGGAGTAAGCTGCAAATGTCTTGTCCTTCATCACCGATCCGATTTAAAGACCAGACTTGCAAAGTAACGGGCCTTAAGATGTCGGTAAAGCCGAGATAACTACTCTGTTCCAGGCCTCATGCAATCGATTGGCCGACTATTCTCCACCCTCTTTGACGGCCCCGATTTTGAATTATCTCGCCAGAATTTCGGCCGCTTCACGCGTTCTTGTGACGGAATTCCCGACCGTACCGGAAATACCCTGAATCTCGGTGAGCCTTTGTACCAGTTCATCGACCGATACCGCCATTGTCTGCATGTTTTGAGAAACACTCTCTGTCACGGCACTTTGTTCTTCAACGGATGACGAGATACTGGTCACACTGTCGCGTGCGGTCTCAATCGAGCCACGAATTGTTTCAAGTGACCGGACAACTTCGTTCGAGATTTCCTGCACGCCACTGATTTCGGCCGAGATCTGGTCGGTGGCTTTGGCTGCCTGATTGGCAAGGTTTTTGACCTCATTGGCGACAACGGCAAATCCCTTTCCGGCTTCCCCGGCACGGGCGGATTCAATGGTGGCATTCAGCGCCAACAGATTGATCTGCCCGGCAATGCCCTGAATGACTTCGACGATGCCGGTCATTGCAGAAACCACGTCCGCCATTTTTTGTGTCGATTGGTTGGCATTGACGGTTTGGGAAAAGGCACGTTCCGTTTCATCCCGGCTCTGTGCCATGCTGCGTGAGATTTCGGCGATCGAGGCGGACAGTTCTTCGGCACTGGCCGCGACGGTTTGGACGGAACTGGAGCTTTGGGCCGCCGCCGATGCACCGCTTGCTGCCGCCGTGTCGAGACTGACGATATTCTCGTCGATCTCGCCAAAGTTGGTGTCGATCATCGCTTTGAGATTGATCAGAAGCTGCACCTGTTCGGTGACATCCGTTGCAAGTTTGACAACCCTTTCCGGGACGCCGTTTTGATCAAAAATCGGATTATAGGCGGCTTCCAGCCAGACTTCCTTGCCATTCTTGCCAAGGCGTTTGAACTGGGCGGCCTGAACCTCGCCTTTTCTCAATTTACCCCAAAATTCTTTATATTCGGATGAACTGTCATAGCCCGGTTCGACAAACATGCTGTGGTGCTTCCCGATTATTTCGTCCTCTTTATATCCCATGCTATTGAGGAAATTCTGGTTGGCTTTGAGAATTTTGCCATTGAGATCAAATTCGATAACGGCCTGGGAGCGGTCAATTGCTTTGAGCATCCCTTCCAGCGCGGCGTGTTCCTTGCGGCGGGCTGTGATGTCTGTGGCAAACTTGATGACTTTGACCGGCTGGTCGCTGGCATTGAGGATCGGGTTGTATGTTGCCTCAAGCCAGACGGTTTCACCATCCTTGCGAATACGCTGAAACGCATCGCGCTCAAATTCACCGTTTGAAAGCTTCTGCCAGAATTCCTTGTAGGCGGGGCTTTTGGCATATTCGGATAAGACAAATATCGAATGATGCTTGCCGACAATCTCATCCAGTTCATAGCCCATGGTGGCAAGAAAATTGGCATTGGCGGTGAGGATTTTACCGTCCAGCGAAAATTCGATCACGGCCATTGATCGGCCCAGAGCTTCATAAATCTGTTGCCCCTGCAACGCACCATTACCGTTCTTGAAAAGATTGAAAGCCATGAAAGGTTCTCCCCAGAGGTGAGTTGTGATCGCGATGGGCGATCTTTAATCGTGTAACGACGGCCCGTAACTACTGTCCTATTCATAAGTATGGGGTGTTGCCTTTGATTCAAGTTCGTGTGGGCGAGAAATAATTCCGGGAATTGCAGGATTTGATGCGGTCAGGAGAACGGTTCAAAGCCGATACCTTGATCGAACGGTTTGGGTTTGCCTCAGAACAGCAGAATTGGGGACCGTGATGTTCCTCCGGAACCAAACGAGCTACGGGACTGGTTTCGACCTTTAAAACGCCAAGTTTCTGGTCGTCTTTATTCTGGTAAAGGCTTGGTCTGATGGCTATTCGTCTCCGCTTTTGGGCTGTTTGAGGCTCGTGGAAACCATTCCTGCATGTCTTTGTGCGCGTAAATCCCGCGCCGTTCCGTTCAACCCGCCTGATCGAAAAATGTCCCCGCCGTCCTGCGTCCGGCTTCCTCGCGCGACAAATTTTTCGATCGTGCGGGTGCTTCGCTGTGCTGCGCTCCTTCGGATGAACCGTTCCGGCTATGCGGTCTTTTCGCTGGCGACATCGCAGGGATGATCCCGCGATAAAACAGCAAATGGAGACCTATCATGGCTATCACCCTTGGCACTTTCACCAAACAGAATGACGGCAGCTTCACCGGCCTTCTCAAAACCCTGAATATCAACGCCAACCTGGTTATCGTTCCGACCGAAAAAATCGCCGAAAACGCTCCTGACTATCGCGTCTATGCCGGCAACGGTAACCGATACGAGGTCGGTGCGGGCTGGAGCCAGATCGCCAAAACCAGCGGTGAAACCTATATCAACCTCAAGATCGCCGCCCCCGAATTCGGGCCAAACTGGGTTCGGGCCCGCCTCGTCAAACTCGAAACACCGACCGAGGATGGCGTCTCGCATCTGGCCCTTTGGGAACCGCGCGAACGCTGAAAATATCCTTCTCACTTGGCCCTGCCGGGTTATCCCGGTGGGGCTTTTCTTATGTTCCGCCATCACAGACTGTGCTCCGTGTGGGGCAGGGGAAAGAGAGTTTGTCGTCTCGAATGTGCCATTTTGCCATCCGGCTTTTGGCATCCGTCAAGGATCGCGGGCCCCGCCAAAATGCGTCATTCCGCTTCGCTTCATTCTGCATTTCGGTTCCTCCCGCGCCCGCTTCGCGGCGGCTAAGGCCGTCCCTGACCGATGCAGCGCGGATGCCTTCGGATCGCTGTTCTCAATGACAGAACGGTTCAATCGAAGGAGCAGATCATGTCACATTCCATCGCATATCAAGGCCATTTTTACAGTGAAGACGAACTGCACGAGGCCCTCTGGCTGGTGCAAATTGAACTGCGGAACGGCCTGCCGGAAGAGGAAAAACGCGAAGCCGAGGAGCAGCTTACTGAACTGAATGGTCTGCTGAAATCCCTGCACAATCCATAACCAAAGGGCATGTTCAGGACCGCAGTTGAATATTGGTGTAGCCTCCTTTCGTGATGGAAATCCCGTCACCATGAGGGGGATCGTTTTTGACAGGGGGGCGGTTTTCGAGCGTCCCCAGACCCGTCCTGTCCCGCCACACTCCGATCGCTTTTGACGATGTTCGACGAAAGGATCGCGTGATGACGGATTACAACACACGGGCGATGGAAGCCCGCAAGGGCAGCCCTTTTCTCTCCACCCAGCAGGCGGCGTTCTATCTTTCCCTATCCGCCCGAACCCTTGAAAAGATGCGTTTCAATGGCAAGGGACCACGCTATCGCAAACATGGCCGTTATGTCCGTTATCATATCGACGATCTCGATGCCTGGTCGGAAGGGCGTGAACCCGGCACGCACTCCGATGACGGAGAACGCGCATGAGATACCGCCATTTATCGCGGCACTTGATGCCCCGGAAGGATGTCCGGCATGGCATCGGTCCCGGTCTTTTGGGTGTTCTCGGGATTGGCCTGATCGGTCTTTCTACAGCCTATAACAGAATCCCGTGGCTGATCTGGAACGCATCGCCGAGCGCCCCGGTCGGGCTCTATCGGATGGTTTCCGGCGCGCCCCAAAAGGGTGATTTCGTTCTGGTTCGTCCCCCGAAACCGGTATCCGCCTTGGCAAGTTCACGCCACTACATCCCGGCCAATGTCCCGCTTGTCAAACGCATTGCGGCCATTGCCGGGGACCATGTTTGTGTGGCCCGTCGCGTCATTCTGATCAACGGTCATGCGGTCGCCCGACAGCTTGAGCGCGACAGTTTCGGGCGTAAAATGCGCCTGTGGCAGGGGTGCCGGTTACTGCAGGACGGCGAATATTTCCTGCTGATGGCAGAAGTGCCAGCCTCATTTGACAGCCGGTATTTCGGGCCTGTGCGGAGCAAAAACCTGATCGGGAGGCTCGTACCATTATGGGTAAACTGAACCTTCTGATCTTCCTTCTTTGTTGGCTCTTCATCAGCAATATTCATGCTCAGCCAGCGGAGAATTGGGACCACGAAATCGTAACCGCATCGCAAAGATTTGCCATTCCCTCGGAATGGATCCGTGCTGTCATAGAGGTGGAAAGTAGCGGTAAACCGGACGCGGTTTCTTCGGCCGGGGCGATGGGGTTAATGCAATTGATGCCGGCAACCTGGGGTGAATTGCGACAGCGTTATGGCTTTGGCAATGATCCTTTCAATCCGCGTGACAACATTCTCGCAGGCACCGCTTATCTGCGCGAGATGTATGATCGGTTCGGCTATCCCGGTCTGTTCGCGGCCTATCATGCCGGTCCCGGACGGTATGAAGCTCATCTGCGTTTCGGAAAACCCTTGCCGGTGGAAACGCAACGCTATGTCCCAAAGCTTGAAGAGCTTGTGTCAACGCGAGAGGGCGACAATACGGGTGGGACCGGGGATTTCTCCGGGTCCGCTCTGTTCTTCCCGCTTTCCAGTCACAGCAATGGTTCCGGTGTGTTCCCGTGAGTTTTTCGCAGGCTTGGAGCCAGATGCGAACTGGTATGCGCTTGGAGGCAGAAGAGCGGGGCAGCGTAAGGCAAGATAAAACAACGGCACCATCGTGTTGCCTCGATGCCCTCAAATCTTTGTCTGCACATCTTTTTTTCATGGCGAAGGATAGTGCCAAGGCGGGCAGGGATGGTGCCATTCTCCACGCTGAGCCGCAGAAACCCTTGTCTTTAATGGTGCCAATTGTTGCTGGAAAGCATTGGAGAATGCAATGGCTGACGATGTCTTCAAACCGAAGCTTGGCAAGATTCGCTCGCGTGGCGGCAAGGGTGGGCGCAAGTTTCTGCGTCGGGTGATCATCAAATCACGGATTGTCCGGTTGACCGGGAAAGGCATGCAGGGTGCACGGGCGCATCTGCGCTATATCCAGCGCGACGGCGTCACAAGAGAAGGATTGCCCGGCGCGCTTTACAACGCGGATCAGGATCGGGCGGATGGTAAAGAATTCCTCGAGCGGGCCGATGGTGACCGGCATCAGTTCCGCTTTATCGTTTCGGCCGAGGACGGTGCAGAATATGCTGATCTCAAGCCGGTGACCCGGCGGCTGATGAGGCAGATGGAAATCGACCTTGGCACGACCCTCGACTGGGTGGCGGTCGATCACTTCAATACCGGCCATCCGCATACCCATATTTTGATGCGCGGCAAGGATGATCAAGGGCGTGATCTGGTTATTGCCCGCAACTATATGGCACGCGGTATGCGCGAACGTGCCGCCGAGATTGTCAGCCTTGATCTCGGGCCGCGCACCGATCTGGAAATTGAAAACCGGTTGCGGCGTGAAATCGATCAGGATCGCCTGACCAGCATTGACCGTAACCTGCTGCGTCAGATCGGCGAGGACCGGATTGTGAGCGCAGCAGACAGAGATGCCTTTCGCCAGAGCCTCCGCGCGGGACGTTTGCAGAAGCTCAGGCGTCTTGGATTGGCCGAGGAAATTGCGCCCGGCCATTGGCGTCTGGAGGCAGGTCTGGAAACAACATTATCCCGGATGGGCGAACGCGATGACATCATCAAGACCCTGCACCGGGAAATGAAACGCCGGGAGATTGTCCGCAGCCCCGCCGATTTTGTGATTGATGCAAGAAGTGAATTGGACCAACAGCCTGTCGTCGGTCGTGTTGTCACACGTGGCCTGTCGGATGAACTTAATGATCGGCATTATCTGATCGTCGATGGGGTGGATGGCAAGACCCGCTATGTCGAGATCGGCAAGGGGGAGGCGACTGAACCGGTTCCCGAAGACAGCATCGTTCAGATATCTTCAAGGAACATTCAACCTCGGAAAGTCGACCGTACAGTTGCAGAGGTCGCCCAGGAGAATGAGGGGCAATACAGCATCGACTTGCATCTGGAACATGATCCGACGGCGACGGAGGAATATGCCAGAACCCATGTCCGGCGGCTGGAAGCCATGCGTCGTTTGACTCAAGGCGTAGAACGTGAACCGGATGGGACATGGATTATTGCGTCCGATCATCTCGACCGGGCGGTTGAATATGAACGGGAGCGCGGCAAGGCCTCGCCGGTGATGATCCGGCAACTATCCCATCTGTCGCTTGAGCAGCAACTGGAAACCGACGGAGCGACCTGGCTGGATCGAGAGCTGGTGGGTTCAGACTCATTATCTGTTCGGGATGCCGGTTTTGGTCGCGAGGTGCGCGACGCTCAGGCCAGACGTCGTCAATGGCTAGTTGCCCAGGGACTGGCGCGTCAGGAGCAGGACCGGACCGTCTATCGTTCCGATCTGATCGATAGATTGCAAAAGCGGGAATTGGCACGCGTTGCCCGGCAGTTCTCGAAAGAACTCGGTTTGACCTATGTCGAGGCGGGCTCTGGCGAGCGCGTGGAAGGAACATTGCGGCGTTCGGTTGAACTTGCCAGCGGTAAATATGCGCTCATTGAAAAGAGCCGGGAGTTTACCCTTGTTCCATGGCGGGCTGTGCTGGAGCGTCAGCTTGGCAAGCAGGTGTCGGGGATTATGCGTGACGGGAATACGATATCTTGGGCGATTGGCAGGCAGAGAGGTGGCCCGTCTGTTTCATGATTTCGGGCACTTGTTGTTGAACGATACTCCATCAACATTTTGGAAGAGAGAATATAGGTTGTTAAGTAATTAGTGGCGGTTTGACCTATCGTTGTGATGAGGACGATGTCGAAATCCTGCGCGGCAATGACGCCGACTGAATCGCATTGGAGGCGACCTTGGCAACCAGCGTCATGCACGGTGACATCGTGCGCATTGCCGAACGGTGTTTCTGACGGGTGTGCAGGCCACCCAAATTTTCAGGCCGCGTTTTCAATGGCCGATCTGGCGACGAAATGATGGGCGGCGACCTGTTGAAGATCGGCAAAATCGGGTTGATAATCCAGACCATGCACCGGGCTTGGTACTTCGCCGGTAATCAGGTTGAAATGCTGGCGCCGTTTTCTGGGATCGGGGATCGGAACGGCGGACATCAGCTTTTTGGTATAGGGGTGCTGCGGGTTTTCAAACACCGCCCGACGCGGCCCGATTTCAACAATCTGGCCCATATACATCACCGCGACCCGGTGGCTGATCTGTTCGACCACGGCCATATCATGGGAAATAAACAGGTATGAAATCCCGATTTCCGCCTGAAGCTCGCCCAACAGATCCAGAACCTGCGCCTGTACCGAAACATCAAGAGCCGATACAGACTCATCGGCAATGATCACCTTGGGCGATAAGCTCAATGCCCGGGCAATACAGACGCGCTGGCGCTGCCCGCCGGAAAATTCGTGCGGATGGCGGGTGGCGGCATCGACGGGCAACCCGACCCGATTAAACAGATACTCCACCCGGTCATCAAGCTCCGCCCCCTTGGCCAGACCATGGATCACCAGCGGTTCTGCCACCAATTCACCGACCGTCATGCGCGGATCAAGCGACGCATAGGGATCTTGGAAAATCATTTGAACGTTTCGGCGCACCGCCCGGGTTTGCAGCCGCGAGGTCGCATCGATTTCACGCCCGTCAATCACCACTTCGCCCTGCCACGGGATCAAATTCATCAAGGCCCGGCCGGTGGTCGATTTACCACACCCACTTTCGCCAACTATTGAAAGCGTCTCGCCGGGGAAGATATCGAAGCTGACCTTTTCGACCGCATGAACCCGTTTTTGCACGCGTTGCAACAACCCGCCCTTGATATCGAACCGTACGGTCAAATCACGCACCGAAACAAGCGGCTTGGCCAAGCCAAGATCAAGCGCCTTTCGGTCCGTACTTGCCGGGCCTTCGGTCCCGGTCATCGCACCAAGACGGGGCACGGCGGCCAAAAGGCCGCGGGTATAGGCATCACTCGGGGCTTCAAACACCTCAGTGACCGTCCCACTTTCGACCACCTTGCCCTGGTTCATGACAATCACCCGGTCGGCCATTTCGGCGACAACCCCCATATCGTGGGTGATCAGAATGATGGCGGTGCCGGTTTCGCGTTGCAGATCGCGCATTAACCCCAAAATCTGTGCCTGAATCGTCACATCAAGGGCCGTAGTTGGCTCATCGGCAATCAGGACATCGGGGTTGCAGGCCAACGCCATGGCAATCATCACCCGCTGGCGCATGCCGCCCGACAGTTCATGGGGATATTGCGAAAGCCGTTTTTGCGGTTCGGAAATGCGAACCTGTTTAAGCACATCAAGCGCGCGGGCGCGTACCTTGGCCGCGGACATCTGATTATGGGTCGAAATCGCTTCGCCAAGCTGACGCCCGATTGTCAGAACCGGGTTGAGCGACGTCATCGGTTCCTGAAAAATCATCGCGATCTTGTTGCCGCGAATGTTGCGCATTTTACGTTCCGACAGACCCAGCAAATCAATCCCGTTAAGACACACCGCCCCACTGGCAACCTTTGCCATCGGTTCGGGCAAAAGCCCCATGATCGACAGGGAGGTCATTGACTTACCACTGCCGGACTCCCCGGCAATGCAAAGCGTTTCGCCGCGATAAAGATCGAAGCTCAATCCATCAACCACGGTTTTCGGACCGGTGGATGTCGCGACCTGTGTCACCAGATCACGGACTTCAAGGATCTTTTCCACCGCTTTGCTGCCCTGTTCGGTCATTCTGCCAACCCTGCGAAATTCTTTATTTATTTGAAAACTTAAATAAGTGGCTCGAGGCAAGGCACCATCGGGTAACCCTGCCCCGAAAATGCTTAGTCGAATACAATGCGCGGGAAATAGAACGACACAACCCAGTTGGGCTGATCGACAATTTCGCTGATGCGCAGATCACCACAGACAGAACACAGCATATATGCATCAACCGCTGACATGCCCTGTGTCTTGCACAGCCAGTCGACCATGCGGCGCACCGCATCACGCGCCCCGGTCAGCAAATCATTGCTGATGCCGGTCGTGCATTCATAGCCTTTGCTATCAAGATGGCTGGTTACCGGCCCCGGTGTTGTGAAATGCGGCGTTTCAAGCTGCGCATTTTTCACCAGATCAAGGGTCACGGTGGCGTTCATCGGGCTTTCGATTGCCGTCCCGCAAACTTCGCCATCGCCCTGTGCGGCGTGCGTGTCCCCGATTGAAAACAGCCCACCGGCAACTTCGACCGGAAGATAAAGCGTGGTACCCGCCGCAAGGTCGCGGATATCAAGATTTCCACCAACCCGGCGCGGCGGCACAACCGAATGCAGGCCCGGTTCCGCCGGGGCAAGACCAATGGTTCCGGCAAACGGTTTAAGCGGCACCTTGCCATATTTGGAAAACAAAGACGGGGCCAGCGTATCAGGATCATATTTCCAGATATGCAACGCCGGGTCTTCAAACTGATCGGCCAAAAGGCCAAAGCCCGGAATGTTGGCTGTCCAGCCAAATCCCGATGGTTTGAACCCTTCGAGCGTGATTTTGATCGCATCACCCGGTTCTGCCCCGTCAATAAAGACCGGACCGGTCACCGGATTGATTTTCGAAAAATCCAGTGCGGTCACATCCGCAACCGTACTGTTTTCATTGAACTGGCCTGCGGCACTGTCGACGCATTCAAATTCAATGGTGGTACCGGGCGCCACTGTCTGTGCGGGTGGGATCGAATGATCCCACCCATGATGACAGTGCGCAGAGTGGATTGTGTAATCCGCACATTTGCACATGTTTACTTCACCGCAATGTAGTCATAGTGAACAGGAATGTGGACCGGATCGACAAGCAGGGCGTCGTCGGCCACGATACGGGGCGAGCGAATGGTGAAACGCTGTTCATTGAACACCGGAACCCACGGCGCATCGGCCATTACTTTGGTAAAGATGTCGCGCCACATGTCGATGCGGGCATCGGCCTGTGACGGATCGGCCATCGCATCGGCCTTGGAGGCTTCTGCATCAAGTTCTTCGTTACAGTACCATGACCAGTTCCAGCCACCCGGAACCGCACCGCCACAACCCAAGATCGGGCCATAGAAGTTCGAGGGATCCGGGAAATCGGCAATCCATGCCATGCCACCCGACCAGATCATTGGTGCCTGATCGGCTTCGCCGCCAGCAGCAATCACGTTGGCCTGTGCCAGGGATTTGATTTCAACCTTCATGCCAATCGCCGAAAGATCCTGCTGGATGGCCTGTGCGATACGCGGCTGCGGATCGGTATTGGCCACAAACAGGGTGGTTTCAACGCCGTCAGCATACCCGGCTTCGGCCAGAAGTTCTTTGGCCTTGTCCGGATCAAAGGCGTAACCGGCATAATCGTTGTTGTAACCCGGCATCAGTGGCGGCAACGGCTGGTTGGCCGGCTGTGCACGACCATTAATGACGCGAACGATACGGTCCTTGTTGACCGCCATGTTGACGGCTTCACGGACCTTAAGGTTATCAAAAGGCGGGATGTTGGTATTAAGCGTGATATAGCCGGTATGGAGCTGTTCGCCCGATACCACCAGATCCTTGTATTCCGGGTCATTCATCACTTCGAGGAATTTTGCCGGCGGAATGCCGTCACCGGCGATATCGACTTCGCCGCGTTGCAGGCGCAGAAGTGCGACAACCGGTTCCTGACCAACTTCGACGGTGATCGAGTCAAGTTTCGGAATGCCGTCGATATGGTAGTCCGGATTTGCCTTGAAAATCAGATGCTGGCCAAGGGTCCAGTCTTCGAGTGCAAAGGCACCGGTTCCGACCGGATGTTTGCCGAAATCCTGCCCCCATTCCTCGACGGCTTCTTTCGGCACGATATGGGCAAAGTTCAGCGCCATTTTATGCAAGAAGGCCGCATCGGGCTGATTGAGGGTAAATTTGATGGTGTAATCGTCAACAACTTCGATCCCCGAGAGGCTTTCGGTTTCGCCCGCGGATTCTTCGGCAAATCCTTTGATGGTGTCAAAGAAACCGGCACCCGGGCTTTGGGTTTTCGGGTTTACGACACGCTCAAGGGTGTATTTGACGTCCGATGCCTTGAACTCGCGGCCATTATGGAACGTAACCCCTTTGCGCAGATTAAACGTATAGGTCAATCCATCATCGGAAACCGTGTAATCGGTCGCCAGATCGGGTTTGAGCGTCGTGGTGCCCGGCTCATAATCCATCAGTCCGTCAAACAGGCTTTTGATCATTGACCAGTTCTGCCAGTCATAGCCGATTGCCGGATCAAGGGTCGAAACATCGTCCTTATAGGTTACGACGATGTTGCCTTCACCGGCTTTGGCCTGATCGGCGCCAAGTGTCGCAGCCGTGATGCCGGCACCCGCAATAAGTGCGGCAAATGCGACACCTTTCAGTGCTTTGCTAAACATTATTGATAGTCTCCCTGTGAATTTGATCTTCCATGGGTTCCCTCCTGAAATGCTGCGTCATTTTTTGGTGCATCAGCGCAGCTTGATGCGCGGATCGATGAACGGTGCCACCAAATCCGCCAATAGATTGCCCATCACGATGGCGCAGGCCGAAACCAGCGTCACACCCATGATGATTGGAATGTCCACACGTTGAATGGCCTGCCATGCCAACTGTCCGATCCCCGGCCAGCCAAACACCGATTCGACCACCACAATGCCGCTCATGAACATGCCGATATCGATGCCGATCATCGCAATGATCGGTAAAAGCGCATTGGGAAAGGCGTGAACGAAAAAGACCCGTGCCCGACCAAGACCCTTGGCCCGTGCGGTGCGCACATAATCCTGACGCAGGACATCAAGCATCGATGAACGCATCATCCGCGAATACCAGCCCGCCCCAAGGAACCCCATTGAAATAGACGGCAACACCAGATGCGAAAACGTCCCGTAGCCACCAATCGGGAACCAGCCCAGAACCACCGCAAACAGATACAGCATCAAAATGCCGACCACGAATTGCGGTGCTGAAACACCGACAAAAGATGCGACCATCAAGCCCCGATCAAGCGATGTATTGCGTTTAATCGCACCAATGGCCCCGGCCGTCAGCCCCATCACAAGTTCACAGAAAATCGCCCCGGCCATCAAAAGAAGGGTGGCGGGAAGGCGCGCTGCAATCAGTTCGCCGACTTCGGTTTTCTGCAAATAGGAACGGCCAAAATCACCCATAAGGAGATTGCCGAGATACCGCAAATATTGCTGATAGAATGGAAGGTTAAGCCCAAGCTGTTCGCGGATATTGGCCACCGTTTCCGCCGTTGCCGAACGCCCGGCAATCTGGCGTGCCGGATCGGCCGGTAACATATAAAGCAATGCATAGGTCACGACACTGACGCCAAGCAGAATCAGAAGTGCTGAAACAAGACGACGAAGAATATAAGCAAACATCAGTGGCGTCCCTTCTGGGTCGGGTCAAGAATGTCGCGAAGGGCGTCCCCGACCAGATTAAAGGCCAAGGCCAACAGAATGATCGCAGTTCCGGGGACGAAAACCAGCCACGGTGCCGAGGTGAAATAGGTCTGGTTTTCAAAAATGATGTTGCCCCAGCTTGGCGTTGGTGGCTGTACCCCGACACCGAGATAGGAAAGCGTTGCTTCAAGTAAAACCGTGGTGGCAATGCCCAGCGTTGCCCAGACCACCATGGTCGACAGCAAATGCGGCAACATATGTTTGAAAAGAATGCGGAAACGTCCGGCACCGATGCCCCATTCGGCCTCGATGAACTCACGTTCCGACAATGACCGGGTTTCGGTGTAAATCACGCGCGCTACCTGCACCCAGTTGACCATGGCAATCACCATGGCAACGATCCACAAACTGGGTGTGAAAATTGCGGCCAGAACAATTGCCAGCAACAAGGCCGGAAACGCCATCATCAAATCGGTCGCCCGCATCAGGATCATCCCGATCCATCCTTGGAAAAAGCCCGCCGTCACGCCGACCAATGCCCCGATGATGACCGCGGCACCATTGGCAACGACGCCAATGATCAGGGATGTCTGTGCGCCATACATCAAACGCGACAGCAAATCACGCCCAAGCAAATCCGTGCCCAGAAGGAACTGAGCACTTGGCGGCATTGGCGCGCCTTCAATGGTCAGACCGTCAAACATCTGATTTTGCGGATCATACGGTGCGATCCACGGCGCAAGCAGTGCGGATCCCGCAATGATCACGATGATGATCAACCCCAAAAGTGCCAGTTTTCTTTTGGCCAGTTCAGTAAGAACAAGCATACCCACCCTGTTTCGTTAGTTCGGGGCAATCGTCGCACCGTCACCCGAACCGGTCCGGCCCGATGCAACAATCGCCGCGCAATAGTCTTCAATGGTTTGTTGTTTTTTCATCGCTTCGGCCCGGATGGCTTTAAGCGCCCCGTGCTCGTCGATATTGTGGCTGAGCATCACGGTCATCAGCACCTTGGCGACCACCGGACGCAGTTTGAGCCGACGGCGAAGCTCGCAAATCTCGGCCCGCAATTTTTGTTGTTGTTCAAAGGCATGCACAGCCAAAACCGCCGCACTGAACACCCCGGCCGTTGAAACCGGCTTTTGCAAATGGGCGCCACTTTGACGGCTTAATACCCATTCCAGACGCCCCGGTGCCTCCGACCCGATCAGGGCCACACTTGGCATTGGTGTATGATCGGGTGTCCAGGGGAACTGTTCATCCATGCCCATATCGGCATCGAAAAACAGGATATCGGCCCCTTTGCTTTGCGCATCGTCAAGCCCCGGCAATTCCGGCCAGTACCGGTCAACCGTCATCCCCAAACGTTCAAGATGCCGTAACAATGGATCTATTGCTGCACTCGGACGGTGCAGAACCCATGCATGCCAGCCTCTGAAATTCGGGATGCGGTTTGCGCGTTTCATTAACTGACCACCCGCAAATTTTTAGCCCCGGCCTTTCCCACCTTGCGGCGGAACGCATCGGCATCGAAATGCACAAGATAGGGATCGGGCTCAACCGCCTGATCGGCGCGTGATACGATCTTGAACCATCCGGCTTCGCCGATTTCACCAATCAACGGTGTCAACGCCGCATGGTTGCTGGTGGCATCGATCTGGACCATGCCAAAAGGTGTCTGAACCGGTTTGCGCATTAAGTGATGCCGGACCGCGGGCACGTCATCGGTATTGGCCCGCCGGATCGACTGGGCCAGCATTTTGACCGTGGCATATCCTTGCGCGACAAAGGCCGACGGGATGCGGTCCGCCCCGGCAAATTCGTGGAACCGCGCCAGCCAGGCGGTGTTTTGTGCATCGGTCTGATTGGCAAAGTAGATCGCCGTACTCAGATGCCCAATCCCGGCCGAGCCCAACTGCACCAATTCGCATTCCGTAAGGTTGCAACTGACAATAGGGCGCTTGTCGGCGGCGAATTCCGGGTCCTGCTCGGCCAGTTTTTGATAGGCCTTGAAAAAGGCATAGCTCGAATTGCCGATCATGTTGTTGAGGATAAAGTCCGGCTTCTTGGCTTTGATGTCTTCGATAATATGGTCGACATCGACACTGTCGATCGCCAGATACTTTTCGCCCAGAACTTCCCCGTCACAGGCCTGAATAAGTTCGCGCCCGATCCGGTTGGTTTCCCAGCCCCAGATATAATTCGATCCGGTCAAATAGACCCGGCGGCCGAATTTCGGGATCACATGCTCAAACAATGGCAGGATATGCTGATTGGGATTGGCCCCGGTATAAATCACATTCTCGCTGCATTCGAACCCTTCATACGGGCACGGATACCACAAAAGCGCATCGAGCTTTTCAACCGTCGGCAGGACTTCTTTGCGTGCCAGCGACGTGATCGTGCCGATGATGTGCTTGCACCCGTCATGGCGGATGAGGCTGTCGCAAAATTCGGTATAGCGTTCGGGCACACCGGCCGGATCGCGGAACTCCGGTGCAAGACGGAATGCGAATTCAGGATCGTGATTGACCTCTTCGAGCGCCATGCGCGCGCCATCATAAAGATCCTGCGCTATGGCCCGGTACGGTCCGGTCACGGAATAAAGAAATCCGACCCGGTAAACCGGATTGGTGTGCGTCTCGCCCAAAACTAAAAGCCCCTAAAACAAAAAAACCCGCGCTTCGTTGCAATGCAAAGAAACAGCAGGCCTTGATTGGCATGCGGCGATTTGTTGCCGCTATTTGATAGATTGTGCCCCGAAGGACAACATAACGGTAACAATAATTTCCAACTTGTCAAACGGGAGTTTCAGTTTTTCCGAATCTAACGTTGCGATGCAGCATCCCGGTTGAAACCCTTTACGTCTTCAGACACCTTTGAATTACTCAATAGTGCGTTGAATTTTCTGGGGAATTGGCGCCGACACGACTTACCTTTGACCCGTTTCCGTGATGAAATCGCTACAAAATTCAGGATTCAGCCGTCTGATATAAAATTTCTTCTGCCGACTTCGGGGGTTCAGGCGAATTGCAATAAGACCTGACAAAATAGAACTCAGCTTTCCCGCTATGATTTACACAGCTGCTGCCATCATCAATGCGCGATGAGAATAATACTCCATCAAATGTCGAGACTAAACAGTTTGCAAAAAGCAATGTACATCGCTTCCTGTTTCGGTGAGAGCACCGCCGATTGGGCGGTCTTTGGTCCCATCCGGATATCTTCGACGGTCTGTCGATTGCGCCATTTCCGGACAGTTTCTGAGTTCAGGTTGTAGGTTTCCGCAAGTTCTGTGACCGAAGCTTTCGATCGCTGTATTGTTGCTCGGACGGCGTGCGTGGTCGTGGCGTTTCCTTGCAAAACTTGTCCCATAGTTCTTCTTTTGCATGAAGGCACATTATATTGCCACCACATGCCAGGGCTGAAGACCTAGGGCGTAAATAATCAAATATAAGCCCGCTTTTTGCTTCACCCACATGATGATCTCCTGACCGCCACTGTGTGTTTATCGCGCTGCAAGGAATGGCGAGATCAGATATGACCCCGACCAAGCTGTTGATTGGTCAAATCCTTGTTGTTTTTACCGTCATCATACTCGGTGTTTGGGCGGCGACCCAGTGGTGTGCCGATATGCTGGGCTATCAGGTACAACTTGGTAATCCCTGGTTCATTATTCTCGATTGGCCTGTTTTTGAACCATGGAAGCTGTTTGAATGGTGGTATTTCTTTGAGGCCTATGCGCCGGAGGTATTCGATAAGGCCGGAATGCTGGCGGCCGGAAGCGGCTTCATGGGGTGTGCTGCCGCAGTAGCTGGTTCCTTATGGCGAGCCCGTCATAGCCGGTTGGTTACGACCTATGGTTCTTCACGTTGGGCTTACCCGCGTGAAATCTCGAAAGCCGGGTTGTTTCGTCCTAAAGGTGTTTTTCTCGGAAAATACCAGAGCAGGTATCTCAGGCATGACGGGCCGGAGCATGTGATGGCCTTTGCGCCAACGCGTTCGGGCAAAGGTGTCGGACTGGTCATCCCGACACTTCTGTCCTGGACCGGCTCAGCCGTGATCCACGACATCAAGGGGGAGAACTGGCAACTGACGGCTGGATGGCGCTCCAAATTCTCCCATTGTTTGTTGTTCAATCCGACCGATCCCCGCTCGGCGCGTTACAATCCCTTGCTGGAGGTGCGTAAAGGACCGGATGAAGTCCGTGATGTGCAAAACATCGCGGATATTCTGGTTGATCCGGAGGGTGCACTGGAGCGGCGGAATCATTGGGAGAAAACCAGTCATGCGCTCCTGGTCGGTACCATCCTGCACGTTTTGTATGCTGAGGAAGAAAAGACACTGGCGCGTGTTGCGACGTTTCTGTCCGATCCACGACGTTCTTTTCCGGCCACTTTGCGCCGGATGATGGCAACCAATCATTTGGGGACGCCGGATGACCCGAAGGTGCATCCGATTGTTGCATCGGTTGCACGGGAAGTGCTCAACAAATCCGAGAACGAGCGGTCCGGTGTCCTGTCGACAGCCATGTCTTTTCTCGGGCTGTATCGCGATCCGACGGTGGCGATGGCCACGGCAGCGTGTGACTGGCGGATCGCCGATCTGATGGATGCCGACAAACCTGTTTCGCTCTATCTGGTCATTCCGCCATCCGACATTTCCCGAACCAAACCTTTGGTGCGGCTGGTGCTTAATCAGATCGGCCGCAGGTTAACGGAACGTCTTGAAGGCGACCCTGCCAAGGGACACAAACATCTATTGTTGATGATGCTCGACGAATTTCCGGCTCTTGGGCGGTTGGAGTTCTTCGAGACGGCCCTGGCCTTTATGGCCGGGTATGGCATCCGGGCTTATCTGATTGCACAATCGCTTAATCAAATCTCGAAGGCCTATGGCGAGAACAACGCCATCCTTGATAACTGCCATGTCCGGATCGCATTCTCGTCAAACGATGAACGGACTGCCAAACGGATTTCCGATGCGCTTGGCATGGCAACAGAGCAGCGGGCCATGCGCAACTATGCCGGCCATAGATTGGCGCCTTGGCTCAGCCATGTGATGGTCTCGCGTCAGGAAACGGCACGGCCGCTTCTGACCGCAGGTGAGGTGATGCAATTGCCGCCCAAGGATGAACTGGTCCTGATTTCCGGGTTTTCGCCGATCCGGGCGAAGAAGCTGCGCTACTACGAAGATCGAAACTTCACATCCCGTATCTTATCGGCGCCGCTTCTTTCGGACTTAGAGTATCCGAACAAGCCAGTCGCTCGCAAAGATGACTGGTCAGGACAGGTGCGTAAAATGGATGAACGTCTGTCTGGTGCAGATCGTGATCCTTCTGTTTCCGGGAATGCCGATGAGGGTGGAATGCAGCAGCAACGCCATCCGTCATTGTCCGAAGAGCAGAAGGTGACCGAACCGGATCTTACACAAGCTGATCTGCCCGGATTGCTTGATGAAGATAGCGAGGTCGTTGCGGACAAACGGGTGATTGACCGGTTGTCAAAGCCTGCGCGTGTCTATGGCTTGAACGAGGCTTTGGGACCTGATCGGGACCTGCTTGATGGTTTGTAATCACATGTCCGCAGCACAATACGGGGTGTTTATCGCAGGCTTGTATTCTGGAAAGGTCTTTTCGTCGGCTAGGATTTGATAAATACGGATAGTGTTGCAATTGATCAAGGTAATGCTACTTTTAGTCAGCCTTCGTGTTAACGGCACTTAGATGTGTGGACGTTAGCTTCCTTATTAACTCAAAACTATAGATAACTATAAATTATGGTGAATGAGCAAGTTGCTCACGTATTGGAGCATGACAAGATTGCTACTGCGGGGGCTGAATCTCTGCAGGCCGGTGCCACCAAACTATTATTGGCTGGAGAGAGTGGCTGTGGGAAGACCAGCGTTGCAACCAGTATTTTTTCGCGCCTAAGCGAAACACATCACGTTCTTACATTCTTCGCAGATGAGGAGCGTCAAACACAGTCTTATTATGTATTCCACCAACTGAAACGTAATGACTTGAATGCTCGTCGTTTAAGTCGTGCGTTAGAGATTGGTAGAGAATGGGTATATGAGGAGGTGCCGTTTGCCAAACAACTTCATTCGCTTGTGGATTTGGTTAGTTCCTTGCGTCAACAAGAGACGCTTGATGTCATTGCAAAGGAAGTTGACGATGTTGCTGAGGGAGTTATCAACCTTCTGTCAGCCATGTCGAAATCTCGACCACTCCTACTTTTTGTAGATGATCTCCAGTATCTCGATGCTCAGTCGTCAAGACTACTGCTTCGGTTATTAAAAAAGGGGCGAAATTGGCCAAATCAAGTCAAAATTCTTGCAACGCTAAACAATACGGCAATAGAGAATCATCCCTTACCCGTGCCACAAGCCAAACTAATGAGGGAACTGTTCCCACAAATACATGTACCAAAATGTCACCGCGACCAGTTCGGCGCGTTACTTCAGGCTTTTGGACTTAAATCGCCTATCGCAACACACGAGTTAAATATGCTCTACGATTGCTCCGGAGCGCATTTGGAGATCGTACGCACCTTTATAGAAGATGCAAATCTTCGGGGGATATCTACAACGTCGCTGCCCATTGAGACTACAGATGCGCTGGTAACTATATTGCAGAGATATTTAACTGAATCTGGTTTCTCCGGCAGTGATTCCGAGACGATATTGGCCGCTGCCGCAATCTGTGGACAAAATATTGTAGCAGAGGAGGTCGCTTGCGTTAGCGGTGCTGACCTTCCAGAGGTTGCACGCAGTATTGAAACTGCAATGCGATGGAAATTGCTCGAAGAAAATCTCGGAGGGCCGCGCTTCCGACACGAAATCACTCGTCACTATTTTGAGCGCAATCATCATTCGGACAGACTAAGATTACACGCGACCTATGCCCGATGCCTTCAAAAAATGAGGCCTGCAGAATTTGGGCTGCATTTTAATCATTTGCGAAAGGCAGGTTTAATTCATGATGCTGGCGTTGCCTATTGCCTTTGGACTATCCGTTCTGCCGTAATGCATACGGTGGCCGACTTACCAGAATTGGATTGGTCGGCACCTTCCTGGCAGAGAGCCCAATATCTAGGACGTACACTTAACGAAATTCTTAAAGCCATCGATCTCTATCGAGAAGGGCAATATGAACTCGCACGCAAACAGCTTTTGGTGATTGATGATGCTGTACCAGACCAGCTAATGGCAGAACGCGATGGTTTGATGGCCATGTGTTTGTTGCAAAGTCTGGAACAAGCGGATCGAGCGAGGGCAGCGACCTTACTAGAACCTTGGCGAGACAAGCTACAGCAAGCAAGCGACACTTGGGTCCGGCTTATGATATCGCTAATGTTTGCTCAAATTCAGTTGAGTCAGTTCTCGGAGGCGAGACAATTAGAACGAGAGGTTCTAAGACGTCTTCAGAAATATCGCCTTCATGACGAAGGCGTTCGCCATTTGCTCAACAGGTTCCGTGCTGCGAGCTGCATGCTTCATGCGCACGAAATAGCCTTGCCGAGAACGGAACGGCTGATTGAAGAAATGGAGAACCTACCAGTTGGAGAAAGATATATAGAGAACAATACTTATTTTGTTGCTCTGACCAATGCCTCATCTCTTGAATTGACAGCAGGAAATTACGAAAAATCTGCCAAATATGCAGAGCGTGGATTAAAGCTTAGGGGAACGGCTCCGACCAGCAAATTTCAATCTTTTGTACCTGCGTTAAGCAACCTGCTAGTCGCTCATGCCCTTGCCCGTCCATCTCAGATAGAGAATATCGTCTCGGTTTATGAAAGCACGGGAAAGATAAAGCCTGAAGATGAGGACAATCTTCTATATCGTAACAATCAAGCAAGTGTTCTGATTATGGCTGGGCGTTTCAAGCAGGCCAAGGAAATGCTGACGGAAGATTATCTATCAATGAAGGTGATGCCGGATTGCGATGGATATTTCTTCTTCTTCACCACACAAAATCTTGCACTAACCGAGTATCTAACTGGTAATTTAGAGAATGCGATATCTCTATTAGATGAATCTAGCGAGAGGGAAGATGATCTCTTGCCAGACTGTATAAGTTATCTTGTTCAACGTACCCGCTATATTCGGGATATCTGGGAATCCAACGCCAAGCTGACGTTGTCAGAACAGAACGGCCTCTTGACTGATAAGGCAAATGTTAAAGGGAGAATAGGCCCTTGTTGGCCGTTTTATGGGCGCCTGCCTTTATTCACCCCAATCGAAATTTGGTCTCTTATGTAGGTTGTTTCTACGTCTAAGGCCAACACCTACTAAGCAAGCTATCATTGCCTCATAAGGAAACCCCATAAACTGAAAGGAATGGGCAACCGCACCATGCCGGGTTAAATGGGGAACTGCATTGAGGTCTGTAATATAATAGAGGCCAGTATCAGAAATTCTGAAATCTACACGGCTAATACCATCTAACGTGAGCAAAATGTGGGCAGTTGACGCTGTGACAGATATCTTTTGCGCTAGTTCTGGCTCTAATTGAGTGAAGTCTTTGTATTCATAGGCATCATTAAATACTGTTTCGAAGGTGAGGTACTGATCTGCAAGATTGATTTTTCCGTCCAAGACCACACTGCAAGGAGGTAGACTAACTGCATCTTGAGCACCGATGACAGGTACTTCCACTTCTTGGCCAGGGACAAAGGCTTGCACCATCAAAGGTTGACGTAATTCGTACGATCGTTTCTTGAGAAAAACTTCCTCATCCTCGTTCCAACAGAAAACCGACTGATCATCGATACCTATCGAAGCAGACTCATAAACCGGTTTGGCGATTACTTTTTGGCCGACCGATGGTTTGAGGCCGTTAAGCCAACCAGAGCTACTGGAGAACAGCCAACTGTCTGGAACTGGGAGACCAAATTGACGAAGTAACGTGACTACATGAAATTTGTTTTGCGTTAGAGCAAGCCCGTAAGGGTCAATTGTGCAAGTTGCTATACTATTTGCAGCGCAAAAAAGTGGAATTGTTGCAGATGCTGCTCGAGCCCGAATGGGCGAAACAGTGCTATAGGTTATGTGTTTTTCGTTTGGTAAATCTAACCCGCCAATTTTACTAACAAAATCAAAAAAGTCAGCCTCATTCTGGAATAGTTCGCAGTATGACACGACGCTTCTAATCGCCCAAAGAAGATCGCTAACTTCGCCGTCCGAAAAGAACTCCGTGATAATGGGATGTTCTTGCACATCAGCAATCCGGTCAAATCCAGTTACATAAGCAATTAGAGAAAGACGGACCTCTGGTCCCTCCTCCTTAGCCAGTTTCATCAGTTGCCCGACAATTTGAGGAACAGGATGCACCATAATTTATAGTTATCTATAGTTCTCTTCCTCCTTCTGCTGCATAAGCTCACCTATCCAAAAAGAGCGACTGGGTCGGCATTTTGCAGCACATTCCGCAAGCTCTGATCACTCACATGCGTATAGATTTCGGTTGTAGAGATTGTGCTGTGACCCAACAATTTCTGCACAAACCGGATATCCACTCCTTTTTCAAGCAGCATGGTTGCTGCTGTGTGGCGGAATGAATGTGGTGTGATCCGGGTTTCTGATTGCGACAGCTCTGCAAGTTTCTTAATTCTGAGACGAAGTGTTTGTGGGGTCAGAGTGGATCCGTTTCTATTCACAAAGAAACTTGATGATGGTTTGCTTCCGTCCGAGTAACGGGCACTCATATAGCTTCGGAGTCTCTCTTGAAGAGACGGGTTCATCACATAGACAATGCGTTCACGGCTGCCTTTGCCCCGAATGCGATATCTCTCGCCATCTGTGGAAACATCCTCCAGACGTAAAGAGGAGAGTTCTCCAACTCTGATCCCGGTTGCGATCATCAGTCGAAGTGCCAGATCTGTTGAAAGCTGCATGTTTGAAGGCTTCTGAAACTCCGTCTTCCTCCCCGTTGAAGCAGAAGATTTTGTCGCCATCAGCATTCTGGAAACTTGTGGTTCGCTTAAAGCTCTTGGTAACCGTTTGGGTAACTGGATGCGAACAGGCAAATTGTCGCATGGAGAAGGGGAAAGAAATCCCTGACCCGCCATCCACGAAAAATACTTGCGAATACAAATCCATCGACGTCGGACGGTTGCGGGGCCATTTTGCCGTTTAACCCTCAGATACTCTATAAAATCTATTATCTTTTCAGAGGTCACAGCCTCAGGTGAGGTTTTCTGATTAAGGAAATTTCCGAAGATATTCAGGTCCTGTTGATACGCTTTGATGGTGTTGGTTGAGAGCGATTTGATCGACCTGCAATGATCGATAAAACCTTGAATGTGGACTGTGTGAGCGGTCATGCGTCAATACTCCTTGAATGAAGATATGACGGCATACCTTATGTTTTCTGTTTGAAAACAGCTATTTGTCCAAATCGGGACAGTTTGTTTCCAAGGATCGTCTCACTCTTTCCTGTTACCTTCTGAAGTGAAGCGGTCGATACGGGTTCAGTCCCCACTTCGTTAACGAAGGTAATTTGGCGTATGTGGGGGCCATAAGAGATTCCCCGCTCTTCCTCCATTCTTCCCTGACCTTTTCCGATAGTCAGGGCAGGGGCAATGAAGCCGCGTCACAACATCTATATCGATGCCGACACTAGTGCCGAACTTGAAGCACTGGCTGCACGCCCGGGCACCTCCAAATCGGCGATCATCGGCGATGCCCTGCGTCATTATCTCCGTCATCGCGGTGCCAATGCCCTTGATGAAGCTTTGCGCATTCGCCTGGACCGCCTCAGCCGCGAGAGTGCCTTGGTCCGTCGGGATATCGACGTCCTGACAGAAAGCCTTGCTTTCTTCGTGCGGCTCTATCTCACCTTCAATGCGCATACCCCGGTGCCGGACAAGGCCACCCAGGCGGTGGCCAATGAGCGCTATCAGAAATTCATCGAACAGGTCGGCCGCCAGATTGCCGGTGGACGCAAATCGTTCGAGAGCGACGAGACGGAGGCGGAACAATGAACACCGTCTCCGAACAGCGCCGACGCGACATGCTGCGATCCGCACTGGGCAGCCCGATCTCTGAAGCGCTCAAGGATCCGGCCGTGATCGAGATCATGGTCAATCCGGATGGCAAGCTGTGGCTGGACCGGCTGGGGCAGGGCTGCATCGATACAGGGGTGGTTATCCACCCGGCCGAGGCGGAACGGATCATCCGTCTGGTGGCATCACATATCCGCACAGAAACCCATGCTGATCAGCCGATCGTCAGCGCCGAACTTCCGGCTCAAACCAATGCCGTCGGTGGCGAACGTTTCGAGGGATTATTGCCGCCCGTCGTACGAGCCCCCTGTTTTACCATCCGCAAACCGGCCGAACGCATCTACACACTCGCCGATTATGTCCGTGACCGGATCGCGCTGCCACTGCAGGCCGATGCCCTGCGCAAGGCAGTACGTGATCGCAGGAACATCCTGATTGTCGGCGGGACCTCATCTGGCAAAACCACACTGGCCAATACGCTGCTCGCCGAGATCGCCGATTGTGAGGATCGGGTGATCCTGATCGAGGATACGCGTGAGCTGCAATGTGCCGCACGTGATTGCGTGGCGCTGCGGACCCGGCGCGATTTGGTGTCGCTGTCCGATCTGGTGCGCTCGACCCTGCGCCTGCGGCCTGACCGGATCATTGTTGGCGAGGTGCGGGGACCGGAAGCGCTCGACATGCTCAAGGCCTGGAATACAGGTCACCCCGGCGGTCTTGCGACCGTGCATGCCAACTCCGCCCATGCCGCACTCTATCGTATCGAGCAACTGGTGCAGGAAGTGGTCACGGTCGTGCCGCGTCACCTGATTGCCGAGGCGATTGATCTGGTGGTGTTCATCTCCGGACGTGGCCCGGCGCGCAGGATCGAGACCATCGCCACCCTCAATGGCCTGGATGGCAATGGCGATTACGCCCTGACCCCGCTCTCTCTTCCTCGCCTGCAATCGATCTGAATGGAGGAAATTCATGTCTGCAAGACATTGCGCATTATCACGCACTCTCCCGTCAGCTTTCTGTCTGGCGGTAGTCATGCTGATCGCTCTGGCACCCGATGCCATGGCTGCCGGTTCGGGTATGCCGTGGGAAGAGCCGTTGCAGCGCATTCTGGAATCCGTTCAGGGACCGGTGGCCAAGATCGTTGCGGTGATCATCATCATCGTCACCGGTCTGACCCTGGCCTTCGGCGAAACCTCCGGCGGGTTTCGGCGCCTGATCCAGATCGTATTTGGCCTGTCGATCGCCTTTGCCGCCAGTTCCTTCTTCCTGTCCTTCTTCTCGTTTGGTGGTGGGGCGCTGATCTGATGCGTGATGATCGATCCGTCGAGGGGTTTGATATCCCGGTCCATCGGGCACTGACCGAGCCGATCTTTCTCGGTGGCGCACCGCGTTCGGTCGCAATCCTGAATGGCACGTTTGCGGCGGCCATCGGGCTTGGCCTGCAGCAATGGGTTGCCGGGTTGGGGTTGTTCTTTATCGGCCAGACACTGGCAGTGTTTGCTGCCAAGCGTGATCCGGATTTTTTACCGGTCCTCGCCCGCCATCTGCGCCAGAGGAGATGGTGGCGATGCTAAACCTTGCCGAATATCGCAACAAGAATGAGTGTCTCGCCGATCTCCTGCCATGGGCGGCTCTGGTCGCACCGGGGATTATCCTGAACAAGGATGGCAGCTTTCAGCGGACATTTCGGTTTCGGGGGCCCGATCTCGAAAGTGCGACCGAGGCCGAACTGGTCGGGTTCTGTGCGCGGGTCAATAATGTGCTCAAACGTCTCGGCTCGGGCTGGGCGCTGTTCTTCGAGGCAAGCCGAAGCGAGGCCGAGACCTATCCGGTGTCTGACTTTCCCGATCCGGCCTCATGGCTGGTCGATGAGGAACGCCGGGCCGCCTTTGCCGAGGCACGTCAGGGGGCACATTTCGAAAGCCGCTATTATCTGACCTTGCTGTTCATACCGCCGCCTGATCTCCAGTCACGCGGCACAAAGCTGTTTGTGGAAACCGGCCGGAAGGAAGAAGGACGGAACTGGCGGCTGGAGCTGGAACGCTTCACCGAGGATACGGAGCGGGTGCTGGACCTGCTGGCGGGCTTCATGCCCGAGGTCGTGCCGTTGGATGACGACGAGACGCTGGCGTTTCTCCATGATACCGTCTCGACCAAACACCATCCGGTGCATGCGCCCGAGATTCCGGTCTATCTTGATGCCATCCTGGCCGATACGCCGCTTGTGGGTGGTCTTGAGCCGATGCTGGGTGATTGGCATCTGCGCAGCATCACCATACTGGGTTTTCCCGATACGACCCGTCCCGGCGTGCTGGATGCGCTCAATCATCAGGATTTTGCTTATCGCTGGGTCTCACGTTACATACCTCTGGACCGTACTGACGCCAATAGAGTCCTGACCCGCCTGCGCCGGCAATGGTTCGCCAAGCGCAAATCGGTTGCCGCCATTCTGCGTGAGGTGATGACCAATGAGGCGTCAGCACTTGTTGATAGTGATGCGGACAACAAGGCGGTGGATGCCGATGCCGCCCTGCAGGCGCTGGGCGGTGATCATGTCGGGTTCGGTTATCTGACGGTTACGGTGACGGTCTTCGATTCTGATCTTCAGGCCGTCGAGGACAAGATCAGAACGGTCGAGCGGATCGTCAATGGGCATGGTTTCACAACAATCCGCGAGACGATTAATGCGGTCGAAGCCTGGCTTGGCAGTCTGCCGGGCCACGTCTATGCCAATGTGCGCCAGCCTTTGATCCACACGCTTAATCTGGCCCATCTCACACCACTCTCGGCGGTCTGGGCCGGGCCGATGGGTAATGCGCATCTCTCCGAGGTTACCGGGCAGTTCTGTCCACCATTGTTTTATGCACAAACCTCGGGGACCACACCCTTTCGCTTTTCCACACATATCGGCGATGTCGGGCATATGCTGATTGTCGGGCCGACCGGGGCGGGCAAGTCGGTTCTGCTCGCCCTGATGGCGATGCAGTTTCGCCGTTACCCCGATGCGCAGATCTATATGTTCGATAAGGGCAACTCGGCCCGCGCCGCGGTACTTGCCATGGGTGGGGAGCATTATCCGCTTGGCGCCAGTGAAGGCCTGTCTTTTCAGCCGCTACGCGAGATCGACGATCCGACGATTCGAAGCTGGGCGGCGGACTGGATTGCGATGCTGCTTGATCACGAGAAGGTCCGTGTGACGCCCGAGATCAAGGATATGGTCTGGTCAGCCCTTTCCAGTCTGGCAAGTGCGCCGGTCGCGGAACGGACGCTCACCGGTCTTGTCATGCTTTTACAGTCCAATGCGATCAAGGCAGCGCTTCAGCCTTATACGCTGGAAGGCCCGCTTGGCTATCTGCTTGATGCCGCCGAAGACCGGCTAACACTCTCTGATATCCATTGTTTTGAGACCGAGGAACTGATGAACCGGGCCGGGGCGGTGCTGCCGGTTCTGACCTGGCTGTTTCATCGGCTGGAAGCGCGGTTTGATGGTCGCCCGAGCCTGCTCATTCTCGATGAGGCCTGGATCTATCTCGATAACCCGCTGTTTGCCGCGCGGATTCGTGAATGGCTCAAGGTTCTGCGCAAACGCAATGTTTCGGTGATCTTCGCCACCCAGTCGCTGGCAGATATCGCGGATTCAACCATTGCACCAGCCATCATCGAAAGTTGCCCGCAGCGGATCTTCCTGCCCAATGACCGGGCCATCGAACCGCAGGCGAGAGAGGCCTATGAGCACTTCGGTTTGAATAGTCGTCAGATCGACCTGATCGCCCAGGCCACACCCAAACGTCACTATTACCTGCAATCCAGACAAGGTAACCGGCTGTTTGAGCTCGGGCTCGGCCCGATCGCTCTGGCCCTGTGTGGGGCCTCGGACCCGGCCGCACAGAAACGCATTGATCAGATTCTGGCCGATCACGGGCATACGGATTTTGCCCAACACTTCCTCGCGGCCAGAGGGCTGGACTGGGCCGGGGATCTGATCGGGCAGTTTTCCCGAACAGGAGAAGCCTCATGAAACGCATCATGTTCAAAGCCATTTCAATTGTTTTGCCAGCTCTGTTCTGGAGCCATGTGGCCCTTGCCGCCTGGCCGGTATTTGATGCAACGAACTTCGCCCAGAACATCCTGCAGGCCAGCCGGGCGCTGGAACAGATCAACAACCAGATCCGCTCGCTTCAGAACCAGGCGACGATGTTGCAGAACATGGCGCGCAATCTCGAACGGCTGGATTATTCCTCCGCCAGCCAGATGATGAGTGCGCTCGACCGGATCGATGGCTTGATGATGCAGGCCGACGGGATCGGGTTTGATGTTGCCGAACTCGATCTGCAACTCGCCCGGCAATATCCCGACAGCTATGAGGACACCCTCAAAGCCAGTGACGCGGCGCGTGCTGCACGAGAGCGCTGGCAAAACACCATGACGGCCTATCGCAAAAGCCTGCGTTTGCAGGCCGGGCTTGCCGGCAATATCCAGCAGGACCGTCAGTTGCTCAATGATCTGGTGGCGCGAAGTCAGGGCGCTCCCGGGGCATTGGCCGCCCAGCAGACCGCCAATCAGTTGCTGGCGCTTTCGACAAAGCAGCAGATGCAGATCCAGTCGATGCTGATCGCCCAGCAACGGGCGGAAACCCAGGATCGGGCGCGGAAGGCCCAGAGTGAGGAAAGCGGGCGGGCTTTGACCCAACGTTTCCTCGGCACATCCAGTGTTTATGACGAATAATCGGATCGGGTTCGGGTATGGATGACCTTGGCATCATTGATCGCTTCATGGAGGTGTTTGGCCGCTATATCGATAGCGGCTTCGGCCTGCTATCGGGCGATGTCGGGTTTCTGACCTCCATCCTGATCGGGATTGATATCACACTGGCCGGTCTGTTCTGGGCGCTGGGTGGCGAGGACAATATTCTCGCCCGCCTGATCCGCAAAGTGCTCTATGTCGGGACCTTCGCGCTGATCCTCAATAATTTCCAAGCCCTGACCGGGATCATCTATGCCTCATTTGCCGGGCTGGGGTTGCAAACCGTACCGGGAAGCCTGACCGCAGACGATCTGTTGCGGCCGGGCAAGATTGCTGCAACCGGCTATGAAGCAGCCTGGCCGTTGATCGCGCAGGTCGGCAACCTGGTCGGCATTCCCGATCTCTTCGTCAATGCCCTGACCATCTTCGTACTGTTGCTGGCCTGGTTCCTGGTGATCATCGCTTTCTTCATCCTCTCGATCCAGCTCTTCATCACGGTGCTTGAGTTCAAGCTGACAGCACTTGCCGGGTTCGTATTGGTTCCGTTCGCGCTGTGGAACAAGACGGCCTTTCTGGCCGAACGCGTACTTGGCAATGTCATCTCGTCGGGCGTGAAAGTCATGGTACTCGCCGTGATTGTCGGGATCGGTTCCACCCTGTTTACAAGTTTTACCAATGCCCTTCAGGGACAGGAACCCGACATGGCCGCGGCCATGTCGATGGTACTCGGTGCTCTGGCGCTTTTGGGGCTGGGTATCTTCGGGCCCGGTATTGCCTCGGGTCTGGTCTCAGGTGCACCTCAACTCGGTGCCGGGGCTGCACTTGGAACGGCCGGTGCAGCCGCCGGGGCGACGCTTTTGGTCGGTGGTGCTGCTTTGAGTGGTGTCGGAGCGGTTGCCGGGGGTGGTCTGGTTGCCCTGCGCGCGGCAACTGCACTTGGCGCTGGGGTCACAACGTCCTTTCAGGTGGGACGTGCCGCCTCGGGGGCGTCCGGTCTGGCCGGGACTGCTGCCGGTATGGGCGGTGTTGCCCGTGCGGCTGGAGGCAAGGCAAGTCAAACCGTGCGCTCCGTGTCGGATCGCGCCGTCAAAACACTGAAGCTGGAGGCCGAGAAGGGCAGGGCCGCGGCCTGGGCTGCAACCGGTGGCGCGCCTGCCGGATCGGCAAGCTTTCGTGCCTCCAACAGCAATAGCGCAACCGCGCCCTACTGGGCGCGACGTCTGCGTCATGAACAGAACATGCGAGCCCATCGGCATTCGACCGCGCAGGCCGTGCGCGATGGTGATCGCCCCGGTTCTGGCGCCAATCCGTCTCTCGATGAAAAGGGGGAATAGATGCCGTTTAAAAGATCCCTGCAGCGTTATGGTACGACGCCCGAACCCGAAACGCCCTATCAGAAGGCGGGTCAGGTTTGGGATCAGCGTATCGGATCGGCGCGCGTTCAGGCCCGAAACTGGCGATTGATGGCTTTTGGCTGTTTTGCTCTGGCCTGTTCCTTGTCAGGTGGATTGATCTGGCAATCCCTGCAAAGCCGGGTGGTGCCCTATATCGTCGAGATCGACCGTTTCGGCGAGGCAAGAGCGATCGCACCGGTCGCGTCGGACTATCAGCCGACCGATGCGCAATTCGCCTGGTATCTGGCCCGCTTCATCAAACTGGTCCGCTCGGTCTCCACCGATCCGGTGCTGGTCCGCCAGAACTGGCTGGCAGCCTATGATTTTGTCAACGGTCAGGCCGTACAGTTCCTCAACGATTATGCCAATCGTAACGATCCCTTCGCCGGGATCGGCGAACGGAGTGTGTCGGTCGAGGTCTCAAGTGTGGTGCGCGCATCGGATCAGTCCTTCCAGATCAAATGGCAGGAACGCATCTATGAGCGCGGTGCGCTGATGGGCACCGATCGCTGGACGGCCATCCTGACCGTGATTTCCAAACCACCGATCGATGCCGAAGAACTGCGCAAGAACCCGCTCGGGCTCTATGTCCGGGCGATCGACTGGTCGCGCGAGTTCGATACATCCTCTCCCGGATCGCAGGAGTAACGCTCATGAAACACAATGCGATGATGCTTACCTGTTTGATGATGGTGCTCACGGCCTGCAAGGCGGGAACCCCACCACCTGCAATCAGCTATGATCGGGCCAGCTTCAAAGAGGCGACCATTCAGGCGGAGCCCGCACGTCCGGTCGAAATCGTTGAAGTCCCCAAACCCTTGCCCCTACCAGGGCAACTGATGCCGTTGCCAAGCCAATCACCAGCAGACAAGCTCTCGCCTGAAGAGAGGGTCGAGACGGCGAATAAGACAGCGCTTCTGGACCCCTCCAGACACGGCTATATCAATGCGGTGCAGGTCTATCCCTATAGTGAAGGCGCGTTGTATCGTCTTTATGGCGCCCCGGGGCAGGTGACCGATATTGCCCTGCAGCCCGGTGAACAACTCCGCGCCGTATCGGCCGGGGATACGGTGCGCTGGGTGATTGGCGATACCACCAGCGGATCGGGGGATAACCAACAGGTTCATATCCTGATCAAACCCTTCGCCCCGGAACTCAAAACCAATCTCATGATCGCCACCGACAGGCGGACCTATCATCTGCAAATGATCAGTACCGCAGAAACCGCGATGGCAGCGATTTCCTGGTCCTATCCGCAGGATCGTCTGGTGATGTTACGCCGGAACAATGCCGAGGCCCTTGCGGCACAACCGGTCGATCGCAATCTGGCGCTCGAGAAGATCAGCTTTGGCTATGAGATCGAAGGAGACAATCCGTCCTGGCGGCCAATCCGGGCCTTCGATGACGGGCGCAAGGTCTATATCGAATTCCCCGCGCACATCGATCGGGGCGAGGTGCCGCCGCTGTTTGTGATCGGGGCCAATGGCGACACGCAACTGGTCAATTACCGCAAGCGCGGCACCTATTACATTGTCGATCAGCTGTTCCGGGCGGCTGAACTGCGCATGGGAACCGACCCGCAACAGGTGGTGCGGATCACACATCTCGAGGCTTCAGGTGGGGGAGCCCGCGATGACTGACAGATCGAAGGAGAGTTTTGAGCTGCGCGGTCGACCGGATGCCCGGATTGTTCGCTTCCGACGCAGTATCGTGATCGGTGTCACCGCGCTGGGATCGGGGGCGCTTCTCGGCATCGCGATGATGGCTTTGCAAACGCCGTCGCTGCGACAAGACAACGATAATGACGAGCTTTATCATGCGAGGCAGCAGGCACGACCCGATCAGTTGGAAAATCTGCCCAAGGACTATTCCGAGATAAAACAGGACGTGCCGAAGCTTGGCCCGCCCTTGCCCGGTGATCTGGGGCGGCCGATTGTGGCGGCCCAACGGGCCCAGGGAATGGATGTCACGTCCGGTGAACTTTCCCTGGCCGAGCAACGGCAAGCTCAACAGGCGATCGATGCCCGGGAGTCCGGTGTGTTCTTCTCGCTGGCCAATGCAGTGTCGTCCGAACCCTCGAACAGTCAAGCTTCGGAAAATCGAGCAACGGTAAATGGGAATGTTGGCTCAATTGCAACTGGTACCGATCCGAATGCGGTTCCGGATGAGCGGCAGCGCAAGCTCGACTTCATGCGCAAATATGACGATGGCGGGATTTATAATCCACATGTGATGGAAACCCCGGTCTCGCCCTGGCAGGTCATGGCGGGCAGCATCATTCCGGCCAGTCTGGTCACCGGGATCAATTCCGATCTGCCCGGCCTGATCATCGCCCAGGTGGGCGCCAATGTGTATGACACTGTCACCGGCATGACCGTGCTGATCCCGCAGGGAGCCAGACTGATCGGGACTTATGACAGTGTGGTTGCTTTTGGTCAGTCCCGCGCGCTGGTGGTCTGGCAGCGCATCCTGATGCCCGATGGAACGTCGATCCGGCTTGATAACATGCCGGCCTCCGATGCCAGCGGCTATGCTGGGCTCGAGGATGAGGTCGATTACCACACATGGCAGTTGCTCAAGGGCATCTCAATGGCGACCCTGCTCGGGGTCGGAACCGAACTGACGCTCGGCAGCGACGAGAGCGATCTGGTGCGTGCCATTCGCGAAAGCACCCAGCAGAATGTCGATCAGGCCGGGCGGCAGATCACCGAGAAGAACCTCAATATTCAGCCGACCATCAAGATCCGTCCCGGCTGGCCGGTTCGGGTGATCGTTCAGCGCGACCTTGTGCTTAAACCCTATGGTGGAGAGCAGAGATGATGAAACTTGCCAAACTGCCCGATCGCAAACCGGTAAAACTGACGATGACCCTTAATGCCGATCTGAACCGGAAACTGCGCGATTACGCTGCGCTCTATCGTGAGACTTACGGCGAGAGCGAGGCGGTTGCCGAACTGATTCCGTTCATGCTCGAAGCGTTTCTCGAGAATGATCGGGCCTTTGTGCGGGCGCGGAAGGAGGGGATGACAGGTACCGCGCAGGAGGGGCGGCAAAGCAAATCGTCGTGAGTGATGTGGGTCAGATGTCAGCTTCATACGATGCTGGGGGCGGTGTTGCAAAAGCTCGGCATTTGTGAATGGATGCCGAGGATTTGTAACATCTCGACGTATGGGTACTGCTGGCGAGATGTTTTATCAGTTCCAAATTTTGATGGTTATGAGCCATCAAAAGCTGAGAAATTAAAAATTCAATTGATGATTTTTTCAAAAAATGCGATTTTGATGGTTATGAGCCATCAAAGAACACCAAGATTGAAACCGATGCTGGAGCGGGTGCCACCCGGCTTTCTGGTTGATGCGGCATGGTTGAAGCGGTTTGGCGTCGATCCCAAATCGATCCATAACTATGCCGAGCGCGGTTGGCTGGAGCGGGTGGTCCGGGGTGTTTACCGTCGGCCACTATCACGCACGGATCATTCAGCCCGTTTGAACCGGAATTCCGCTCCCGATTGGCAGCTTGTTTTGCTGTCGATCCAGTCGATCATGGAACATGAGGTCCATCTGGGAGGATTGAGTGCACTGACCTTCCATGGCTTTTCTCATTATCTGTCCCTGGGCCATAAAGAGCGTATCTATCTCTATGGCGAGGTGCCGTCCTGGCTTGCGCGATTGCCGGGAGAAACAGAGTTTATTGTCCGCTCGACCAACCTGTTTGCGAATGATCTGGCCGGTATAGAGAACGTGGAACGTCAACTCGAGAATATGAACGGCAATACCGGTCCGACTGTCAGTCCGTGGCATTGGCCGCTCAAGGTATCCTCACCGGAACGGGCGATCCTTGAGGCACTCGATGAATTGCCGTCGCATGCCGGTTTTGACAATCTCGACATGATTTTCCAGGGACTTGCCAATTTGCGCCCGAAACATCTTATGAAGCTCCTGCGCGCTTGTCAGAGCATCAAGGTCAAACGGCTGTTCTTTGTTTTTGCTGATCGTCATTCCCACGCCTGGCTGAAATATCTCGACAAATCTGCGATTGATTTGGGATCGGGGCCGCGGGCCTTGATCAAGGATGGAAAAATACATCCGATCTACCGGATCTCAGTCCCCGAAGCATTCATGCCCTCGGAGCAGGGGGAGGGGAGCCAGAATGCGTGAGCGCTATGTCGAACAGGTCCGGCTGCTGATGCGCCTTCTGCCGGTGATTGCGCGAGAGGAAGTCTTCGCGCTGAAAGGCGGTTCGGCAATCAATCTTTTCTACCGAGATTTACCCCGTCTGTCTGTTGATATTGATCTGACATATTTGCCAATCGAAGATCGGGAGACGTCCCTTGCAAATATTGATCAGGCGCTCGACCGGATCATTGCAGCGGCAAGCCGTGAAAACAGGGATGTACGGTTTCAGCGGATCGCCGGTGGCGGAAATCTGGAAACCCGGATCATGGCCACACGCGGAACGACCAACGTGAAGATCGAGACGTCTCCGGTCATGCGCGGTACGGTTCTGCCTCCCGTCTTGCACAAGGTATCCGATGCTGTGGAGGAAACCTTCGGATTTGCCGAGATGCAAGTCCTCTCATTTGAGGATTTGTATGCTGGAAAGCTGCATGCCGCCCTAGATCGCCAGCATCCGCGGGACCTGTTTGACGTCAAGCTGCTATATGAAAATGAAGGGCTGACTGACTATCTGCTGCGGGTTTTTCTGGTTTATGTCAGCACATCGGGACGGCCGCCGCATGAATTGCTGGCACCGGCACTTGTTCCGATCAAGGAACTGCATGATCAGGAATTTGCAGGGATGACGCGAGACGAGGTCGATCCCGCTGATCTGGAAAACGTGCGATCACGGTTGATTGCCGATATCCGAAATACCCTCACGGGGGATTTTGCCGGCTTCCTGTTGTCGCTGCATGATGGAGAGCCCGATTTTAACCTGATAGGTTTGCCTGCAGCAGAACAGCTTCCGGCTGTTCAATGGAAGCTTCTTAATCTGCTACGTCTCAAGAATGAGCACCCGGTCAAGCATGCGGAATTGCGGGGAAGGTTGGCAAAGTTGCTTTCCTGAGATCTGTTCGACACCATGTAACAGCCGCTGATGCTCCTTTGGCGCTGTTTATGAACTGCTACGTGCCAAGGTTTTTCGTAATCTTGGCACGTTTAGCTCTTATTGGAGGCAATCAGATAGAAGATATTTCAAGGTCCATTTAACGGCATAAAGTACTTTATCTATCTGACATCCATTGTCCGGAGCGTCGCCGATAACCGGGCAAGCAAGTACAATCAACAGCTCTGTAGCTGCCGATCAGGCTGACAACATGATCGCAGTGTTCTTCCGCGATACGCATGCGCCCGTCACGCAGTGCCATATACACCGCATCAACCGACGTGGTTGAACCAAGCGATCTGCGAACGTGGGGATGAAGCATGAGATCGAGTGACCAGCCCGCAACTGCCTCACTGCACAGTTCAGAAAATTTGGCCCGACCTTTTCGTTCATCAATGACGGCGCAAAAGCCCCGCGCCGTTGCAATGGCGATGGTTGCCGCTTCGCCGTCGTCCAGAGACGGTGTGCCCGTGATGAGACGGGCATACAGAGCGTATTCCGCGTCGTTCATCGTTGCGATCTCTACTTTGCCGGCAATCACCAGGTCCTTAAGAAACCCGTGCTCACCATTTGTCTTACTCGTTTCATGTTCTAGTTCATTGGCAACGACTTGAGGAACGACGATCCCGTGAGGTAACGCACTTAGAATGCGCTCACCATAGATACAGGCATGCAGGTTGATAAGAACGCTCGTATCAAGGACAAGCGGCGTTTCATCATTCGTCAGAGAACTTGAGATCGTCATCCGTCTCGCTATCCTCAAGTTCGATTTGGTCGATGACTTTGCGAAGCATTAAACGATTGACCTTTAGCAGTTCCGCCAATTGCCCCTCCGACATCAGTTCGCGCTTCCATGCCGCGTGTGCCATGAGGCTAATCCGGTGAGAAATAAGGCGGTTCGCATCATCCTTGACAGGGTCGGCGCGATCCGCAGCAGCACCGAGAACCTCTCGTGCCTGCTCATCCTTGATTCCCCCCCGATCCTCAAACCAAGCCCAAGTCCCTTTCTTGGCAAGGCCAAGTTCCTCCAACCTCAGAACACACGCCTGACGGGAAATATTATATTGGTGTGCAAGCAGAATAACTAGTCGCCGAGTGATTTTGCCAGTGATTTCCTTGAGTTGTTGGAAGCTTTCCCCAAAGTTTTGTGCTGGCGTTACGAAAGCGCGACCAAAAGCATTCGCATAGCGTTCGTCACGGGAGAGAAACTGTTCGTTCTCCTCAAGAACTTCAGGAACCTGCCGGGTGCCGAAAAAATGGCCCAGTTCATGGGCGGCAGATTGTATACGCCGTGGTAGCGGATGATTGGCATTGAGCAAAATACACGCGCCTATTTCATCGTCATAGGTGAATAACCCAGCGATTTTCGAGCGGGTAGAAAGGCGACGCTGGTACAGCCGGATGCCGAGATCAAATTCGATAATCGAGAAGATATCTGCGATGGGGCCTGCGCCTAGGCCCAGCCAGTCCCGGAGTTCCTGAGCGTGTTTTTCTGCAAGGTCAAGCACGTCACCTTCGTTAATGCCACGTTCGGGTGGGTAGTTGCGGCGGCGTTCGATACCAAGAACATTTTCTAACTCAACCTCCGCTTTGGCAAGGTTGTTCAGAAGTTGGATTGCTTCACGGGTATATTCGTCTTCGGTTTCTCTTAATTTGCGGAAGCGGGGAACCAGATCAGTATGTACAGCCTCACGGCGGAGAAGCGCGTTGACGGAGACGCCGTAGTGGTTGGCGAGGGTCTGCAACTCTTGGATTCTTACGCGGCGCACGCCTTTCTCGATAGAGACGAGAGTAGGGCGAGAAACGCCGACAACCTGCGCAGCATCGTCCTGGCGTATTCCAGCGTTCTCTCTGGCCAAGCGTAGGCGTCGGCCAATTTCCTGGGCGCTCATTTCATTTAGATCGGCCATAACGTCCTCCGTCCATCCAGCTCTTCAGAAAGCTTTTTTCTTCTTGGGCGGTTAGAAAAGCCCGCCATTCTTCGGCATGATTCACTAATAACATCCTCAAGTTTTTCATTGTGTCTTCCCGCGGCTCTCCGAGCGCTGCCGCAAGCTCAGAGGCGTGGATTCGTAATTCGTCGTCGGGAAGATCAGCCATTTCAGCTAAATGCTGAAGATGTCGAGCACCGACGCTGCCATATTCAATCATGATATCCCGGTCCCTCTGTTGCGGGATAACAGCAAGTGATTCATTTACATCTGAACACTTTAAGTCCGAGATAACGTAGGCGTCAGCGGCCTCGGTAATGCCTGCGGTGTGCATGCTCAACCTGCGGAGTAAGCAGGCTGCACAAAGGCCGCATTGTTTCCGCCCTCCGTTGGTGTTCACAATGCGTCTGGTTTGCCAGCACGAGCGCGTGTCAGTCAGGTCTTCTTGCTTTTTAGCGGGGAGTTCAAGAAACGCACCTAACGTTTGACCCTTCGTGTACCATATACGGGGTTGGTCGTATTTAACCTGATATCCCAGCAAAGCCCTAACGAAGCGCTCCATCTTCCTAAAAAAGGTCGGGTGGTTTCGATAATCCGGATGGATATTGTGCAATGGCAAAAGCACAGGGCCGAGGGCACCTTGACCGCTTTCAGGAACAACAACTCTGCTTAGTTCCGACATATGTGCGGCAATTGCTGTGATAGCGGAAAATTGGAAACCTCGTGAACGGAAGCTGCTTTCCAGTCCTCGGAAACCCTGCACCTTGAAAGGGATTTGATCGAATGGTTGATCGCCTTTTTTCAGTCTGTTTCGGCTCTTTGCAATTCGGACACGAAGCCCTAATTTATCGCCGCTCAAAGCAGAGACAGCACGTGAGTCCAGTCCGTCGCTATAGGCAATGGTAAAGGTTTTAGTCTTTGTAAAAGCAAGAACGCCCTGACGGGCTCCTATCGGGGCCGGCCCCCGCCATTGCACGAAGTTAAATGACCAGATATCTGCTGTTAGGTGCCTTAGCGCGCTAAGGAGACTCTCTATAACCTCTTTGCGCTGCCAAGCAGCGAGATCAAGGACGGGTACCGTAATATTGAACTTACGAGACCAACCGCGAGGCCGTTTCCAGCGACGATCGGCAAATTCAACAGCGGCACTGACAACAAGCAGATCGTGGTGCAGCGATTGCCAACCTTTGTAATCGAACGTGCTCAGAATGTCTGGATCAAATTTGATGTGCTTGCCAACTTCAGCGATCTCAGCGCCTTTGGGGTAGGCGCGCTTTACCGATTGGCTTTGTTCGACGACACAAAGAGAAAGGTCTGATCTAGGTTTGTTTAAGAAGGTGTTTTTCAATCGTCCGGTCCTTCATCTAGACCTTCTCTATTGTGGTTCGCATTTCTAAAGGTGTTCTTTAGGCCTGTGTAAAGCGCATTGCCAAGAGCATTCGGATCAATCAAGCTGAATGTCTCATTGTTGCGGCTAATCGACATTGCATACTCTTCTTTAGTCATGTCGCCAATGTCGCGCGCACGAATGCACTCTTCATCGATGCGGTTTTTCGTTTCACCTATCCATGCATTGGCCGCCGATTTTATAGCTTCATCTAAAGCAACTGCTGAATTCATCTGATCCCGGAGGTTTGCCAGTAGGTGCTTCTGAAGTATGTCAACCAAGGGGGCCTTAATGTGATTGTCGAAAATAGATTCTGCCAATGACACAGGATCAAGGTCCATCTGGGCTTCCAGTGTCAGTTCCTTCAATCCTTTAAGCAGTTCGCTGATGCCTGCTAGGTCTACATCGCCAAGCATGCTGTGGCAGGCTTGCGCCGTCCGCTCATTTTGACTGGTTGCGTCGCTGACCAAATCTCTTCCGTAGCGCTTCCAGCGTCCACTCAGCTTTGAATTTCTGAACGGTCCATCGGTCATGGCATCCTCCTATGGTTTTAAGGTAGGAGGAGTATCTGACAAAGTCAATATTGATATGAAATAATCTGACATTGTCTGAAAAATGGGCGAAGAGCCTTACCCCTGCCTTTAATACCCATCGGTGTTTTCCGCCGCTCCTTCGAACGCAATTTTTACGCCCCGATAGCCGAGGTGCAGGGCTCATGTCGCGCCGTAATGCACAGCTCAGACGAAGTCTATGCAACGGCATAAGGCCGAAGAACGTATTTTAGTCGTATCTGATGAGGGTATTTTCACATTTTAGGTCATGCCATCTTTTCGGAGTATTTCTAATCACCGGAGGGTGTGAGGATGGCCATGAAACTGAATAAAATCATCTCGTGTCCAGCTAACGACAATGGCAAAGCGAAGAACGCGGATATAGACGTTCATATCTGCACTATATCTCGTGCTGTAGGCTATCATTTAGCTCGAAAACATTATTTGGCTTGGGAGAAAAAGCAACGTCGGGCAGCCAATGACAATAGTCCTGCCACATTGGAAGAAGAGATAAAGGGGAAAGGCCCCAAAGGGTGAACCTTTTAGTTTATGCGAAAGGAAAGCCTCATGACTCGTGTAGCATTGTATGCTCGTTATTCCTCCGACAACCAGAGTGAAAACTCCATAGAAGATCAGTTCCGTATTTGCCGGGAGCAGGCAAAACGGGAGAATCTGAGCATTGTTGGCACTTACCACGATGCAGCAATCTCGGGTGCCAGCATAACTTTGCGACCGGGTATTCAAAGCCTGTTGCAAGACGCGCAGGCGAAGAAGTTCGATATGGTGCTGGCAGAGGCATTGGATCGCGTCAGCCGGGATCAGGCCGATGTTGCAACTTTGTTCAAACATCTGAAGTTTGCCAGCGTGCGGGTCATTACATTGGCCGAAGGTGAAATCTCCGAACTGCATGTTGGCCTCAAGGGCACCATGAATGCTCTCTTTCTCAAGGACCTTGCCGACAAGACCCGTCGAGGTCTGCGCGGTCGAGTTGAGAGCGGTAAATCCGGTGGCGGGATTTGCTACGGCTATGATGTTGTAAAGCGTCTAAACAGTGATGGCGAACCGGTTACCGGTGAGCGCAGAATCAACGAAGCGGAAGCTGAAATTGTCCGCCGCATTTTCCGTGAATTTTCTGCGGGTAAAAGTCCGAAGGCGATCGCTGCTGATCTCAATCGGGAAGGCATACCCGGACCGTATGATCGTGTTTGGGGCGATACAACCATTCGTGGGCATGTTTCCCGAGGAACTGGTATTGTGAACAACGAACTTTATATTGGCGTGATGGTCTGGAACCGGCTTCATTATGTAAAGAACCCGGCGACCGGAAGGAGGGTTTCACGACCTAACCCGGAAACCGAATGGATCCGGACTGAGGTGCCTGGGTTGCGTATCGTTGGCGATGATCTTTGGCAGGCGGCACGTCGTCGGCAGGAAGAAATTTCCAGAAAGTACGCAAATTTAACCAAGGGTGTTCGCGCTTATCATGCCGCAAAGCTCAATACCTTGCGCAGACCTGCTTTCCTGTTTTCCGGCCTTATCAAGTGCGGTTGTTGTGGGGGTAACTATGGCATCATCACCCGAGACCGCTATGGATGCTTAAATCGTTATCGTCGTGGAACCTGTGACAATGGTCGGACAATTGTTCGAGACAAAATTGAAACCCGTGTTCTGGCCGGGCTTACCGAAAAACTGGTTTCTGCAAAGGCGGTGGCAGAAGCGGTTCAGGCCTATGCCGAAGGTCTGAACCAGATGAACCGGGAGCGCCGTGCAGAAGCTGTTCTTGATCGGCAAAAACTGGAAAAGGTCGAGCGCGGGATTGCTGGCATTATGTCCGCTATTGAAGATGGCATGTATCAATCGGCGATGAAGGCTCGTATGGAAGAGCTTGAGCAGGAAAAACAAGAGATCATGGCTCGTATGAGCGAGGTTCCTCAAGACGTTCCTGATATCCATCCAAATGTTGCGGAGATTTATCGGAAAAAGGTGCAAAATCTGACCGCAGCTCTCGACGATCCACAGATGTATGCGGAGGCGGCAGACGCAATCAGGTCTGTAGTTGGAGAAATAATTGTCACGCCGGGAGATAAGCGCGGTGAATTTCAAATCAGCTTGCGGGGTGAGTTAATGGGCATTCTCGACATTGCGACCGGGCATAAAAACCAAAGTCCACCTGAAGTTATAACAAAGGTGGCCTCGGGTCCCCGCAACCAACTTTAAGAAAGCCTGCCCTCGTGGCGGGCTTTTTTAATGTCTGGTAGGTGGGTGCATGTGGATTGGAAGATCGCAAACAGGCCAAGCCTGTTTGCCAGGTTCTTTGCGGAGCCCGTCGGGCGGAGCTGAGCGAACAAAGTGAGCGCTAATCCTGCCAAAATCCAGGATGTTACTGGCAAGATTTTATGGCGAGATACGCAGAACTGTACTTTTGATAAGCATCATCAAATGTGCTCGTCAGGCCTTTGTCCGGATCAATTGTTTCCCGAACTTCCGGGAGGCTCATGACAGTATTCGCGGCCAAACCGGTAGCAGCCGTGATGCCAAGTCGTGCAGCACCGAGTGCTGCTCCAAATTCGCCGCTTTTGGGAAGTGACAATGGGACGCCAAGAGTAGTTGCGATCAGCTGTATCCAGTATCGGGAGGCCGATCCTCCGCCAATAGCGATCAAACGATCCAGTTTAGCGTTGGTTGCGGCCAATGCCTCAAAGCTGTCTCGCAAACCAAACGCAACACCTTCAAGCACGGCACGCGTATCTTCCGGGCATCCTGATGGGGCTGTCGGTTATGATGGTCATTACCTTTTTTGCCATGCGTCGCGGTTATCGCACGGAAGGTAGTGTCGGCTGGTCGGAAATTCTGCATGTGACATGGCAGGCGTTGCCGCCGTTATTGATGATTATCCTGGTCATTGGTGGCATTGCGATCGGGGCGTTTACCGCGACAGAAGGTGCGGCGGTTGCGGTTCTGTATTCATTTGTTCTGTCGTTGATGTACCGGATGGCAAGCTTGCAGGAATATCTGGAAGCTTTGAAATCGTCGGCGGTTACGAGTTGTTCGATCCTGTTTCTGATCGCGGCATCGGGCATCATGTCCTATGTCATGACGATTGCCGGTATTCCTGATGTCATTGCCGAGACCATTCTGACCTTTGACAATCCCATTGTGATTTTGCTGGTGATGAATGTCTGTCTGCTGATCATCGGGTTTTTCATGGATCTGACGCCGGCAGTGTTGATTTTCACCCCGATCTTTTTGCCGATTGCGACCGAGATCGGCATTCATCCGGTGCATTTGGGCATCATCATGATCTTTAACCTTGGGGTTGGATCGATGACGCCACCGGTCGGGAGCGTCCTTTTTGTCGGGTGTGCGGTTGCCAATCTGCGCATTGATCAGGTGGTGCGGCCGATCCTGCCGTTCTTCTTTGCCACATCGGCGGCCTTGCTTCTGACCACTTATGTCCCCTGGATCACGTTGGCATTGCCGCGTTTCCTTGGGCTGATGTGACGTTCACCCATACCTAATCCTATCCAAGCGGAGTTATATCATGAATGCGTTCTCGCTGAGCGGTCGAAAAGCTTTGGTAACCGGTGCCAATGCCGGAATAGGGCAGGCTATTGCCGTCGCCATGGCACGCGCAGGTGCGGAAGTTGTCTGTGCAGGACGGCGAAGCTGCGGCGAAACGGTTGCAATGATCGGTGATGCGGGTGGTGTCGCAAGCGAAGTCATTGTTGATTTTGCTGATCCGATGGCGGGGGCGGCCCTGTTTGAAGGGGCCAATATCGACATTCTGGTCAATAATGCGGGGATTATCCGCCGCGCCGATTGCATCGATTTTACCGAAGAAGACTGGGACGCCGTCATGGATGTGAATGCCAAGGCGGTGTTCTTTACCTCGCAGGCGTTTGCCAAGGAGGTCTTTGCGCGCGGTGGGCAGGGCAAGATTGTGAATATCGCGTCGCTTTTATCGTTTCAGGGGGGCATTCGGGTTCCGTCCTACACCACATCCAAGCATGGTGTGGCCGGTTTGACCCGTATTCTGGCAAATGAATGGACGGCACGCGGTATCAATGTGAATGCGATTGCGCCGGGCTATATCGCGACAAGCAATACACAGGCGTTGCGTGATGATCCTGATCGGTCTGCGGCCATTCTGGAACGTATTCCGGCAGGGCGTTGGGGACGGCCTGATGATATCGCGGAAACAGCGGTTTATCTGGCAGCGCCCGCGTCTAATTATGTTTCAGGTGCCATTTTGAATGTTGATGGTGGCTGGCTTGCGCGATAGGGCGGTTTGTGGCGCCCTGATCACGTTTGGCCGATCATGTCTGTCAGCGTAGTTTTGCCGGTGGCGGACCGACGCTTTCGCGGTTAATGAGCTCGCACGCCAATTCAATCCGGCGTGCGGGCATTTCAATATCGGCATTGGTCAGTCGGCAGGTTTCAATCAGCAGATCCAGCGACAGCGCGCCGACTGTCTGCATCGGAATTTTGACCGATGTCAGCGCGGGCGACATGTATTGGCCCTGGGGCAGACCATCAATGCCGACCACAGAAACATCTTTCGGGACGTTGTAGCCCTTGGCTTGCAGGGCGGAAACAGCGCCGACAGCCAGGATATCGCCAGCAGCGACAATGGCGCTGAAAGAAAGGTTGCTATCGATGACCTCGGTAATGCGCTGGCTGGCGGCTTCGGCGGTCCAGTCGTCGATATCAATCACATAGTCGGGATTGTAATGTTCGGCCATGGCGTCGCGCCATCCTTCGAAGCGGCGCTGAATCGTGCGCCTGCCGGGGCGATTGAGAAACAGGATATGGCGGTGTCCTTGATTGATAAGATGTTTGGTCGCCAAGGAGGCCGCAGATCGATTGCACGGCGTGACCGAGCTTAGCTGCATTTCCGGATCGTCACCATTGACCAGGACGGCAGGCATATCCGAGGCGCGCACATAATCGAGTGTCGCATCATCGACGGAAACAAGCAAAAGACCGATCAAATCCGGGGCCTGTGCCGCGTTGTAGAGGTCTTCGAAGCGTTGATTGGGCTGATAGATGTAAGATTCTATGCGGATGTCCCGGCTTTCGGCGCGTTCGCGAACCCCTTCGAGAACATACATGGTGAACTGGCTGCGTTTGAAATCGATCATGGCCTCTTGCGAGGAAACAATCAGGACCTTTTGCCCGGCAGTGGTGCTTGAAACGGCGTAGTTCATTTCAATGGCCGCAGCCCGGATTCTGGAGGCGAGATGTTCGCGGACATAGCCATTTCCGCTTAGGGCGCGTGATACGGTTGCCGTAGAAACCCCAAGACGCGAGGCGATGTCGCTTATCTTCGTGCGTCCGCTAACTGCCATGTTTTTCCCTTTCCTGATTCTCATCAGTTTGTGGAATTTATTTACATATTGCACGAAAAATTTCTTGGTGTGATGTTTTTTCTTGTGCGGAACAGGAAGCCATCTTCCTGCTTCTGCGAATTTATAAAGTACGTCACCGATCCAAACGGTGGCTGAACGTGCAGGAACATCCTTAGGAGATATCCCGTGGCTATGGAACAACGCTATGGTGCCGGTCCCGATCAGATCGATGGAATGAATACGACCCAGTTGCGCGAGAATTTTATGGTCGAGCGTCTCTTTGTGCCGGGTCAGATCAGCTTTGCGTATACTCATTTTGATCGGATGATTGTCGGTGGTGCCGTTCCGGGGGAAAAGGCGCTTGGCTTTGGCGATGGCAAAGATGTCGGGACGAACCTGTTCTTTGATGCGCGTGAAATGGGCATTGCAAACCTTGGCGGCGCGGGCTGGATCGAGGTGGACGGAACGCGCTATGAGCTTGCAAACCGCGATGTTCTTTATATCGGCCGTGGTGCTGAAACCGTCTCGCTGGGTAGTAATGATGCCAAAAGCCCGGCACGTTTTTATATGAATTCGGTCCCGGCGGGGCATTCAGTGCCGACGAGCCTGATCACGCGTGCGGAATCGAAAATCCTTGAGATGGGGGATGCCGAGAAAAGCAATCGCCGTTCCCTGGCGATGTATATTCATCCAGAGGTCGCGCCATCCTGTCTGTTGCTGATGGGCATTACCGATCCGGCGAAGGGTTCGGTCTGGAACACCATGCCGCCGCACCTGCATGAGCGCCGCATGGAGGCCTATTGCTATTTCGATCTTTCGGATGAAGACCGGGTTATGCATTTCATGGGGCGCCCGGATAATACCCGTCATCTGGTTGTGGCAAATGGCGATGTCGTCCTGTCGCCAGCCTGGTCCATTCATATGGGGGCCGGTACCGGGCCGTATGGTTTTGTGTGGGGCATGACCGGGGAAAATCAGGAATATACCGATGTTTCGCCGGTTGCCATTAAGGAGCTGCGTTAAGTCATGCTGCTTAAATCCGGAGCATCCGTTCCTTACTGGCAGGTCACGTCGCTTGAAGAACGGGTATATGATGTGGCGGATATGCCGATGGAAGGCGAGATGGATTCAACCTTTTTCCTGACAAAGGAAAAGAATTTCATCCCGCATACCTATCCCTGCCGGACCGCTTATATTGCCGAACGCCGTGGCAAAGAAATTGCCGAACTGCCGTTCCCTGACTGGCGGAAGGCAAGAAATATTTTGCCAGGTGGATCACCGTTTCTTGATCTTTCGGGGTTCTGGTTCCGGGCAACCCATATTCAGGGTTGGGCGAGAACGGCGATCAATGCCATGGATGCAGGCCCTGCGCGGTTGCGATTGGGTATTTGTGGGGCCGCGCGCGTGTATGTGAACGGGCGGGCGGTTGCGTGGCTTTCGCCCGCGACCCGGAATGCCATGGACGAGGTCGAGTTTGAGGCCAATCTGAAACAGGGCCACAACGAGGTTGCCGTCCAGTTTGAAGATCTGTGCGAGCGCGATGCGGTTTTCCGTATTGCGCTTGTCTGGATTGACGGCCCAAAGGCAGAGGCGGGGAATTGTTTTCCGGCGGAACCTGAGGCCGTATCTGCGGTCGAGGCGGCTGTTGATGCCATGCATCTTGATCGTAAATTCTATGACAGTGATGATATCTGGCTTGTCATGCCGGTGCCGTTTCCGGACAAGGTTCGCGGCCGGGTAAGGGTTGCCGGTCATTTCATGTCGCATGATCATGATGATGTGACGTTTGAAATTCCCGCGGGGGCAGATCGCGTGCGTCTGGCATCGTCGAACGATTTTCCGGCAGATTACCGGTATTTCGGATTTGCGTTCCAGTGCGGCGATTTTGCATCCGAAGCGCGGCTTGGCGCGGAGGTCAGTTGGCGTTCTGTAACCGGGCCAGCACCGGAAAGTCTTGAGACGCGCATTGCCGAAAGCCTTGCATGGATTGCAAAGAACGGTGAAACCGATACCGAAACCGCACTTGCCTGTGCGGCCGTCGGGGATGAGGTGGCGTTGGCGCGTGCCGAGGCAATCATCAACACGGCTTTGCCGGGGATCGAGCAGTGTTATGACTGTGCTGATTTTGCGCTGGTTCCGCTGTTGTGGACGCGCATTGTGTTTGCAGATCGGCTACCTGCATCTTTGGTCGCGCGTATTGATGCCGCCATTCTTGAATTCCGTTACTGGATGGATGAACCGGGCAACGATGTTCAGTGGTATTTCTCGGAAAACCATGCATTGTTGTTCCATACTTCTGCCTATCTGGCAGGGAACCTGTTGCCGCAGTCACATTTCCGGCGCGCAGATCGCAATGGCATCGCACAGAAACAGGCGGGCTTTGAGCGTCTGATGGCGTGGTTCGATCATTTCGAAGCGGCCGAAATGGCGGAATTCAATTCTGGCACCTATTTCCCGATTGATCTTAAAGGGCTGGCGGCCCTGTTTGCGCTTGCACCCGACGAAGTCATTCGGAAACGGGCATCTGGTGCCATTACCCGACTGATCACCGTGATTGCCAATTCGGCGCATCACGGCGTCATTACCGGGGCGCAGGGCCGAAGTTACGAGCATTCACTTTGCGTCGCCGATACTTTGGAACTAAACGGTCTTGCCAGATTGCTGTGGGGCAAAGGGCAGTTTGGGGCGCATGTGAATTGCCTGGCCCAGATGGCTTTGGCGTTGCGTGATCATGGGCTTGAATTGCCTGATCTTGCCGATATTGCCTGCTGGGAGAAACGCGATACCGCGCAGGAATGGACTTTCTGGCAGGGCGAAAATGCGTTTTGCCGATTGTATCATTACAAAACCAGTGAAACCGCGATGGGAAGTGCCGCACTTTATCGTTGGCGGGACTGGGGATATCAGGAAACGCTTCTTCAGGCGCGGATCGGTCGCGAGCCGGGCGCACAGATATTCATCAACCATCCCGGCGAAATTGTTCAATCCGGTTTTGGTCGCCCGTCCTTCTGGGGCGGATCGGCAAGTGTTCCACGCGTTCAGCAATATCGTGATCTGGCGATTGTCCGGTTTGAAGGTGTGGCACCGCAACCTGATTTTACCCATGCATGGTTCCCGACATTGGCGTTTGATGAATGGCATGTCGATGGATATCGGGCGTCGGCACGTTCGGGCGAGGGTGCGTTGCTTATATCGGCGTCGGGACCTTTGGAGCTTGTGCAAACGGGCGGGTCGGCCGGGCATGAATTGCGTCTTGCGGGGCGTGATGGGATATGGGTTGTTCGACTGGGACATGCCGGTGATTTGGCGAAATTTGCCAATAGCCATGCGCTTGATGTTCATGTTGATACCGATGGCACATATCGTATCGAAGATGCGCAATATGGCGCGGTGTTGTTCCATCAAAACGGCGTCGTATCGGCCGAGGGCCGTGCTCTTAATCCAATGGAATGGACGCTTGAGGGCGACCGCAAGGAATTGCCGCTGGTTCACTGAGGGAGCCGAGACCTCCCGTCGGCTCCTGAATGATGAAGGCCGGAATAGCAGAAATGCTGTTCCGGCCTTTTCATTATCGGTGGCGTATTGACGGTCAAATTGCAGCCTGTCTTGCGCATGTTGCTTGGCTGTTTATAGGGCATCTTTGGGAAGCGCCGACCGTTTGGGGTGTGAAACACACCAAAGAAGGATGGAAACCATGCCTGCAAAATCAAAAGCACAGCAGAGGGCGGGGATATTGGTGCCTTTTGCCAAGTGGAAGGGCAAGCCCGAACATATGTCGGACGCTTGAGCCCTTCCGATAATGCCGTGCGTTAAAGGTCGTCGATTTTTACACGCCGTTCTTCGCGGGCCGACAGGGCGACCGCGTGGATGACCTTTTCGAATTCAAAGGCATCGTCAAAGCCCGGATAGGCAGCGTGATTGTCGCGGATGGCGCGCAGAAGGGCGGCGGCTTCGATCACCTTGAGGTCGTTAAAGCCAAGCTGATGACCTGGTGCCGGACAGAAATTGCCATAAGGCGGATGTTCCGGGCTGGTCAGGATGGTGGTAAAGCCCTGTTTGGCGGTCGGGCCGTCATTGCGGTAAAGCTGCAATTCGTTCAGCCGTTCCTGATCAAAGCACAGCATGCCCTTTGTCCCGTGGACTTCCCATGCCAGCCGGTTTTTGCGCCCCCAGGCGGAGCGGGAGGTTGAAATGCTGCCCTGTGCGCCATTGGCAAAGCGGACAAGGGCGGTTGCAGTATCTTCGTTTTCGACCTTTGCCCGGCCCGCCCCATCGGCCAGCGGGCGGGTTTCATGGACCGTCTGCATATCGGCAATCAGGCTGTCGATCGGGCCGACAAGGCCATAGGTCATCGAAACCAGATGACATCCCAGATCGCCAAGTGCGCCCAAACCAGCGTCGGCAATCGTGCTGCGCCAGGTCCAGGGGAGTTCGGGGTTGGCCTGATAATCCTCGTCCACCCAGCCGCGAAAATGCACAATGTCGCCAATCGCACCCTCGCGCACCAGTTTGCAGGCATGGGTAAAGGCGGGGTTTTTGATGTAATTATAGCCGACCATGGTTTTCACCCCGGCCTTGCGCGCCGCATCGCGCATCGCACGCGCCTGATCAAGCGTCAGGGCCAGCGGCTTTTCGCAATAGACATGCTTGCCCGCCGCAATTGCGGCCAGCGCCATGTCAAAATGCAGCATATTTGGGGTGGTGATCGACACGATATCGACCGCCGGATCGGCAATAAGGGCCTTCCAGTCATCGGTGGCACGCGCAAAACCGAACTGATCGGCCATGGTTCTGGCCTTGTCCGCCGGGGTATCACAGAGTAGTTCAAGACGGACATCAGGGACATCGCCCATCACGGCGCGAACCGCGCCAAATGCAAGCGCATGCGCCTTGCCCATGAAACCGGTGCCGATAAGGCCAATACCGATGGATGCCATTTCGCTGGACTCCCTGTCTGTATCAAAATAGAATTTTTATTCTATAAAATGGATGATCATGGAATGCATCCAGCGTCAAGCAAAAACAAAAACAGGAACCCCGTACGCCATGACGGAACAAACCGCGCCGGTCTCGCTTGAAGAATTCAATCATCGGCTGGCTGAAATATCGGAGGCAATGCCCAAAAGATTGAGGCAATGCGCCGAATTTGTCGCCCAGAATACAGACCGTATTGCGGTTTCGACCGTGGCGGAACTGTCCGCCGGGGCGGGGGTGCAACCATCGGCCTTCATGCGGTTTTGCCAGTTGCTGGGCTTTTCGGGATTTTCCGAAATGCAGAAAATGTTTCGCGAAACCTATGCCCAGAAATGGCCCGATTACGCGACGCGATTGGAAAATCTTCGGGCAAGCGGGGCCGATAGCCCCAGTGCGCTTTTGGCGGAGTTTGTCGAGGCCGGGCGGCTGTCGCTTGAAAATCTGGCGTCGTCGATTGATGCCGGATTGCTTGAGGAAGCGGTCAATGTGCTGGCCGCGGCCCCAATGATCCATATTGTCGGGTTCAGACGCGCCTTCCCGGTGGCCAGTTATTTATCCTATGCATTTGAAAAGATGGATATTCCGGCGGTTCTGCATGACGGAGTGGGGAAGCTTAACCCGCGTCATGCCATTCGAAAGGGCGATGTGATGATTGCCATTACCTTCGCGCCCTATTCGCAGGAAACCATCGATCTGGCGGCCTATGCACGGGGACTCGGCAACCCGGTTGTTGCGATTACCGATACCATGACCAGCCCGCTTCGGCGGATTGATGCCCTGACCCTTGCGGTGTCCGAGGTCGATGTCGGGGCCTTCAGGGCGCTGTCGGCCACGCTTTCGCTGGCGATTTCGTTGGCGGTGGCGATTGGGGCAAAACGGGATCGGGCAAACGAATAGAAAAAATTTGTTGCATCAAAATGAAAATGGAATAAAAATTCCATTCATCGAATTCGGGGTACCTGACCCCGAAGCGAGGCCCGGTAAAAAGTGACGCCTTAAGAAATCACAGGCCGGACCGTTCACTGAACATTCAGTCGACGCATCGGGGCGCAAAATGCGGCCCCGTTTCAAAGCCACTAGGGAGGCTAACGATGAAGAAGACTTTGACCGCAATTGCGGCCGCTGCCATTGCCTTTGCCGGATTTACCGGGACTGCTTCGGCAGAAGACGAAAAATTCGTTCTGATCAGCCATGCACCGGACTCGGACAGCTGGTGGAACACCATCAAGAATGCCATCAAGGTCGCAGGCGACCAGATGGAAGTCACGGTTGATTACCGCAACCCGCCGACCGGCGATCTGGCCGATATGGCCCGTATTGTCGAGCAGGCAGCGGCTACCAACCCGGATGGCATCATTGTCACCATCGCCGATTTCAACGTGCTTAAAGGCCCGATCATGGATGCGGTTGATCGCGGTATTCCGGTGATCACAATCAATTCCGGCACCGTTGAACAGTCCGCCGAGCTTGGCGCGCTGATGCATGTTGGTCAGCCGGAATATGATGCCGGTTTCGGAGCGGGCAAACGTGCCGCAGCCGCCGGTGCAAAATCATTTGTCTGTGTGAACCATTACATCACCAACCCGGCATCGGTTGAGCGTTGCCGTGGCTTTGCCGATGCGCTTGGTGTCGAGCTTGGCAGCCAGATGATCGATAGCGGCATGGACCCGTCGGAAGTGAAGAACAAGGTCGCGGCCTATCTGAATACCAACAAGGATGTCGATGCGATCCTGACACTTGGCCCGAATTCGGCCCATCCGACGCTGGCCGCCGTTCGTGATGCCGGTCTTGCCGGTCAGATCATGTTTGGCACCTTTGACCTTTCGGGCGAAATCGCCGAAGCGATCAAAAAGGGTGAGATCAATTTCGCCATTGATCAGCAGCCTTACCTTCAGGGGTATCTGCCGGTCGTTATCCTGACCAACTATGCACGATATGGTGTTCTGCCGTCCGGCAACATCAATTCCGGTCCCGGTTTCATCACCAAGGACAATATCGCGCTTGTTGAAAAATACGCTGGCGAATTCCGTTAAGCATTCCTCCCGTCAGGGGGTGGGCAGCGTGCCGCCCCCTGGCAAAACTCACCTGCCAGATAAAAGAGTGATGTCATGACGGACGAGCGGCTCAAGCAAGTCTCAACCCTTCGACGTGCCATGATCCGACCGGAACTGGGTGCTATTTGCGGCACGATCCTGGTCTTTGTATTCTTCTTCATGATCGCGGGCGATAGCGGCATGTTCTCGCCCGAGGGGGTGCAGAACTGGGGCGTGGTTTCTGCGCAGTTTGCCATTATTGCGGTTGGTGCCTGCCTTTTGATGATTGCCGGCGAATTTGATCTGTCGGTCGGATCAATGATCGGTTTTGCCGGGGTGGTGATTGCCATCCTGTCGGTCCATCTGGGATGGCCGGTGTGGCTGTCGATCATTGCGGCCTTTGTCATTTGTGTCGGGCTTGGCGCGTTAAACGGGTTCCTTGTGATCAAGACCGGATTGCCAAGCTTTATCGTTACCCTTGCATTTCTTTATATCCTGCGCGGTTTGACGATCTGGTTATCCATCCTGACCACACGCCAGACGATTATTGGCGGGGTCAAGGAAGCCGCAGAGGGCGATCCGCTGGCATTTCTGTTTGGCGGCGTGATTTTCAAGGATCTGTTCCAGTGGTTTGCCGATCTTGGACTGCTTGATACCTTTACGCGCGGTTCGCGCGAGGGGCAGCCGGTTGTTGAAGGCCTGCCGATGCTGGTGGTCTGGGCGGTGGTGCTGGTGATTTTCGGGCACTGGCTTTTGACCAAAACCCGGTTTGGCAACTGGATTTTCGCATCCGGCGGGGATGCGCAAGCCGCACGCTATGTCGGCGTGCCGGTCAATCGGGTCAAAATCCTGATGTTCATGTTTACCGCGTTCTGTGCCACGGTTTTCGCCACCTGTCAGGTGATGGAATTCGGTTCGGCCGCAGCCGACCGCGGACTTTTGAAAGAATTTGAAGCGATTATCTGTGTGGTGATCGGCGGGGCGCTTCTGACCGGGGGATATGGTTCGGTCATCGGGGCAGCACTTGGTGCGCTGATTTTCGGTGTGGTTCAGCAGGGGCTGTTTTTTGCCGGGGCTGAAAGTTCGCTGTTCCGTGTGTTCCTGGGCGGTATCCTGATCCTTGCCGTCATCATGAACACCTATATCCGCCGCATGATCACGGGAGAACGGTGATGAGCACGCCATTGATTGAAATGAACAATATCGAGAAGCATTTTGGTCCGGTGATTGCGCTGGGCGGGGTGTCGTTCGATGTGATGGAAGGCGAATGCCATTGTCTTCTGGGCGATAATGGTGCTGGCAAATCGACCTTTATCAAGACCATGTCGGGTGTGCATAAACCGACCAAGGGCACGATGAAGGTCAGCGGCAAGGAAATCACCTTCGATAGCCCGCGTGATGCCATGGAAAACGGTATTGCCACGGTTTATCAGGATCTGGCGATGATCCCGTTAATGTCGGTGACGCGCAATTTCTGGATGGGGCGTGAACCGCGCAAAAGTTTCGGCCCGTTCAAATGGATCGATTTCGATCACGCCAATTCGGTCACACTTAATGAAATGGCGCGTATGGGGATTAATCTGCGCGAGCCGGAACAGGCCGTCGGCACCCTTTCGGGGGGCGAGCGGCAGACGGTGGCGATTGCGCGTGCGGTCTATTTCGGGGCCAAGGTCCTTATTCTGGATGAACCGACATCGGCGCTTGGCGTGCGGCAGACGTCAAACGTCCTTGCGACCATCGACCGGGTGCGGAAATCGGGCATCGGGGTGATTTTCATTACCCATAACGTGCGCCATGCCATGGCGGTGGGCGACCGTTTCACGGTTTTGAACCGTGGACAGACGCATGGCACGGCAAAGCGGGGTGATATCAAACCCGAAGAATTGCAGGATCTGATGGCGGGCGGTCAGGAACTGGCCGAGCTTGAAGGGTCGCTTGGGGGGACGATCTGATGAAAAAGCTTGATGTCATTACCATCGGACGATCATCGGTTGATCTTTACGGGGCGCAGATCGGCGGCCGACTTGAGGATATGGCATCCTTTAACAAATATATCGGCGGATCACCGACCAATATGGCGTGTGGCACCGCGCGGCTTGGCCTGAAATCGGCCCTGATCACGCGGGTGGGCGACGAGCACATGGGGCGTTTCATCCGCGAACAGTTGCTGGCCGAGGGTGTCGATGTCCGTGGTGTTGTCACCGATCCGGAACGTCTGACCGCCCTTGTCCTTCTGGGCGTGCGCGATCAGGAACAGTTTCCGTTGATTTTCTATCGGGAAAACTGTGCCGATATGGCGCTGTGCGAGGATGATATTGATCCCGAATTCATTGCCGATGCGCGGTGCGTCACGGTGACGGGGACGCATTTATCGCATCCGCGCACCCGGGCGGCCGTGCTGAAGGCATTGAAACTGGCGCGGGAAAACGGGGCCAAAACGGCCCTTGATATTGATTACCGGCCCAATCTTTGGGGATTGTCGGGGCATGGGGATGGTGAAAACCGCTTCATTGCATCGGACAAGGTGACCAAGGAACTGCAAGCGACATTGCATCTTTTTGACCTGATCGTCGGGACCGAGGAAGAGTTCCACATTGCCGGTGGCACGACCGATACGCTTGAGGCGCTGGAAAATGTGCGGGTTACGTCGAACGCGACACTGGTGTGCAAACGCGGGCCGATGGGGGCGGTTGCCTTTACCGGCAAGATTGGCGCGAAGCTTGATGACGGTATTTCCGGCCCCGGTTTTCCGGTCGAGGTGTTTAACGTTCTGGGCGCGGGTGATGGGTTTATGTCGGGGCTGCTTAAGGGGTGGCTGACGGATCAGGACTGGGAAACGTCACTTAAATATGCCAATGCCTGCGGGGCATTTGCCGTGTCGCGGCATGGCTGTACGCCGGCTTATCCAAGCTGGGAAGAATTGCAGTTCTTCTTTGATCGCGGGATCAAGAACCCGTCGCTGCGTCATGATGCGGAGCTGGAGCAGATCCATTGGTCGACCAACCGGATGGGTGATTGGCCGGAAATGCGGGTTTTTGCATTTGATCACCGCATGCAGCTTGAAGATCTGGCCGATGAGGTTGGGGTTTCGCGTGATCGGATCGGACCGTTCAAGGAGCTTTGCCTGCGTTCGGTGCGCGATGTGGCGGGTGATAAGCCGGGTTATGGGATTTTGTGCGAACCGCGCCTGGGGCGCGATGCGCTTTATGCGGCGGCTGGCACCGGGCTTTGGATCGGGCGGCCGGTTGAATTGCCGGGATCGCGTCCGTTACGGTTGGAAATCGGCCCGGATATCGGCAGCAAGCTTGCGGAATGGCCGGTCGAGCATGTCGTCAAGGTGCTGTGTTTCTATCACCCCGATGATGACGCGGCGATGAAGGAAGATCAGGAAGAAACCATCAAGCGGCTGGCGGATGGGGCACGGGCCAACCGGCTTGAATTCCTGTTGGAAATCATCCCGTCAAAGGTTGCGGCCTGTGATGATCAGACGACGGCGAAAATCATCGAGCGGTTCTATGAAATCGGGGTTTATCCCGATTGGTGGAAGCTGGAGCCGATGAAATCGGACGCGGCATGGCGTCATGCCTGTGACATGATTTCGCGCCATGATCCTTATTGCCGGGGCATCGTCGTTCTGGGCCTTGAAGCACCGGAGGCCGAACTGGTGGCAAGCTTCGAAGTTGCGGCCAAGCATGACATGGTCAAGGGCTTTGCCGTCGGGCGGACGATCTTTGCCGGGGTTGCGCGCGACTGGCTTGCGGGTAACATTGACGATCAAACAGCCGTTGCACAGATGGCGGAAAAATATCGCGCGCTTTGCACCACATGGGATGCGGCGCGCAAAAAATCGGGAGGAGCGGCATGAAAACCGTTCGATTAACCGCCGCCCAAGCGATGGTGCGGTATCTGAGCAGACAGCAGAACGAAGACGGTGTACCGTTTTTCGGCGGGTGCTGGGCGATTTTTGGTCATGGCAATGTCGCCGGAATGGGCGAGGCATTGCACGGCATCGGGGATGATTTCCCGACTTGGCGCGGCCATAACGAGCAGGGCATGGCCCATGCCGCCATTGCCTATGCCAAGGCATCGAACCGCAAACGTGCCATGACGGTCACGACATCGATCGGGCCGGGTGCGACCAATATGGTCACGGCGGCGGCATTGGCGCATGTCAACCGCCTGCCGGTTCTGTTTGTGCCCGGCGATGTGTTTGCCAATCGCGCCCCCGATCCGGTGTTGCAGCAGGTCGAGGATTTCGGCGATGGCACGATTTCGGCCAATGATTGTTTCAAGCCGGTCAGCCGTTATTTTGACCGCATCATGCGCGCCGAGCAGCTTTTGACCGCCCTGCCACGTGCGATGGCGACCCTGACCGATCCGGCTGATTGCGGCCCGGTGACATTGGCATTCTGTCAGGATGTGCAGGCAGAAGCCTTTGACTGGCCCGAAAGTTTCTTTGACGTCAAAGTCTGGAAAACCCAGCGCCCGCGCGCCGATCTGGATCAGCTTGACGCGGCGGTGGCGGCGATCAAGGCGGCCAAGCAGCCAATGATCATTGCAGGCGGCGGGGTGCATTACGCGGGGGCGTGCGATGCCCTGGCCGAGTTCGCCCATCGTCACAATATCCCGGTCGGGGAAACGCAGGCGGGTAAATCATCCATGCCGTGGGATGATGATCTTAACCTTGGTTCCATTGGGGTTACGGGGGCGAGTAGTGCCAACGCGATTGCCGAAAAATCCGATCTGATCATTGCGGTCGGGACAAGGTTGCAGGATTTCACCACCGGCAGCTGGGCCCTTTTCAAGCATCCGGACCGGCGCATCCTGTCGATCAATGTCGCGGCCTATGACGCGGCCAAACATAATGCGATTGCGGTGACGGGGGATGCCAAAATCACCCTTGCCGAAATTGGCAACATGCTGGGCGATTACCGGGCACCGGCGATTGACGCCGGGCTTAAATCCGACTGGATTGCGGCGGTGGACAAGGTGACGGCAACGCCGACGGGCAATGCCCTTCCGACCGATGCGCAGGTGATTGGTGCGGTTCAGCGCAGTGTTGATGACGATGCGATTGTGGTTTGTGCGGCGGGTGGTCTGCCCGGCGAGCTGCACAAGCTTTGGAAGGCGGCAAAACCCAACGGTTATCACGTTGAATACGGCTTTTCCTGCATGGGATATGAAATTGCCGGTGGGTTGGGTGTCAAGATGGCACAGCCCGACCGCGAGGTCGTCGTGATGGTCGGTGACGGGTCATACATGATGATGAATTCCGAACTGGCGACCAGTGTGATGCTGGGCCATAAGATCATCACCGTGATCCTTGATAACCGTGGTTATGGCTGTATCAACCGGCTGCAAATGGCGACGGGTGGGGAGAGTTTCAACAACCTTCTGGATACCGCGCGCCATGTGGTGCCGTCCGCGATTGATTTCACCGCCCATGCCGGATCGATGGGGGCGATTGCCGAAAAGGTATCGTCGATCAGCGAACTGGAAGCGGCGATGGAACGTGCGCGCAAGGCAGACCGGTCATACGCCATTGTCATTGATACCGATCCCCTGCCAAGCACCGATGAAGGTGGTCATTGGTGGGATGTTGCCGTGCCCGAAGTTTCGGTTCGGCCAACGGTGAACGAAGCACGCAAAAATTACGAAGCTGCGCTTAAACAACAGCGCCCCGGAGATTAAGAAAATGATCCTTTACGGTACCAACCCGATTGCCTGGTCCAATGACGATGATCAGACGCTGGGTGCTGAAATCAGCCTTGAAACCTGTTTGTCCGAAGCAGGTGAAATCGGTTTTGACGGGATTGAAAAAGGCCACAAGATGCCGACCGAACCGGCGGCACTGAAGGCCAAGCTTGATCCCAACGGGCTTAAATTCGTGTCGGGCTGGCATTCGCTTAACCTTCTGACCCATTCGGTCGAGGACGAGAAAAAGGCGATACAGCCGCATCTGGATTTGCTGAAAGCCATGGGATGCAAGGTGTGCATCGTGTGTGAAACCAGCAATGCGATCCACGGCAACGACAATGCCGCCCTGTCCGAAAGCCCGGTTTTGCCAGCGGATAAATGGGCGAAATTTGGCGCGGATGTTGAGGCGATTGCCGCCTATTGCGCCGATCAGGGTGTGACATTGGTGTATCACCACCATATGGGCACGATTGTTGAAACGGCTGATGAAATTCATGCATTCATGGCCCATACCGGCCCGAAAACGCACCTGTTGCTGGATACCGGACACGCGTGGTTTGGCGGGGCAAATCCCGAAGAACTGGCAACCCGTTATATGGATCGGGTGGCGCATATCCATTGCAAAAACGTGCGTCCAAAAATCGCCGATCAGGTGCGCAATCAGCATCTGAGCTTCCTTGAAGGGGTGCGGCGCGGGGTGTTTACCGTGCCCGGCGACGAGGAAGGCATTGTTGATTTCGAACCGGTTCTGAAGATCGCGGCCGAGCATGATTATTCCGGCTGGCTGGTAATCGAGGCCGAACAGGACCCGGTTGTGCGCAACCCGTTCAAATATCAGTCGATGGGGCTTAAGGCGCTGCGTGCGATGGCGCAGAAAACCGGACTGGATAAGGGAGAAGCCTGATGGCCGATCTGCTGAGAAAACCGTGGGGGACAACCGGAAAAGTCCATGACATTACCGCCCAAAGTGCCAATTGGGGCTATGTCGGGTTCGGGCTTTATCACCTGAAAGCGGGTGAAGCGGCAGCCGAGCCGACGGGCGACCGCGAGGTGATTCTGGTCCTTGTCGAAGGCAAGGCCGAAATCGCGGTGGATGATCAGAATTTCGGGGAACTGGGCAAACGCATGAGCGTGTTTGAACGTATCCCGCCTGCCTGTGTCTATGCGCCCAACGATGCCAACTGGAATGCCAAGGCGACAACCGATTGCACGCTTGCGGTTTGTACCGCGCCGGGCAAGGGCAATTATCCGGCGCGCGTGATCAGCGATATCGAGATGGTCGAACGCGGCAAGGGCGCCAATACCCGATACATCCATCCGATTGCGATGGAGGAAAAGGATATTGCCGACAGTCTGCTTGTGACCGAGGTTTTCACCCCGTCCGGCAACTGGTCAAGCTATCCGCCGCACCGCCATGACGAGGATAATTATCCCGACATGACATACCTTGAGGAAACCTATTATCACCGGCTTAATCCCAAGCAGGGCTTTGGTTTCCAGCGGGTCTTTACCGAGGATGGGGAGCTTGATGAAACCATGGCGGTTTCGGACGGCGATGTGGTGCTGGTGCCCAAGGGGCATCACCCGTGCGGCAGTCCTTATGGCTATGAGATGTATTATCTGAATGTCATGGCCGGACCGATGCGCAAATGGCGGTTCCAGAACCATCCCGATCATGACTGGATTTTCCAGCGCGACAGCAAATAACCCGTTTTCCGTATTCCCATCTTCGCAACATTTGTCCTTTCAGGATGTCAGACATGCTTAATATCGGACTTCTTGGTGCTGGCCGTATCGGCATCACCCACGCCAAAGCCGTTCAGGCCCTGCCAAATGCCAAAATCGCCAAGGTTTTCGACCCGGTCGATGCCGCGGCGGAAAATGCCATTGCCCTGACCGGGGCGACCCGTGCGACGGTCGAGGAAATCATGGCGGATGGCAATATTCACGCCGTTATCATTGCCACCCCGACCGATCTTCATGCCGATCAGATCGAACTGGCCGCACGTGCGGGCAAGGCGATTTTCTGTGAAAAGCCGATTGATCTGGATGCCGGGCGGGTGCGCGATTGCCTGAAGGTGGTCGAGGAAACCGGTGCGGTTCTGATGGTCGGGTTCAACCGTCGTTTTGACCCCAGTTTTGCCCGCCTTCGGGCCGAAATTGACGCGGGCGCGATTGGCGATGTTGAAATGGTGCAGATCACGTCGCGTGATCCGTCCGCGCCGCCGGTTGATTATATCAAACGGTCGGGCGGGCTGTTCCGCGATATGATGATCCATGACCTTGATATGGCGCGCTTCCTTCTGGGCGAGGAGATTGTATCGGTCTATGCGACCGGTGCGGTCCTGACCGATCCGGCGATCAAGACGACGGGTGATGTCGATAGTGCGGCGGCCACACTTCGGACCAAAAGCGGCCGGATGGCGGTGATCACCAATTCGCGCCGTGCGACATATGGCTATGACCAACGCATCGAAGTCCATGGCTCAAAAGGTCTGGTCGAGGCCGGAAACCATCGCACCACGTCGGTGACGGTGGCGAACGGATCGGGCTATACCGCCGAACCGTTGATGGATTTCTTCATGTCGCGTTATGCCGATGCCTATCGCATCGAGCTGACGACTTTCTGTGATGTGGTGGCGGGTAAAACCAGCAATTATCCGAGTGGTGCGGATGGCCTGAAAGCGTTGCTTCTGGCCGATGCGGCGCTTGAATCGCTTTCGAGTGGTAAGGAAGTTCTGGTCGGGTAAGCGAAAAAAAAATTGCCGATCAGATCAAAAAGTTCTTGATTTGTTCCTTTTGGTCTGCTATAAGAACCAAGTCAACACCAGAATTGCGCCCGTCGGGAATTTCCCGCCGGGCGTTTTTGTTTTGGTGGTATGTGGTGTGCAGTATGCGGCGGACAGCCAGATTGGCGGTTCGTCGGGTCGGTATTATGGCCACGAGCGGCGATTTTGGCCGTCTTGCTGGCCGTCTTGCTGGCGGTCAAGCGGGGGGCAAACGGCAGTCAAAAGCAGTCAAAAGTGGCCAAGCGGGAGAGTTGTGCCCGGTTTGCGGGCTGTTTGAGCGCCAGTTGAGCGTCATTTGAGTGGCTTTATGCCCGAGTTGCGCCCGGTTTGTGCCCGGTTTATGCCGCGGCGCGGGGCGGGGTGATGTTGGAGAAGGGTCGGGTTTGGGCACCTTCCCGGGGCCGTGAAAGCCCCGGATTTCGGGTGTTCAGGTGGTCTTTTTCAGGTGCATCGGCCCGCCCTTGTGGCGGGGGAAGCCGTAGCCATTGACCATCACGACATCGATGGCGTCCGGGCTATGCGCGATGCCCTCGGCCAGGATTTTTTCGCCTTCTGCCTGCATGGCAGACAGGATGGTTTCGATGATTTCGGCATCGGAAAACGGGCGGCGTTTGATGCCCTTTTTCGCCGATTCAGCGATCACCAGTTCATCGATAACAGGATCAGGGGATGCTTTGCCATGTTCATCATAGCGATACCACCCAAGGCCATTCTTGCGCCCGAAACGGCCCATTTCACAGAGGTAATCCCCAAGGGCGACATAGCGTTCATTCGGGTCACGGGTGGGGGCTAGGCGTTTGCGGGTGGCCCATGAGATTTCAAGCCCGGCCATGTCCTGCATGGCAAACAGGCCCATGGGGAAGCCGAAATTGGTCATGGCGCGGTCAATGTCGGACGGGAGAGATCCGTCTTCGAGCATGTATTCGCAATGTTTGCGATAGGCCGACATGATCCGGTTGCCGATGAAGCCATCACACACCCCGCAAGGGACCGCGATCTTGCCCAGCCGTCTGGCGAAGGCAAGGGCCGTTGCCAGCGAGGCGGGGTTCGCCAAGCGGGTGCGGACGACTTCGAGCAATTTCATCACATGCGCCGGGGAGAAGAAATGCAGGCCGATCACCCGTTCGGGATGGGTGCAGGCGGTCGCAATCGCATCGATGTCGAGATAGGAGGTATTGGATGCCAGCACCGCATCGGGTTTGCAATGGGCGGAGAGCTTGGCAAACACGTCATGCTTGACGGCCATGTCTTCGAACACGGCCTCGATCACCAGATCGCAATCGGCGAGGGCGGCGTAATCCGTGCTGCTGACGAGATCGCCCAGAAGCTGGTCATGGCGGGACTGGGTGATGATGCCGCGTTTGAGCGACCCGCCGAGATGATGGCGGACATTGGCAATGCCGCGTTCACAGGCATCTTCGTCACGTTCGATCATCACCACGGCATAACCGGCCAGAAGGGCGGCGGTGGCGATACCGGCCCCCATGATGCCGCCGCCAATGACACCGATTTCGTGAAGGGGGCGGGGGGCGACGCCGGCCAGTTCGGGCAGCTTGGCAACGGATCGTTCGGCAAAGAAAATATGACGCAGTGCCTTTGACTGGTCGCTGTCGCGCAGGCGAACGAAGTTTTCGCGTTCAAGACCCAGGGCGGTTCTGGCATCGCCGGTAACGGCGGTCCGGATGGTCCGGGCGGCAATCACCGGGGCATCCTGACCACGGGCCTTTTTGCCGATCCCGGCAATCAGGGCATCCCAAGCATCGGCATCCGGGGCATTGACCGGGGCGCGGTCAATCAAGGCGGTCGGGCAGGGATCACTTTTGATCCGCTCGGCCAAGGCGATTGCGGCGATCCGCAAATCACCATCCGCAATTTCGTCGATCAGGCCGTAATCGTGGGCGGTGGTGGCATTGACCGGTTTGCCGCCGGTGATCAGGGTGATGGCATTTTCAACCGCGATCAGGCGGGGCAGGCGCACGGTGCCACCGGCACCGGGGATCAGGCCAAGATTGACTTCGGGCAGGCCCAATTTGGCCGTTGCGGTGGCGATGCGGTAATGGCAGCCGAGTGCAACTTCAAGCCCGCCGCCAAGCGCATTGCCGTGAAGGGCGGCAATCAGTGGCTTGGTTGATTGTTCGAGCTTGAGGATCAGATCGGGCAGGATCGGATCCAGCGGCGGTTTGCCAAATTCGGTGACATCGGCCCCGGCGATAAAGGTTGAGCCGGCGCAGATCAGGATCGCAGCCCGGATGGCATCATCGCGGTTGACCTGATCGAGCGCATCCCAGATTCCCAGACGGACCGCATGGCTGGTGGCGTTGATCGGCGGGTGATCAATCGTGATGATCGCGATGTCGTTTTCGGTTGAGAGGCTGACGGGGGGCATTGTGGACAGTGTGGACATTATGCGTCCTCCGGCTCAATCGGATGCAGCAGGCAGGCGACCAGATCGGAATCCGGATCGGCCAGATCGGCGATTACGTCGAAATGGTGTTTGCCGGGGGCCTCGACCGCGCGGGTCGATGCACCAAGCCCGGTCCAGATATTGGCAAGAAGATCGTTCTGGCGGACAAATTCCGGCCGCTCATCCGCGCCGACCCAGCAGGTGATGGAGCATGGCAGATGCGGGCGGGTCAGTGCCGCACTTTCTGAAACCGCCTCGTCTTCGTCGAGTTTCAGCACATCATTCATCGCGGTTTTCAGAAGCGGGCGCAGATCGTGCAGGCCGCTGATGGATACCGTGTTTTTAACGCGCGCCTGCGTTGCCGTTGACAGGGGCGAGGATGCGCAATTCATCCGGCTGACCAGATGGCCGCCCGCCGAATGGCCGGTCAGATGAAGGGGGCCCGCAATGCGGTTGGCAACATGATCAATCGCCGCCCCGATCTGGCGGGTGATTTCCGACAGGCGGGCATCGGGGGCCAGGGTATAGCTTGGCAGACAGACCGCCCAGCCGCGCGCAACAGCCCCGCGTGCCAGATGCGACCATGTCGATTTATCAAATGCCTTCCAATAGCCGCCATGCACGAAAACGACCGAGCCCTTTGGGCTGCCTTCGGGCAGGAACAGGTCGTATTTTTCACGCGCGGCATTACCATAGGCAATGTCGAGTTCCGCCCGGCCTGAGGCCAACATTTCATCGCGGAAGGCTGCTGCCAGTTTGGCCCACATGCCGGGAAATTCCGCCGCACCCCTGATATGGTCGCCATTGGCGTATGCGTCGTCCCAGTTGGTGATCATGGTGAATGCCTTCCTTGTCTGACGTCATCTTTGATGATGCGGTTTTATCAGGGGATCGCTAGGGACTCTGCGGATATTGCCGCGGAATGCAATGCTTTTCCCCTGTTTTTTCCTGTTTCCACATCGCCCTGTTTTTGGGCCCTGTTTCGGGGATTCTAGGGGAAAATCGAGATATTTCAAACCCAAATATTTTATGCTTGAAATAAATGCCGGGCAGGCGTACCGTTTTTAGAGTTTCCCAAAACAACCGGGGCAAAGACCCCCATATCAAGAAGGGAAAATCAGGTGAGAATAGCTTGTTTGGGTGGCGGTCCTGCGGGGCTTTATTTTGCGATTTCGATGAAATTGCGTGATCCCGGCCATGAGGTTGTGGTGTTTGAGCGCAACAAGCCAGACGACACGTTCGGCTGGGGCGTTGTGTTGTCCGACGAGACGCTTAATAACCTTGCGGAAAACGATGCCAGAAGTGCCGAGGCGATCCGGGGGCATTTTTCATACTGGGATGATGTCGCGGTTCTGTATCGCGGTGAAAAAACCGTATCGACCGGACATGGTTTTTGCGGCATCGGGCGCAAGCAGCTTTTGATCCTGTTGCAGCAGCGGGCACGTGAGCTGGGTGTTGATTTGCGGTTTGAGACCGAGGCGGAAAGTGCGGCGCATTATGCCAAGGAATTTGACCTTGTCGTCGCATCCGACGGGCTTAATTCCAAAACCCGCAGCGAATTTGCAGGCACCTTCCAGCCCGATATCGATACGCGGAAATGCAAGTTTGTCTGGCTGGGCACGCATCAGAAATTCGATGATGCTTTTACGTTCATTTTCGAGGAAACCGAGAAGGGCTGGGTCTGGGCGCACGCCTATCAGTTTGATGACAAGACCGCGACCTTTATCGTCGAATGTTCGCAAGCGACCTGGGACGCCTATGGTTTTGGCGACATGACCAAGGAAGAGTCGATTGCCACCTGCGAGGAAATCTTCAAGGATCATCTGGGCGGTCATGCGCTGATTAGCAATGCTAATCATGTGCGCGGGTCGGCGTGGTTAAGCTTCCCGCGCGTACTTTGCAAAACATGGTCGCATGAAAATATCGTGCTGATGGGGGATGCGGCGGCGACCGCGCATTTTTCCATCGGATCGGGCACTAAGCTGGCGCTTGAAAGTGCCATCGGGCTTGCCAATTATCTGCATTCCGAGGCCGATTTGCCGTCCGCCTTTGCCAAATATGAAGACGAACGCCGGTTGGAGGTTTTGCGCCTGCAATCAGCGGCGCGCAATTCGATGGAATGGTTTGAGGAGATCGAGCGGTATTTCCATTTCGATCCGGTGCAGTTCACCTATTCCCTTCTGACCCGGTCGCAGCGCATCAGCCATGAGAACCTTCGGATGCGCGATGCCAAGTGGCTTAGGGATGCCGAAGGATGGTTCCAGCGCAAAGCGGGCATAGTTGCAAATGATCCGGCGAATGACGAAGTCCGTCATCCGATGTTCGTGCCGTTTACATTGCGTGACATGAAACTTAAGAACCGCATCGTGGTGTCGCCAATGGCGCAGTACAAAGCGGTGGATGGCTGCCCGACCGACTGGCATCTGGTGCATTATGCGGAGCGCGCCAAGGGTGGTGCGGGGCTGGTTTATACCGAAATGACCTGTGTTTCCGATACGGGGCGTATCACGCCGGGCTGCCCCGGTTTTTACGAGCCGTCGCACGAAGCGGCATGGAAACGGATTGTTGATTTCGTCCATTCCGAAACGGATGCCAAAATCTGTGCGCAGATCGGTCATTCCGGGCGCAAGGGTTCGACCCAGTTGGGTTGGGAAGAAATGGATGCGCCGCTGAAATCGGGTAACTGGCCGATCATGTCGGCATCCGACATTGCGTGGTCGGATCGCAACCAGACGCCAAAACCGATGACGCGCGATGATATGGATAGGGTGCGGGGTCAGTTCGTGGCAGCCGCCGAAATGGCGGATCGGGCGGGCTTTGACATGATCGAGGTCCATGCGGCGCACGGGTATCTTCTGTCATCCTTTATCAGCCCGGTCAGCAATACACGCGATGATGAATATGGCGGGTCGCTTGAAAACCGGATGCGTTATCCGTTGGAAGTGATTGATGCGGTGCGGGCCGCATGGCCCGCGCACAAGCCGCTATCAGTGCGTATTTCGGCCAATGACTGGGTCGGGGATGAGGGCGTGACACCCGAAGAAGCGGTCGAGATTGCCCGGATGTTGCAGGCCCATGATGTTGATATCTGTGACGTGTCCGCCGGTCAGACGACCAAGGCCGCACGCCCCGTTTATGGCCGCATGTTCCAGACGCCGTTTTCCGACCGGATCCGCAACGAGGCACATATGGCGACCATGGCGGTTGGCAATATTTACGAACCCGATCACGTCAATTCGATCCTGATGGCGGGACGGGCGGACCTTGTGTGTCTTGCGCGGCCGCATCTGGCCGATCCGTACTGGACGCTGCATGCGGCGGTAACGCTTGGCAACCGGACGGAAAACTGGCCGGAACCATATTATGCGGGGCGTGATCAGATGTGGCGTCTGGCGGAACGGTCCGACGTCATGACCGGTAAGGTGTAACCAGATGGGAAACCTTGCCATCAGCACAGCATTGATTACCGGCGGTGGAACCGGCGTGGGGGCCGTGATGGCCCGTATGCTGGCCGATGCCGGGGTGAAGGTGGCGGTATCAGGCCGCCGTGCCGAAATGCTGGCCGAGGTGGCAAAACATCCCAATATTACCGCCATTCCCGCCGATGTGACGGACGAGGCATCAGTACGTGCGATGTTTGGCACATTCTGCGATGTGATCGGCGCGCCCGATCTGGTGATTGCCAATGCGGGCATGGCCGAAAGTGCTTCGTTTGGCAAAACATCCATCGATCTTTGGAAACGCACAATGGATGTGAACCTTACTGGCACGTTTTTGACGTTCCGCGAAGGATTGAACGTGATGGACCGCGCCAAGCCGGGGCGGTTGATTTCGATTGCATCGACGGCGGGGCTTAAGGGATATGCCTATGTCACCGCCTATTGCGCGGCGAAACATGCGGTTATCGGGCTTGTCAAAAGCCTTGCGACCGAGTTGGCCGCGACGCCGATCACGGTCAATGCGGTGTGCCCCGGTTTCATGGAAACGCCGATGCTTGAACAATCGGTTGCCAATATCGTTGGGAAAACCGGCATGAGTGCGGAAGACGCGCGCGCAAGCCTTGCGAAGATCAATCCGCAGAACCGGTTGATCCAGCCCGAAGAAGTGGCCCAGACCGTGATGTGGCTGGCAAGCAGCCAGGCCGCATCGATCACCGGACAGGCGATTTCGGTATCGGGAGGAGAGATATGAATATGGATAAGACAGTCCGCGACCCCGATATGCCGCACAACGAGACATCGGATATCTCAAAGGCGCGCCTTCGGGCGTGGCTTCAGGTTTTACGCGTGTCGCGCAAGATCGAGGGCGAGCTTCGCGAGAAGATGCGCCTTGAATTCGGCTCCACCCTGCCGCGTTTTGACGTGATGGCAGCGCTTTACCGGTCCCGCGATGGCATGCGCATGAGCGAGCTTTCAAGTGCGTTGATGGTATCAAACGGCAATGTCACCGGGATTGTTGACCGGCTTGTCACCGAGGGGATGCTGGTCCGGGTGCCGGTTGAAAATGATCGTCGGGCATCCATCGTGCGCCTGACGGAAGCGGGCGAAAAGGACTTTGCCGAGCGGGCCCTTGTGCATGAAGGCTGGGTGTCCGAGCTGTTTTCCGATCTGTCGGCCCATGATGCCGATGCCCTGATCCGTATCCTTCGGACTGTTTATCATCATAACGAGGCGCACCATGACTAAGATGGCAAACATCACGCCAAAGCATTTCAACTGGCGCATGGAAGGCGATGTTGCGGTCATTTCGCTGGATCGGCCGGAACGCAAAAACCCGCTGACGTTCGAGAGTTATGCCGAGCTTCGCGATACGTTCCGCGATCTGGTTTATGCCGATGATATCAAGGCGGTGGTGTTTGGATCGAACGGGGGCAATTTCTGTTCGGGTGGGGATGTGCACGACATTATCGGCCCGCTGATCGACAAGGACATGAAGGGGCTTTTGGAATTTACCCGCATGACCGGCGATCTGGTCAAGGCGATCATTGGCTGTGGCAAGCCGGTGATTGCGGCGGTGGACGGCATTTGCGTTGGTGCCGGGGCGATCATTGCCATGGCATCGGATTTGCGCATTGCGACCCCGGCATCCAAAACCGCGTTCCTGTTTACCCGTGTCGGGCTTGCGGGGTGTGACATGGGGGCATGTGCGATCCTGCCGCGTATCATCGGGCAGGGCCGGGCGGCGGAACTTCTTTATACCGGGCGTTCCATGAGTGCTGATGAGGGCGAGCGTTGGGGGTTCTATAACCGGCTGGTCGAGGGCGATGTTCTGGAGGCCGAGGCGATTGCGTTGGCAACCCGGATTTCCGAAGGCCCGAATTTCGGTCACATGATGACGAAAACCATGCTGGCGCAGGAATGGAATATGGGGATCGAACAGGCGATTGAGGCTGAAGCGCAGGCGCAGGCGATCTGCATGCAGACCGAGGATTTCAACCGCGCCTATAAGGCGTTTGTCGCCAAGGAAAAACCGGTGTTCGAGGGGAACTGATGGCTGATACGTCCTATCTTGACTGGCCGTTTTTCGAAGACCGGCACCGCGAGCTTGCTGCACGGCTTGATGCGTGGGCGGCGGCCAATCTTGACGGTATCGATCATCATGATGTGGATGGGGCGTGCCGCGATCTGGTGGCGCGGCTTAATGATGGCGGGTGGCTGAACCATGCCGCGATTGACCCCGATCAGGACGGGGCGAAGCTTGACGTCCGGTCGCTTTGCCTGATCCGTGAGACGCTGGCGCGTTATGACGGGCTGGCCGATTTTGCCTTTGCCATGCAGGGACTTGGCAGCGGGGCGATTTCGCTGTTTGGCACCAGAGCGCAGCGTGCGGGTATTCTACCCAAGGTCCGTTCGGGCAAGGCGATTGCGGCCTTTGCCCTGACCGAACCGCAATCGGGATCGGATGTTGCCAATATCGCGCTGGATGCGCGGTCCGATGGCGGCCATTTTGTGCTGAATGGCGAGAAAACCTGGATTTCCAATGGCGGGATTGCCGATTTTTACTGCGTGTTTGCGCGCACTGGCGAGGCACCGGGGGCCAAGGGGCTTTCGGCGTTTCTGGTGCCCGCCGACACAGCGGGGCTTTCGATTACCGAACGGCTGGAAACCATTGCGCCGCATCCATTGGCGCGGTTGAAATTTGATGATTGCCGCATTCCGGCAAGCAGCCTGATTGGCCTTCCGGGTGAAGGCTTTAAAATCGCGATGTCGGTTCTGGACGTGTTCCGGTCGACCGTTGCCGCGGCTGCATTGGGCTTTGCCCGTCGTGCGTTGGACGAAACCATCAGTCGCGTTCAGTCCCGCGAATTGTTTGGTGCGCCGCTTTTTGATTTGCAGATGGTGCAGGGGCATGTGGCCGACATGGCGCTTGATGTCGATGCCAGTGCGCTTCTGGTTTATCGCGCCGCATGGCTTAAGGATAGCGGGGCATCGCGGGTGTCGCGCGAGGCCGCGATGGCAAAACTTTATTCAACCGATCATGCCCAAACCGTCATCGACAAGGCGGTACAAATACATGGCGGCGATGGTGTGCGTTCTGGTCACATCGTTGAAACGCTGTATAGGGAAATTCGCGCCCTTCGGATTTATGAAGGCGCGTCAGACGTCCAAAAAATAATCATTGCACGGCAAACGCTGGCACAAAAATAGCTGTATCAGGGGCTTAACCATGTCGCACGTTCTGGGTCCGACCGCACATAGCGATACGTTCGCAAGGGACAATCTGCCACCGGTCGAAAGTTGGCCGGTCTTTAACCTCGAAAAGTTTCAGTATCCCGAATATCTCAATGCCGGGGTCGAGTTGACCGACCGGCTGGTCGAACAGGGGTTTGGTGACAATACCGCCCTGATCGGCAATGGCCGCCAGCGGACATACAAGGAATTGTCCGACTGGACCAACCGGATTGCCCATGCGCTGGCCGAGGATTACGGGGTCAAGCCCGGCAACCGGGTGTTGATCCGGTCGGCCAATAATCCGGCGATGGTAGCGTGCTGGTTAGCCGCGACCAAGGCGGGGGCGGTTGTGGTCAATACCATGCCGATGTTGCGTGCCGGTGAACTGGCCCAGATCGTGGACAAGGCCGAGATCGAATTTGCCCTTTGCGATACGCGGCTGATGGATGAGCTGGTGGCGTGTGCGAAGGACAGCAGGTTCCTTAAAAAGGTGATCGGCTTTGACGGTACGGCCAATCATGACGCGGAACTGGATCGCATTGCCCTGACCAAATCGGTGAAATATGAGGCGGTCAAGACCGGGCGCGATGATGTGGCGTTGTTGGGTTTTACATCGGGCACGACGGGGGAGCCCAAGGCCACCATGCATTTCCATCGTGATCTTCTGATCATTGCCGATGGTTATGCCAAGGAAGTGCTTAACGTGACGCCCGATGACGTGTTTGTCGGGTCGCCGCCCTTGGCCTTTACCTTTGGGCTTGGCGGGTTGGCGGTTTTTCCACTTCGGTTCGGGGCGACCGCGACGTTGCTTGAAAAGGCATCGCCGCCCAACATGATTGAGATTATCGAAACCTATAAGGCAACCGTGTGCTTTACCGCACCGACGGCATATCGGGCGATGCTGGCCGCGATGGATGACGGGGCGGATTTATCATCCCTTCGTGCCGCCGTTTCAGCCGGGGAAACTTTGCCAGCACCCGTTTACAAGGCATGGATGGAAAAGACCGGCAAGCCGATGCTTGACGGGATTGGTGCCACCGAGATGCTGCATATCTTTATTTCCAACCGGTTTGGCGACAGTCACCCGGCCTGCACCGGGCGGCCGGTGGGCGGATATGAAGCCCGGATCGTTGATGACGAGATGAACGAGCTTCCGGTTGGCACGATTGGCAAGCTTGCCGTGCGCGGGCCGACCGGGTGCCGGTATCTGGCCGATGATCGGCAATTGGGTTATGTGCGCGATGGCTGGAACCTGACGGGGGATGCGTTTTTTGTCGATAGCGACGGCTATTTCCATTTTGCCGCGCGCAATGACGATATGATCGTCTCGTCGGGCTACAACATTGCCGGGCCGGAGGTCGAGGCGGCGTTGCTGTCGCACCCGGATGTGGCGGAATGTGCGGTGGTGGCGGCTGCTGACGAGGAACGCGGTTATATCGTGCAGGCGCATGTGGTATTGACGCCGAATGCCAATCCGTCACCCGAAATGGCGAAGCTTTTGCAGGATCATGTCAAGGCGACGATTGCCCCTTATAAATATCCGCGTTCGATCCTGTTTATCGACGCGTTACCGAAAACCGCGACTGGAAAAATCCAGCGATTCCGATTGAAACAGGAAATGTCTGCATGATTGACTTTGCCGCCACCAAAGCCTTGTTCCATATCCCTGACGGGGTGATTTACCTTGACGGGAATTCATTGGGTGCGATGCCGAAAACCGCAGCCGCGCGCGCCAAATCCATGATCAGTGATGAATGGGGCGAGATGCTGATCCGCGGCTGGAACGATGCCCGGTGGATGGAGCAGCCCAAACGCGTTGGCGATCTGGTCGCGCGTCTGATCGGGGCGGCACCGGGTACGGTGGTGATGGGCGATACATTGTCGATCAAGGTTTATCAGGCGCTGGCCAGTGCGCTTGAAATGAACCCGGATCGCAAGGTGGTGGTTTCCGACAATGGCAATTTCCCGACCGACCTTTATATCGCCGACGGGCTAATCAAAAGCCTTGATAAGGGCCATGCCCTTAAGACGCCAAACCCGGAAGATGTTGAAAGCCTGATCAACGAAGACCTTGCGGTCCTGATGTTAACCCATGTCGATTACCGCACCGGGCGGATGTATGACATGAAACGGATCACCAAGATGGCCCATGATGCGGGGGCGATTGTGATCTGGGATCTGGCGCATTCGGCGGGGGCAGTTCCGGTTGATTTAGCCGGGTGTGAAGCCGATTTTGCGGTAGGGTGCACCTATAAATACCTTAACGGTGGCCCCGGTGCGCCGGCATTCATTTATGTCCGGCCCGATCATGCGAAGACCGTGCGCCCGGCATTGTCGGGATGGCTTGGTCATGCGGCCCCGTTTGCCTTTGACCTTGAATACAGCCCGGCACCGGATGTTTCGCGGATGCGGGTCGGAACCCCGCCGGTCATTCAGATGACGGTTCTGGAAGAAGCGATGAAGGCGTGGGATGGGGTCGAGATGGCCGATATCCGCAAACGCAGCATTGAGCTTTGCGAGCAGTTCATTGCCGGGGTCGAGGCAAGCTGCCCGATGCTGGAACTGGCAAGCCCGCGTGATGCGAACAAGCGGGGATCGCAGGTATCGTTCAGGTTTGAAAATGGTTATGCGGTGATGCAGGCCTTGATTGCGCGTGGCGTGATTGGTGATTTCAGGGCACCCGATATCATCCGGTTCGGCTTTACCCCGCTTTATATCGACAACAACGATGTCGATGGCGCGGTGAAGATTCTGGCGGAGATCATGGAAACGCGTGCCTGGGACAAGCCGGAATTCCACAAAAGGAATGCCGTGACATGAGTGATAAAACCAAAAATACCGGCTGCCCGATGAACCAGCCCTATGATCCCAGCACCGAAGGGGCCAAAACCGATTTTTCCGATCAGATGTCGTATGGTGATTATCTGGCGCTTGATGCGGTATTGACCGCGCAGCATCCATTGACCGATGCGCAGGATGAATTGCTGTTTATCATTCAGCATCAGACATCCGAATTGTGGATGAAGCTTGCGATCCGGGAAATTACCGCCGCACGTGATGCCATCCGCGAAGGTCGCCTGCAACCGGCATTCAAGATGCTCGCACGGGTATCGCGGATATTCGAGCAATTGAACAATGCATGGGACGTTTTGCGGACCATGACGCCAAGCGACTATACGACGTTTCGCGATGCGCTGGGTCCGTCGTCGGGCTTCCAGTCATACCAGTATCGCCAGATCGAGTTTATGTTAGGCAATCGTAACCATGCGATGTTGCGCCCGCATGCGCACCGCGATGACATTACCGAAATGCTGAAGGGCGAACTGGCAACGCCCAGCCTTTATGACGAGGCGCTGGCGCTTTTGGCGCGCGAGGGGATTGCGGTGCCCGATGCGGTGTTATCGCGTGATGTCAGCGCGCCATACGTGGCACATGACGAGGTGATTGCGGCGTGGCATCGGGTTTACAGCGCGCCCGAAAAGCATTGGCCGCTTTATGAGCTGGCCGAGAAGCTTGTGGATTTTGAGGATTATTTCCGGCGTTGGCGGTTCAACCATGTGACCACGGTGGAGCGGGTCATTGGCTTCAAACGCGGGACCGGGGGGACCGGCGGGGTGAGTTACCTTAAAAAAATGCTGGAAGTTGAACTGTTTCCGGAACTCTGGCGGGTGCGAACCACGCTTTGAGGATGGACGGGCCTGATGGAACACTGCAAAATCAGGGGCAGGCATCAGGTTCACAAAACTGCGACGACAGAAGATAGAAAAAGTCGCGGGATCAACGTGTTGCTGAGTAGATAAAAACATATAAACACGGAGGCTTTGATGAAGGGCACTAAGACGACAATTGCAGCTTTGGCTGCGCTTTTGATGGCAGGGGCGGCACAGGCCGAGCCGGTCAAGGTTGGCATGATCACGACCCTTTCGGGGGGCGGTGCGGGGCTTGGCATCGATGCGCGCGATGGTTTCATGCTCGCCGTCAAGCAGGCGAACAACCCGGACCTGACGGTTGTGATCGAAGACGATCAGCAGAAACCCGATATCGCGGTTCAGCTTGCCGATAAAATGATCCAGAGCGAGAAGGTCGATGTCCTGACCGGTATCATCTGGTCGAACCTGGCGATGGCGGTGGTGCCGTCGGCGGTGGCGCAGGACAAGTTTTATCTTTCGGTCAATGCCGCACCGTCGCAATTGGCGGGCAAGGGCTGCAACAAGAATTACTTCAGCGTTTCGTACCAGAACGACAATTTGCATGAAGCCGCAGGCGGTTATGCGACCAGTGCCGGTTACGAGAAAACCTTTGTGATGGCGCCGAACTATCCGGCGGGCAAGGATTCCATCGCCGGTTTCAAGCGTTTCTATCTGGGGGATGTATCGGGCGAGGTTTACACCAAGCTTGGCCAGACCGACTATGCGGCCGAAATCGCGCAGATCCGTGCATCGGGTGCGGATAGCGTGTTCTTCTTCCTGCCGGGCGGCATGGGCATTGCGTTCATGAAACAGCATGCCCAGTCGGGTGTGGATATTCCGTTGATCGGGCCGGCATTCTCGCTTGATCAGGGGATTCTTGGCGCGATTGGCGATGCGGCGATTGGCATCAAGAACACCGCCAACTGGTCCAAGGATATCGACAACGACACCAACAAGGCGTTTGTCGAAACCTTCCAGGCGGAATATGGCCGCCTGCCGTCGATCTATGCGTCATATGGCTTTGATACCGCCAACCTGTTGCTGTCGGCAATGGGCAAGGCAGACGTCAATGACAAGGACGCCTTCCGTGATGCGCTGCGTGCAGCGGACTTCAATTCCGTCCGTGGCAAGTTCATCTTTGGTCCGAACCAGCATCCGATTCAGGACATCTATGTCCGTGAAGTGGTGAAGGAAGGCGACGTTCTGACCAACAAGATCATTGGCACAGCCCTTATCGATCATGCCGATGCCTATGCATCGGAATGTGCGATGTAACGACGAAGTCTGTTTCATAGACTGGCAAGTTCGGCGGGCATTTGTGCCCGGTTTCCGGGGCTGATGCCCGCCATCTTGCGACGGAGTTTTCCTTTATGTTTTCTTTATTTCTGGAGCAGCTTCTGAACGGCCTTCAGTCGGGGGTCATGCTGTTTCTGATGGCATCGGGTCTGACGCTTGTTTTTGGTGTCATGGGGCTGATCAATCTGGCGCACGGGTCGCTTTATATGGTGGGCGCGTTTGCGTGCGCGGCCGTTGCGGCGTGGACCGGTTCATTCTGGCTTGGCCTTGTCGCGAGTTTGATGGCGGCCGCCCTTGCAGGCGCGCTGGTTGAGATGCTGGTGATCCGCAGGCTTTATAAACGCGATCACCTTGATCAGGTGCTGGCGACATTTGCGCTTATTCTTATTTTTTCCGAAGGAACCCGGTGGATTTTCGGCTCCTTCCCGCTGTTTTTAAATGTCCCCGAAGCCCTTTCGGGCACGGTAACTATCCCTGGTGGATCGCAATATCCGATTTTTCGGCTGGCGATTATTGTGGCTGGTCTGATGGTGGCGGGCGGGCTGTTCCTGCTGATTGGCAAGACGCGGCTTGGTACGCGCATCCGCGCCGGTGAAGCCGACCGTGAGATGATCGCCGCATTGGGGATCAATATCGACCGGCTTTACACGGTTGTTTTCGCCCTTGGTGCGGCATTGGCCGGGTTGGCCGGAGCGTTTGTCGGAACCACGCAATCGGTTCAGGTCGGCATGGGCGAACCGGTTCTGATTTTGGCGTTTGTCGTCATCGTGATTGGCGGGATCGGGTCGATCAAAGGCGCGCTTGTCGGGTCGTTACTGGTCGGCTTTACCGACACGATGGGGCGGTTTTTGTTGCCCATCGGGTTCGAGGCGTTTTTCGATCCGGCAAGTGCGACGGCGATTGGGTCGGCCCTTGCATCGATGCTGATTTATATCGTTATGGCGCTGGTGCTTTTCCTGCGGCCAAGCGGTTTGTTCGGGACGGAAGCCTGATATGAGCATGAACCGCGAAACCATCCTTAATATCGTTCTCGCCGCGTTGCTGATTGCGGTGCCGGTGATCGCACAGATCATGGGCGAGCCGTTTATCATTACCCTTGCAACCAAGGTTGCGATCCTTGGCATGGCAGGGGTCGGGCTTAACATCGCGCTTGGCTTTGGCGGGCTTGTGTCATTTGGTCATGCGGCATTTTTCGGGATCGGGGGCTATGCCGCCGGGATCCTTGCCAGCCACGCACTGAATTACGAGCCGATCATGACGGCACCCTTTGAAATCAACGGTACGACACAGATGATTGTCATCTGGATCGTGGCATTGATCGCATCGGCTTTGGTGGCGCTTCTGATCGGGGCGATCACGCTTCGGACCAGTGGTGTCTATTTCATCATGATCACGCTGGCCTTTGCGCAGATGATCTATTATTTCGCGATTTCCTGGCCGGCCTATGGCGGGGAAGACGGGCTTTCGATTTATGTGCGCAACAGCTTCCCGGGTCTGAACACGCTTGACCCGATCAGCTTCTTTGCGCTGTGTGCCGCGATGCTGGGCGTTGCGATTGCGTTTTCAGCCGTGCTGATCCGGTCGCGGTTTGGTTTGGCCCTGCATGGGGCGCGGCAAAACAGCCAGCGGATGATGGCGATTGGCATTGCGCCGTTTCGGGTGCGTCTGGTGGCGTTTGTGATTTCAGCGATGATTACCGCATGGGCCGGTGCGCTTTATGCCGATCTGAACCGGTTTGTCAGCCCGTCGATGCTGTCATGGCATATGTCGGGTGAAATCATGGTGTTTGTCATTCTTGGCGGGGTCGGGCGGCTGTTTGGTCCGGTCGCGGGGGCGGCACTTTACATCATTCTGGAACATCTTCTGGGCGGCATGTTTGAATACTGGCAATTGCCACTGGGTATTCTGTTGCTGGTGGTGGTGCTGTTTGCACGCGGTGGCCTGATCGGCCTTCTGGCGGGGGAGCGCAAACATGCCTGAAGCCATTCTTTCCTTAGCCAATGTCACCAAGCAGTTCGGGGCGTTGCGCGCAAGTGACAATGTGTCGCTGGACCTTTTGCCCGGTGAAATCCATGCCCTGATCGGGCCGAACGGGGCGGGGAAATCCACCCTGATCAAGCAGATCGCGGGCGAGATCAAATCTGACAGCGGCGACATCCGCTTTGCCGGGCGTGATATCGGCGATCTGGATGCGGTGGAACGGTCCCGAATGGGGTTGGCGCGGACATTTCAGGTGTCGTCCCTGATGCCGGAATTCTCTGTGCTTCAGAACGTCGTTCTGGCGCAGCAATCGGTCAGCGGGAAAATCTTCCGGTTTTTCAAGCCGGTTCTGAGCGATGCGTCGTTGATCGAACCTGCGATGGCGCAATTGGAGCGGGTTGGCCTTGCCGACCGGGCCCAGATGCGGGCCGCCGACATATCGCACGGCGAACGCAGGCAGCTTGAAATGGCGGTTGCGTTAGCACTTAAGCCGCGTGCCTTCCTGCTCGACGAGCCGATGGCGGGCATGGGGCCGGAAGGGTCCAAACGTTTGACCGGGTTCCTTGACGGATTGCGGGCAGAGGCACCGATCCTGCTGGTGGAGCACGATATGGACGCGGTTTTTGCGCTGGCCGACCGGATTTCGGTTCTGGTCTATGGCCGGGTGATTGCGACCGGCACGGTTGACGATATTCGTGGCAACGAGGACGTCAAGCGGGCGTATCTGGGGGAGGAAGCCTGATCATGAGCGCACTTCTGGAAGTATCAGGCATCACCGCATTTTATGGTGCGTCGCAGGCGCTGTTTGGCGTCGATCTGATCGTGAATGAGGGTGAGGCGGTTGCGCTTATGGGGCGCAACGGCATGGGCAAGACCACGACGATCAAGACCATCTGCCGGATGATGAGCCACCGGGATGGGGAGGTCCGCTTTGCTGATACCGACCTTGCGAAACTGCCATCGCACAAGGCCGCACGGCTTGGCATCGGGCTTGTCCCCGAAGGGCGGCGGTGCTTTGCCCGGTTAAGCGTGATGGAAAACCTGATGGCGGCAGCGCGGGCCGGTGAATGGGATTTTGACCGGGTGGCGGACCTTTTCCCACGGCTTGCCGAGCGGCGCGATCAGAAAGCGATGACGCTTTCGGGTGGGGAGCAGCAGATGCTGGCCATCGGGCGGGCATTGATGACCAACCCACGGCTTTTGATCCTTGACGAAGCAACAGAAGGCCTGGCACCGGTGGTGCGCCAAGAGATTTGGGCTGCGATCAACCGGTTGAAGCAATCGGGTCTTTCGATCCTTGTCGTCGATAAGTCGCTTAAAGAATTATCCGGCGTTGCGGACCGTTATGTGGTGGTCGAAAAGGGCGTTACCGCATGGACCGGGGCGGTCGGTGATCTGAGTGACGAGCTTGCCGACCGGTATCTGGGGGTGTGAGATGACAATGTTTACCTATGCCCAGAAAGTGCTGTTTCAGCATTGCGACCCGGCGGGGATCGTTTTTTATCCGCGCTATTTCGAAATGATCAATGCGACGGTCGAAGAATGGTTCGAGGCCCGGATCGGGTTCAGCTTTGCGCAGATGCATGGGGTTGACGAGGTGGCGGTGCCGACCGCAGGGCTTCAGATCAGTTTTACCGCGCCAAGCCGCCTTGGCGAGATGCTTGAATTTCGGCTGGTGCCGAAACGGTTGGGGCGATCAAGCCTTGATCTTGAAATCACGGCTGTCTGTGGTGATGAGCAACGCCTTTCGATGACAGCGACGCTGGTGTTTACCAGAAGAGGTGCCGGGAAATCGGTGCCGTGGCCCGATGATTTGCGTGCCAAAATCGACAACGAAATCAATGAAATGGTAGAAAAAGATGCATAAAATCATTCAGCCAGACGGATGGAAACCGCCCAAGGGTTACGCAAATGGCGTGCTGGCCGACGGGGTACCGCTTTATATCGGCGGGCAGATCGGCTGGACGGCCGATCAGGTCTTTGTCGCCAAGGATTTCGTCGGTCAGATGGAACAGGCGCTGCGCAATATTGTCGATGTGCTGGAGGCCGCCGGTGGCGGGCCGGAACATTTGACGCGGCTGACATGGTACGTGGTCGACAAGAAGGAATATCTTGCGAAACAGCGCGAGGTCGGCGAGGCCTATCGCCGCGTGCTTGGCAAGAATTTCCCGGCGATGACGATGGTGGTGGTAAGCGCCCTTGTCGAAGACGAAGCCCTGATCGAGATCGAGGCGACGGCATCGATCCCGGCGGATATAAATGCGGCCTGAAACGCAAAACCCCGGCAGATGCCGGGGTTTTTGTTGGGATGGGCGACCCTAGATTTGCCGTAAGATCAGGGATGTGTTGATGCCGCCAAAGGCGAAATTGTTGCTCATCATATGTTCCGCCGAGAGGCGTCTGGCGTCGCCAAAGATGTAATCAAGTTCGGCGCATTCCGGGTCGACCTGTTCAAGATTGGCGGTGGCGACAAATTTGCCTTCGCGCATCATTTCAAGGCCAAGCCATGCCTCGATGGCACCACATGCGCCGAGGCTATGGCCGAAATGGCCCTTGAGCGTGTGCATCGGAATGGCGCGGTCAAACACCGCACGGGTCGCCCTGCTTTCGGCGAGGTCGCCATGATCCGTCGCGGTGCCGTGGCCATTGACGATATCGATATCGGAGGGGGATAGGCCAGCCGTTTCAAGCGATTTACGAAGGGCGACTTCCATTTTATCGGCGGCGGGTTGGGTGATGTGTGCGCCGTCGGAATTGCTGGCGAAGCCGACGATTTCACCGTAAATGGTCGCCCCGCGGGCCTTGGCGTGTTCGTATTCTTCCAGAATAAGCGTTCCGGCCCCTTCGCCGATTACCAGACCATCGCGCCTTGCATCATAGGGGCGCGGGGAGAGTTCCGGGGTATCGTTACTGGTACTGGTGGCAAAGAGGGTATCGAACACGGCGACCATGGTGGGGCAGAGTTCTTCGGCCCCGCCTGCGATCATCAGATCCTGCATGCCGAATTTGATCGCCTCGTAGGCATAACCGATCCCCATGCTGCCCGATGTGCAGGCGGTCGAGGTCGGGATGATGCGCCCGGAAATGCCATAGAGCACGCCGATATTGACGGCTGCCGTGTGGCTCATCATTTGGATATAGCTGGTGGCGGTGATGGCGTTGCTGTCGCCATGTTCCATCAGGCGGGTGAAGCCGAGAACGGGCGGGGTGCTGCCAAATGACGAGCCATAGGCAATGCCAAGACGCCCGCCTTGCAAGATGGCGGTATCATCACGAAGCCCCGCCATTTCGAGTGCCTTGTCGGTGGCATCGACCGACATCTGGGCGACACGGCCCATACTGCGGAGCTGTTTGCGGCTGAATTTGCCCTTGAGCGTGAAATCCTGCACGGGGGCGGCAAGGCGGGTGCGCAGATCATATTTGCCGTCCCAGTCATCCATGCGCCGGATGCCGGTTTCGCCCGCTGCCATGCGCGATGAAATGGTTTCCCAATTATCACCAAGGGCGGTGATGCCCGCCATGCCGGTGATGACCACGCGGCGGGTGGAGGATGTGCCTTTGCTCATAACATGCCCCCATTCACACTGATGACCTGACGCGTGATGTAGGACGCATCGGGGCTGCACAGAAACGCGATGGTGGCGGCGACTTCATCCGTTGTGCCGTAGCGACGCATCGGGATCATCGCCTTGACCTCGTCCGCGGGCAGGTCGCCGGTCATCTGGGTTTCGATCACGCCGGGCGCGACGGCATTGACGGTGATTTTGCGTTTGGCGAGTTCAAGGGCAAGCGATTTGACCGCCCCGATGATCCCGGCCTTTGACGCCGCGTAATTGACCTGCCCGCGATTGCCAGCAATCCCGGCGATGGAGGTGAGCGCCACGATACGCCCGCCCTTGCGCCGTTGAATGATCGGCATGATCAGCGGTTTGATCACATTATAAAAGCCATCGAGATTGGTGTGCAGAACCCGGTCCCAATCGTCGTCTTCAAGGGCCGGGAAAGGTCCATCGCGGGTCAGCCCGGCATTGAGGATCACACCGTAAGGCGCGCCATGATCGGCAATGTCGGCCTCAAGTGCCGCGCGCGTCGCGTCGCGGTCGGCGATATCGAACCGGATCAGACGTGCGGTACGGCCAAGGGCAATGATGTCATCGCGGACGGTTTCGGCCCCGTCCTGATCGGAATGATAATGGACGACGATATCAAAACCGTCCCTTGCAAGACGGCGCGCGGTTGCGGCACCGATCCCCTTGCTTGCACCTGTTACCAGAATGGTTTCTGTCATGGCTTTGTCGTTTCTTGGTTGCTGGTTGGGGTTTCGGATGGGGTTGCTGCGTCGTCGGGCTGATAGACATTGATGCGCGCACTCACAAGGATTTCATCGCCTTTGCGAACTTCACCGTCAAACACACCCATTTCGCCGTCTTCGAAAATGTTCTGCACATGGATGACAAGTACATCGCCATCGGCAAAGCCATCGCATGCCATGGTCATTTTGCGCGTGCCGAGCAGATAACCGATTTTGGGTGCTGTGCCGGGGGCAGCAGACTGGGCGCGCCAGCCGCTATAGGCCGCCACCGACTGGGCGATATATTCAATCCCGACATAGACGGGGACGCCGTGCATGGGGGTGAAGAACAGGCTGTTTTTGGTGATGCGGACTTCGGCCGTCAGGCTTTCGGCGTCGGCAGCGAGAATGCGGTCGATCAGAAGCATGGGGGCCGCGTGCGGCACCAGTGTTTCGACCGGTGGGAAGGCCGGTTTTACAGACGCATTCATGCGCGGTTCCCCCGGTTCCAGCCACGGCCCAGAATGACCGAGACGTTGCTGCCGCCAAAGGCAAAAGAGTTGCTCATCATCGCGAGGCGATCCGCTGGCGCCAATCTCGTGCCCGGTTCGGTCACCAGATTGATGTCGGGAATTTCGGGATCAGATGCACCATCCCAGATATGGCGCGGCAGGGGCGCGCCATCGGCGGCATCGCAAAGCGAGAGCCAGAGCATCGCGGCTTCGATGGCACCCGCAGCGCCCAGCGTATGGCCGGTTATGGGTTTGGTGGAGCTTGCCTGGGCATTGGCCCCCAAGACATCGCAAACCGCACGTGCCTCCATCCCGTCATTAAGCGGGGTCGCGGTGCCATGCAGATTGATATAGTCGATGTCGGATGGTTTGAGTTTGGCATTGGCCAGCGCGTTTTGCATGGCTATTGCCGCCCCCCGGCCATCGGGATGCGGGGCGTTGGGGTGATGGGCGTCGGAGCTTTCACCGACACCGAGCAATTCGATGTCGCCCGCATTACGGCGGAGGATGAAGATCGCGGCCCCTTCGCCGATATTGATACCGTCGCGATTGATGCTCATGGGATTACAAATGCCGTTTGATACCGATTGCAGGGCATCAAAGCCGCGCACGGTCAGACGGCAGAGGCTATCGACGCCGCCGACCAGAACCGCATCACACAGCCCGGTATTGATCAGGCGCGCCCCGGCGGCAAAACCCTTGGCACTGGATGAGCAGGCGGTTGAAATCGCGTAAGACGGCCCGCCAAGATCAAAGGCGTCGCGCAGGAAATCAGCGGGTGATCCGATTTCCTGATGGCTATACAGGAACGTTTCAGGGAAGGCCCCGCCATCAAGGGTGGCTTCGTAATCGGTTGTGCCTTCTTCGATGCCCGATGTGCTGGTGCCGATGATGACGCCAATGCGGTCGCGGCCAATATCGGCAATCAGATCGGTGATGTCGGTTTCGATCTGCTGCGTTGCGGCCCAAAGCAGGCGGTTGTTGCGGGTATCGTGACGGGCAAGGTTTTCGGGCAGAGGGGCCGGATCGGTGACGACAGTGCCAAGGATCGTGGCGCGGTCGGGCAGGAAGCCATCGCGCGCGATCATATCCGCCGGGCGGTCGCCAAACAGGGTTGCGCGGGTTTCATCGATCCCGGTGCCAAGGGCCGATACGATGCCAAGGGCGGAAAGATAGAGCGTGCCCGGCGTCATGACGACGATCCAGTGTGTTTTGACTGGATCGTGATGACATAGCCGAAACGTTCGTTGCGGATTTTGGCAAAACCCTGCCAGACATCGCGTACCGGGCGTTCGATCCGGGCATAGAAGCGTCCGTTGCTATCGATGCGAAGCGTGCGCTCACCCATGGTTTCGCGGATCGACAGATCGCGGGGCAGGGCATCGCGCACGACATCGAGCGGCCAATAGACCATGACGATATCGGCAAGCATGCGTTTGGCATCAAGTGTTGCGGGCAGCCAGTCGGCGGTTTGGACCGACAGGGCATCGGTCGACCAGTCGATATCAATCGCGCGACGGCCCAGATCATCGATCATGACGATGCGGGCGTGATCGCGTTCAAGCGATATGCGGGCCTGAAAGGTGCCGGTTTCGGTTTCGTTGCTGCTGGTGTTTTTCCAGTTTGCGGTGACCTGCTGGGTGACGTCGATGGTGTCATCATCGGTCCATGGCTGTTCGGGCAGGGTGAATTCATAGCCCTCGTCAAGCATCACGGTTTGCGCCGGTGTTGATGTGAAGACATCGGGCATGGAAAAGTCGGGCATTGTCAGATCGGGCATGTTCATTGTCTCACAGGCGCTCAGGCCCGTGGCAAGCATGCCAGCGACAAGGGTTTTTACGACGACGGAGCGCATAGATCGTGCAACATCTCAAGATAGCGTTCGGTTTTGGCGACCAGCGGGTTTTCCATGTTCCATGCATAACCTGCAAGGATCGAAACGACCATACGTTTCAGTTGTGAATCGTCATCGGGCTGATTGAAAATAATCGTCTGTAACCGTCCATCATACCATGCATCGACGTAAGCCCGGAACGTATCGACCCCCTTTGATAGCGGGTCGGCGAAATCCAGGTTCCAGTCAACAGACTTGCGATTATGACGCGCGATCAAGGCCTTGGCGGCCAGTTCGGCGGAATGCAGGGCAATGGTGACCCCCGATGAAAAGACCGGATCAAGGAAGCCCGCCGAATTGCCGAGCAGGACATAACCATCGCCAAAAAGGTTTTCCGACTGCGCGCTATATCCGGCGATGGAATTGAGGTCACGGATCGGTTCTGCCTTGGCAAGCAGCGAACCAAGGCGTGTATCGTTGATCAGTTGATTGAAAATTTCCTGATCCGACATGCCGACAAAGGCCGGGTCATTATCGGGATAGATCGCGCCGACGGACGAGGTGCCATCGGAAAACGGGATCAGCCAGTACCAGATTTCATGACGGGTCGGATGCATCGTGATCAGGATTTTTTCGCGGTCATAGCCGGGATCGGTGATGTGATCGCGCATATGGGTGAAGAGGGCACGGCGTTCAATCGACTTGCCGGGCCGGGCAAGGCCGAGCATCCGGGGCAGAACCCGGCCATAGCCGCTGGCGTCGACCACGAACCCGGCGCGCAGTTCACCCGGATTGCCATTTTCATCGGTGAAGCCAAGGCGGCAATCGCCATCGGCAAGTTGTGCGGATGTGACGCGGTGGCCAAAGCGGATATCGACCCCGGCGCGGGCGGTTTCGGCTGCGAGAATCTGATCAAAGCGTGCGCGCTTAACCTGAAACGTGGTGCCCCAGCAAGCGGATGGTTCGAAATTCTGGCGGAAATCAATCGACATATATTGGGGGCCGCATTCGAAGACGGCACCGTTTTTAAACTGGAACCCGGCATCGGTCACGGCATCCAGAAGACCCGCGCGTTCCAGCACATTCATGCAGTTGGGCAGCAGGCTTTCGCCGATCACGAAGCGCGGGAAGGTTTCGGCTTCGAGCACGGTAACGGCCATGCCGGCATCATGCAGGAATTTGGCAATGACCGATCCGGCAGGCCCGGCACCGATGATGGCGATATCGCAATCGGGTCTCACTATTCCTGTCCCCGCTGGTTTTGGGTTTGGGTGTTATGATTGGTTTCTGTCGGTGCGGTCATCCAGAAGGCCAGGAACCACGCCCCGATCAGGCCGATGGCAATCACCGATCCGATATCGCGCACCAGCGGCACGGATGATGTGGCGAGAAGGCCAAAGGCCAAGACGCTACTGATCAGCGACAGCAACACCGCAAGGCGCGTGTCGTCATCATGGGGGCTGTTGCGGCTTTCGGCCAAAAACAGCACGTAATCCGCCCCGATGGCAAAGACCAGAAACAGCGCCATGGTGGTAAAGAAACTTTGGTCGATGCCAAAGACATAACCGCCCAGCACCGCAAACAGGATGGCCCCGGCGGGGGCGGCAAAAACGAAGATGCCGGTGCGAAACCCGTAACGCAGCACCGCGAGGATCGCGGCGACACCAAGCGCACTGCCCAAGGCAATCCATGCCCACAGGCGATAGGCGGCAAACTGATCACTGATCGCGGTCGGCGGGTTGATCAGGGTGACGTTCTGGATATCGGCAAGGGCCAAACGAATTGCATCGATATCGGTGGCGTTGCGAAGCCGGATGATGTCCGAACCGCCGGAATGCAGGAGGGTGATTTCGGGTAATGTCTTTGCCGCGTCTTCATCGGGGACAAGGTAACCGGCATCCATGTCCGGCGCGGTGATATTGACCGGTAACTGATTGGACAGGGCCGCGCCAAAGCGATCATAAAGGCCGGTTGTGACAAGTCCCCGGTTTTCGGTTTGCCGGGTGATCGAGGGGATCAGATCGGACAGGCCGATCATGCCGCCAAGCCGGTTATCGGCGATCAGCGGTGTCAGGGCATGCCGCACCGCTTTGCCGGTTTCAAGGCGGTTTTGCGGATCATCGCCATCAATGCGGATGAAGACCGGACTGCCGCCAAGGCCAAGGATATCGGCGATTTTACCGGCGTCTGATATCAGCGCATCATTGCCGTGACCGAACTGGCGGATATCGTTATTGCCGGGGATCAGGAACGCCGCAAGGGCAAGGGTGATGATGATTGCGGCACTTGCGATCAGGCGAACGCGGATCGGGGCAAATGTTTTGCCAAGGATAGCTTGCAAGCCGTCATGCAGTTTGCGGATCGGCGAGGATGGCCGGACATCGCGGGCCGGGATCAGGGGCAGCAGGAACAGCACCGAACAATAGGCCGCGATCAGACCGGCGATGGAATAAACCGCGATCTGGGACAGCAATTGGGTGGGGCTGAGCGATAGCGCGCCAAAGCCGATCACGGATGTCAGAAGGCCAAGGCTTAGCCCCGGTCGGATTTTGTGCAGCCGGTCCGTGGGTGATCCAGCGGCAGAGCACAGCACAAGGTAATGCAGGGCATAATCGACCGAAATGCCGATCATGGTCGCGCCGAACACCAGCGCAATCGCATGGATCGCCGGGAAGATTGCGACCACGGCGGCGAGCCCCGCCAAAAGGCCGCTGCCGACGACCAGAAGGGCACCGAAAAGCGGGATGGGCGAGTAGAACACCAGCCCGATCATCACAAGGATGCCGATGGTCGCGATGATGGCGATGCGTTGCACATCGGATTGCGCGCGGGTGGCTTCTGCTACGGCAAAGAAGATTTGGCCGGTTTTGGCAACGCTTAGGCCGGGGGTGGCATCGGTGACGGATTGCAGGGCGGTGTTGGCATCTGCGACCCATTTCTGATCGTTGCCGGAGCTTCGCAGATCGGGTGACAGGCTTGCCATCACCGGCAGGTAAAATTGCCCATCGCGCGCGATCACGTCATTGCCGGTGCCAAGCTTTGCGCCAAGGTCGGACAGGAAGGCGGGCAGCAGGGCAAACGGGTCCTGTTTTAGCGACTGGCTGCTGAGCGTTGTGGCCGGGGAATAGAGGTTCTGAATGGCGCGGCGATAAAGGGTTTCGGCGTCGCCATTTGCCAGTTTTTCGCGATCAGAGGGTGACAGCAGGCTGTTGGCGTGCGGGCCATAAAGCGCCATCAGGTCGGCGAAGCGATTGTCGTTGTGACGGGGAAGGGTGATGGTTTGCGTGCCATCAAGGGCCGCGATCCGGCCCGCGAAATCAGTGGCGGCGGTTTCAAGTGTGTCGCGGTCAGAATGCGAGAGCATGAAGATCGCCTGCTGACCATCATTTGCCAGCAGATGACGGACGGTGGCGATGTCAGTTTGCGGGCCGTTTGGGGCGGCATTTTCCTGCCCGATCAGGGACAGGATATCGGCATCGATCCCGGTATGGCCGCCGCGCAATTGCCAAGTGGCAAAAACCGCCATTGTGATCAGGCACAGGGCCCAGAGGGTTGCGCGCAATGCCATTACTGACCTGTTCCGGTCAGAAGGGCGGCAAATTCGGGCGGCAGCGGCAGGCTTTGCAATGCCTGATCCGAAAGGGTGATGGCATCATGGTCGCCGGTCGGTTTTTCCAGTCGGACATTTTCAACAAAATCGGTGCCGGTGGCGGTGATTTTGCTGATCTGGTTTTGGATGGTGCTGCCATCCTTTGGCGTCAGGATGACCTGCCATGCGCCCTGTTCGGTTGTGTCCCTGGTGATGTCAAAACGCTGTTCCAGCGGTTGCCAGTTTCCGGCAAGCACAGCCGAAATCAGTTCAACAAACTGGCGGAACTGATCACCGCGGGCCAGTTCGTCGCGGTTGCCCTGATCATCGATCCGGGTGATGCCGTGATCATCAAGGATTGTGGTGCCGGGGAAGGGTTGCAACGTGCGCCAGACCAGCCCGCGTGCCGGGGACAGGACGAAATCGCCGTTCGAGGTGAGCGGTTTTTCAAAGCCGTCAAGATGGCGGTCCATGGTGAAACTGCCGCCAAGATATTGTTCGGTACCGATGGTCGCCGGGGCCGGAATGTCATCCGCCCGTGCGGTGCCGATCATGCTGGCAGTCAGCAGGATGGCGGTTGCGACGGATGCGATCAGGCGGCGGATCGGAATCAAACAAGGGCCTCCATCTTTTCGATGAAGAAATCGGGGCTGCGATAAAGCATTTCGCCGCTGGATTTTTCGACCGCGACCTGAATGGTGAAGCCCTTGGTCAGTTTTTCACCGGTTTTGCTGTCGCTGACGAGATAGTCGATTTTAAGCCGGTTTTCATATTCGCGGAGCGTCGCGGTGATCGTGATGTTTTGCCCGAAGGTGCAGGGACGGACATATTTGACCCGCATATCCACCACCGGCCAGACATAGCCCGACGCATCCATTTGCGGATAATTGTAGTCGATCTGATCCAGCAGCGCGCAGCGGGCATTTTCAAAGAACTGCACGTAATTGCCGTGCCAGACGACATTCATCGGATCAAGGTGATAGAACTGGATGGTTTCACTGACCGATGCGCTGATCATGATGCCAGATCCCCGCCATAAAGCGCCCAGTGGCGCGATTGAATGCGGTCGATCAGAAGGCGAAGGGTTGCTTCGAGCGGCTGATCTTCGGCGATGAAGGGGATGTCGTTGCCAAGCGCATCAAGGAAGGCGGTGATATCACTGCCAAGTTGTTCGGGTTTGATGTCACCGTTTTTAAGACGCAGCGTGATCGCCTGTTTGACGGCAATCAGGTTGGCAGCCGCGACCTGTTCGGTCAGTTGCAGGATGCGCAGGCAATCACGCGCGGCAATCGTTCCCATGCTGACCTTGTCCTGATTGTGGCATTCGGTCGAGCGCGAAAAGACGCTGGCGGGCATGGTGTTTTTCAATGCCTCTGCCGTCCAGGCGGAAACGCCGATCTGCACGGCCTTCAGCCCATGATTGATCGAAGCGCGATCCGCATCAGATCCCGACAGGTTGGATGGCAGGCCATGATTGAATTTGGTATCGACCAGAAGCGCCATCTGCCGATCCATCAGATCGGCCAGATTGGCGATCAGGGTTTTCATGCCATCGGCGACAAAGGCAACATGGCCGCCATAGAAATGACCACCATGCAGGATGGTTTCGCCTTCGACATCTATCAGCGGGTTGTCATTCGCACTGTTGAGCTCGGTTTCAAGCGTTGCGCGGAAGGTCGGCATCATGTCGGCGAGAACGCCGATGACATGCGGCGCACAGCGCAGCGAATAACGATCCTGCAACCGGGCCGGGGTATAATTCGCTCCCAGATCGGCAAGGTCATCCTCGATAAAGGCGGCAATGCGGGCCTGCCCCGGATGGGGTTTGGCGGCAAACAGGCGTTTGTCAAAATGGGCGGGATTGCCGAGCAACCCGATAGAGGCGAGCGACGTGATGCGTGCTGTCAATCGGCAGAGGTAATCCGCACGCACGAATGCCTGACACATCATGGCGGTCATGACCGATGTGCCATTCATGATCGCCAGGGCTTCCTTGGGGCGGAGCGTTAACGGCGTTAACCCGGACGTGGCAAGGGCATCCAATGCGGTCATTTTCTGGCCGCGATACAGCACGTCGCGTTCGCCGATCAGGGCGGCGGCCACGTAGGAAAGCGGGGTGAGATCGCCGCTGGCGCCGACCGATCCTTCTTCGGGGATCAGGGGTGTGATGTCGTGTTCGAGAAGACCTGCAAGCTGGCGCAGAAGATCAAGGCTGACACCGGAATAGCCGGTGCAAAGGGATGCAAGCCGGACGGCAAGGACAGCGCGCGCCTGATCGGAGGGTAGGATATCGCCAAGGCCGCAACCGTGAAAACGGCTGAGATGAAGCGGCAGTTCGGCGACCAGTTCGGGCGGCACGCGGCGCGATACGGAATCGCCATAGCCGGTGGTGACCCCGTAAATATGGCCGTGATCGCGCAATTCCCGATCAAGGAAATCGGCCCCGGCCTTAATGCGGGTGGTGAATTCCGGGTCGGATGACAGGACGGGCAGGGCACGCTGTTCGGCAAGGGCAACGATATCTTCGATGCGCAGGTTTTCATCGCCAAACTGCACAGTGGTGCGGCTGTTATTCATTCTCGTCCTTTTTCTTCGCCCAGAAGTCATAGAAATTGAACCATTGCAGCGGTTTTGTAACAACAAGCTTTTCAAGCCAGTTGGCATATTGCCCGGCATATTCGGTGATTTTACCGATGCGGTTGGCGCGCGGCAGGGTGATTTGATCGGCCAGTTTTTCCCAGACGATTTCAAAGCGTTTCCCATTGCGCCATGCCGCAACCATATAGACCGGGCATTGCAGCAGATGGGCCAGAACAAACGGCCCCTGCGGGAACGGAGCCGGATCGCCCAGAAACGGGACGCGCACCGATTTATCGCGTGCGCCAATGGCAACGCGGTCCGCTGCAATGACGACCCATTCGCCGCGTTCGACCTTTTCACGCAGCAGCATCGCGGTATCGGGGCCGATATCGGTGACTTCGATCAGATCGACCTGGCTTTGCGGGGCGAATTTTTGCAAGACGCGGCCAAAGCGGGCGGCGTTTTTTTGATGCAGCAGCACATTGACGCGAAAATCGCGGTCGCGGCTGGCAATCGCACGCACCAGTTCGATATTGCCAAAATGCGAGACGAACAGGATGACGGCCTGATCGCGCGGGATATAGGAAAACAGGCTGTCGGCGTGGTTGGGCAGATCAAGATCATCAATCTTCATTTCGCCCGACCATGCGGCGATTTTATCCAGAGCACTTTCGCCGAAATTCATGAAATGGCGGAAACTGTCACGCAGGCCCGGTTTGGGTTGACCGGTGATGGCGGCAACGCGCGACAGGAAATCCTGTGAGGCGCGGCGCGCGACCCGGCCGGTGGCAAAGAAATAAGTGATGACCGGAAACATCACCACCAGACACAGCCGACGTCTGCCATAACGATAAACCGCGCCGAGGAACCGGATGCCCCAGTAAATGCCGCGTTCGTCAATTTCCGACCAGTGTTTGGCGGGGGCTCCGATGGTTTCGGGATGTTTTTCGGGATCAATACCAGTGCGGTGTTTCTGCCCGAAATGGCCACCACGCGCAATAAATCCCGGCAGGCGGGCCAGCATGCCAAAGAACAGCCGGGTGTGCATCCAGCTTATCAGGACATTGTCCTTCCACATGCGGAAGTTAGACGTGTTGTTTTCGGGGTAGGTGACTTCGGTCGGGACGTGATGGACGGGGACACCGCGCCAGTAAAGGCGTACCATCAGTTCGGTGTCGAAATCCATTTTATGGCCGCAGCCTTCTTCGCGCCAGACGGCAAGGCTTTCGGAAACCGGGTACACGCGAAAGCCGCACATGCTGTCGCGGATGTGGGTCGACAATGTTTCGATCCAGACCCAGACATGGGAAATCCAGCGCCCGATACGGCGTTTTTGCGGGATGCTGTCATCATAGACCGGAAGGCCGGTGACAAGCGCCGTTGGGTCTTCTTGTGCGATGCGGATCATTTCCTTGATCCGGTCAAGGTTATGCTGCCCATCGGCATCGACCTGAATGGCGTGGGTGAAACCGGCGCGTTCGGCCATGGCAAGGCCGGTCATTACCGCCACACCCTTGCCGCCATTTTCGTCCAGATGCAGGCAAGTGATGTCGTTTTCGGGATCGTGCAGGGCGGCGACAACATCGTGTGTTTGCGTGTTTGACCCGTCATCAATAATGATCACCGGAAGGTCATATTCGCGCAGACGCGCCACCACATCGCCAAGTACATCATGATGGTTATGGGTCGGGATGACGGCACAGATTTTCATGAGGGGGCCTCGCGCCATTTCAGAATACCGGAGCTGTGATCGCCTTCGGCGTCGGAATGATAGCGGAATTTGATTTTTCTGTTTTCCCGGTCGCAATCAAGTTCAAGCATCAGTTTTGACCCCGGTGCAATCGGTTTGCGATATTTCAGTTGTGTCACCTCGCCGATGGTGACCGGTACGTCAAAAAGCGTTGCGGCCTGATCCACCGCCCAATGCAGTTGCACCACGCCGGGCAGGATCGGCATGCCGGGGAAATGGCCCCGGAAATAAAGCAGGTCCGTTGGCAGGCGCAGCGCCAGATTGACGCGGTCATCATCGCGATTTTGTATAACGATTTCAGGTGTCACAGGTTCCATATCGGCAAAAAGCGCACGCAGCAAATGAAGCGGGCGTTTGCCCTGACTGTCGGATGGTAACCGATCGACAAAGCGCCAACGTTGCGGCAAAGCAGCGTCGTCTTCGAATTTGGCGATTTCACGCCGCAATTGCCGGCCCATGCGAAACCGCCCGATATCGGCCAGCATATCGCGACCCGCAGGCGACAGCACGGCCACCACGCCAAGGCGGCGGTCATTTTCATCGGGGATGAGCGCAATGGCGTCTTCGATCATATCGCTTTGGCGCAGATGGCGTTCAACAGCACCCAGCGAAATGCGTTTGCCTTCGACCTTGACCACCCGGTCGGCCCGGCCATGCAGGGTGAAGGTGCCGGTTGTGTTATCGATCTTTGCGATGTCTTCGGTCTGATACCAGTCATCGCCCGCGATATGGGCGGCACGCACGCGCAGGCATCCGGCATCGTTCAGGGCGACTGCAACCCCCGGCAGGGGATGCCACGGGCAGTTGTCGCCGGTCTGCTGACGATGGGCGATGCCGCCGGTTTCGGTGCTGCCGTAAATTTCGGTCGGGCAGGTGCCGAGCATGGTGGTGGTTTCACGTGCAGCGGCAAGGTCAAGCGGGCCACCCGATGAGAAGATCAGCGACGGGCGCGGCACATCTGCCAGATCGGGATGCAGGTTTTTAAGGTGTGCGGGGCTTGTGATCAGGACATCGCCATTATTGATATCGCCCTGCATCATTTCCCAATAGGGGGCGGGATCGGCGGTAAAGACACGGCTCGTGATCACCGGCCAGACGATGCGGAAAATCAGGCCATAGATATGCTGATGGGATACCAGTCCGACAATGCGTGCGCCTTTGGGGATGTGCGGCTGCCAAAGTGGTTCCTGTATGGTGATTTCGGCTTCGATCAGGGCGAGGGTCTTGGCGATGGGTTTGGCATCCCCGGTCGAGCCGGAGGTAAAGAACACCGCCCTGCAATCGGATGCGGCGGGCAGTGTGGTTGACAGCGTCGCGTCATTGCCTTTGGCGAGCTTTGCAAGGATTGCAGTATCGTCGAGATAGAGATCGAACTGATCGGCAATGCCGTCAAGATAGGCCGGTCGGTCGGTCGCGGGTAAAATCACGGTGGCACCCGCACGCCATGCGGCGGTGATGGCAATCAGGAACAAGCGGGCCGACTGGCAATGGATGGCGATGCGCGAAGATGCGGACAGGGCGGGGCAAAGCCGGTCGATATCGGAACGCAGATCGCCTGCGCAAAACACCCGGTCGCCTTCGATGCAAAGGGCGGTATCGGCGTTTTGCGGATCATGCAGTTTTTCGATAAAGCCGGTCATGGGGTTTCCGTGCCGTTTCGGGTTTTGCGGTCATGGCGGGCGCGCAGGATGCGGCGGACCGGCCATTCGCCAACGAACAATAGGCCCATCAGGATGTAGGAAATAAGGCCGTTATACAGCGTCCAGATTTCCATACTGGCATATTGTGCCGTCCAGCCCGCGATGATTGCATTGGCGGCAAAGAACCCGATCCAGACCTTGGTCAGTTTGCGGGTATAGGCAATCGAATAGGCGTCAAGATCGGGTATTTTGATCCGGGCGAGGCGTTCGACCATCGGTTGGTCGGTAAAAAGCGTGACGGTAAAGACCGATCCCATCGTCAGGCTGACGACCACCGGATAGAACCGGATGGCAAGAAGTTCGCTTGCGATCCCGCCGATGGCAACAATAACGGCAACCAGAACCGCAAGACCGGCAGCGGCATAGCGTTTTGCGAAAACAAATGTCACGGCGCGCAAAAGCACCACGATCAGAAGCCCGATCAGGATGATCTGCGGGGAAAATACCGACAGCCCGAAATAGACCAGAACCGGATAGGCGACACCCAGTGCGGCAAGCAGAATGGTCGCGACCCGTTTAGGAACTGACCAGGACATGGATCTTCTCGACGACGTCATCGACGGTGCGGACAGACCGGAATTCCATGGCCGGGATTTTCTTGCCGGTGATTTCCTGGAATTTGACGATCAGGTCGACGGCATCAATGCTGTCGAGGTCAAGGTCTTCGAACAGGCGGGCGTCAGGGGTGATATCCTCGGACGGGACTTCGAAAAGTTCGACAAGGTAATCGTGAAGCTGCTGATAAACGTCCTGGCGACTGTGCATGATTACCCCTCCTTGCCCGAAGCCTGAATGAATTTCGCCAGATTGCGCACGGATGCAAAATGGGTTTTGACATCTTCGTTCTTGGCATCGATCCGGACATCATATTTTTTCTGGATCGCAACGCCAAGTTCAAGGGCATCGATGGAATCAAGGCCGAGCCCATCGACAAATAGGGCTTCTTCGCTGTCGATATCCTCGACACTTATGTCTTCGAGATTGAGCGTCTCGATAATGAAGGCTTTAAGTTCTGTTTCCAGCGAAGTCATGCGTGAGTCTGTCCAGATAATAATCCTTGATGATCCGGGTCAGCAAACGGGCCTGTTTAGCACGGCTTAATGTCGGATCAGCAATGTCCCCAAATGATAGCGGTGCATCGACCACGAGGCGAAAACGGATTTTCGACGGCGGAATGCGATACCACGGTACCCCCTTTTTCAGGGTATCGTGATTACAGTGCACAACCACAGGAATCAAGTCGACTTGTGTTTCTATCGCGATATTCGCTACCCCGCGTTGCAATTGGCCCAGTTTGCGGCGGCTGGGCGTGCGCGTGCCTTCGGGGAAAATCAGGATACAGGCACCGGTTGCCAGATGATCGCGCGCCTGCGAAATCAGGTTTTTCGGGTCATCATTATTGCGAATGAAACCAGCCGCACTTACCACACCGGCCATGAACGGATTGCGAAACAGTTCGTGTTTGACGACACACTGGCAGCGATCCATCTGGGCCAGGATCATCACGACATCGAGCAATGTCGGATGATTGGCGATGATCAGCGCACCACGTGCGGATCGCAGGCGTTCAATATTTTCGGTCTGGGCGACGGCCACACCGGTGACATCAAGCATCCATGTGAAAAGGCGAAAACCGCGACAGATGACAAACTGGGCGTATTTGCGCCGTTTGGCGCGGTCGCGCAGGATGATCATCATGGCGGGGAAAATGGTGATGGCCAGCAAAAGCCCGCCAAGACCAAAGGATGAAAAGGCAAAGCCGGTCGCCAGCAGCCGCCAATACCAGTTAAAGCCCTTTGACGACCGTATCGGCCTGCCGTGTTTATCAGCCATGCGGTTGCATGGCCCAGCCGCCGGATTTCCCCGGCAGGTTCAACCCGGTTTTTGACGATGCCCCCAGACAGGCGGCGATGGCGCGTGCCTGGCGGTGTGGCATGGGGGCGGGATCATGATCGGGGATCGGATCGAACCAGAACATTTTGCCGTCCGGTTTCGTTGGCTGGTCAAAGCGGATGGCAAGGGCGGTGCCGGAAATGTCGTCCGGGTCCTCGTCATGGTAGATATCGGGCAGTGGCAGATCGACATAGCACAGGATGACCGGGCCATCTTCGCTTGTGAGCTGGCATAATGTTTCGGTGAGGGCGGCGATCAGGCTGTCATTGCCAGCCGAAATCGCGGTGTGGCTTTGGGTGATCGACCAGTTGATCGAGGCAACCCCGACCAGCGCGTTATGCACCGACATGCTGAAATCCGCAGGGGAGAGGGTTTCGTTTGTCGCGACCTGATGGAGGAGTTTCAGCGTGCGATCAATATTGCCGTGGCGGGAGGCAAAAACGATATGCGGATTATCGCCATCACGGATGGTATGGTCGAGCACCTCGGCGGCGGCCCGGCCATAGAGGTCCAGACGCCGCCGCCAGGCGAGTTTGAGGCTGCGCGCCAGATTGGCACCGGTCATATTGTCAATCGGGATTGCGGTATGCGGGATTTCGGTATGCCCGGCTGTTCCGGATTTCAGGACCGCGCGATCATCGCGGTCTTCCCAGAACGCCCAGTGCGAAATTCTGGCGTGCAGCAAACTCATATCCAAACCTAGTTCGCGAGTACGGCCTTTGCCGAGACTTCGCGCAAGATATCCTGTCGCAGATTATTGACCCAGCGATTGTAATTATAATGGATCGACGTGCCATCATAGTTCAGATTGGTGCTGTCGACATAGGAAATGGAAAATTCGGACTGGTCAAAATCGATTTCGACTTTGGCCAGATGGTTGCGTGGGGAATAGGTGGCGATCAGTTCACCTTCGGCTTTGCGTTGAACGATCCATTCACGTTCGCCTGCGGCCTTGATGATGCTTTCTTCGATCTGTGCCATGCTGAGTTTTGACGCATCAGCCGGGAAGGGCTGACTGCTGACATTCTGAACGGGGGCGGTGCGGCACGCGGCAACAACAAGTGCCAGCAAACCGACGACTGCAAATTTCAAACTGCGCATATCCAACCTGCCTTTTATTGATATTATCAGATTGATCCGGTTGATCGGATCAATTATCGCGTTTTTTATTGCCCGAGCCGGGCAGACGTCCCTGATTTAATGAACCCGTCGACAACAAAACAACCAAAACTTGCCAGATACATGAAAAAAAACGCAATCATCGATGTCAAGACCGCGTTTGGGGGCAGCGTTTTATGGTGCTGGCAGCGGGTCGATGATCTGAAGGGCGACCGCACGGAAAAACGCCGCCAAAGTTCGGCCCAAGCGTGGCAGATGCTGGGCGATTTTGGACATTATATCTGGCCGGATATCGCCGGGGATGGGACATATGAAACCGTGCGGCAAGGCTCGGGGCAGCCGGGCCTGATCATCGATGGTGTGATCTATTGTGCGAGTATCAGCCACAGCCGCGATCTTGTGGCGGTGGCGATTGCCAAAGACCCGGATGCCATGATCGGCATTGATATCGAGTATCGTGACCCGAGCCGTGATATCGACGCCCTGTCACGCTGGCTGTTTGACGGGGATGCGGATGGCCGGGATTTTTATCAGGGTTGGTGCGATTACGAGGCAGCCTTCAAGGCGACGGGCGAAACCGACCCGGTGATGCAGTCACGGGCCACATTGATCGCGATTGAAACGATGGATGGGTTTTCTGGCGCGCTGGCGCGTTTAGCGGCTTGAATTTGCGCGATATTATTGCGACAGGTAAAGCATGTCGGCAATTGGGGCAGAAAGAAACATGACGCAAAATGTCTGGGTCGGTCAGAATATCACGGCGGGGGCGCGGATGCGGCTGTTCTGTTTCCCGTTTGCCGGGGGCGGGGCGTTGGCCTATCGGCCGTGGCTGACACAATTCCCCGATGACATTGATGTGGTGCCGGTCAATCTGCCGGGGCGTGAGCAGCGGTTTGGCGATCCGGTGATTGATGATCTTTCGGCGATGGTTGCGGCGGTGGCCGATGGGTTAAAGCCGGTTATGGATCGGCCATTTGCGTTTTTCGGTTATTCGATGGGGGCGCTGATTTCCCATCATCTGGCGTGCCATCTGCAACAGGCGGGGATGGCAGTGCCGGTTCATCTGTTTGTTGCGGCACGGCGCGGGTCGAATATGGCGGGGCATCGTGCACCGTTGCATCATCTGTCATCAGATGAGTTCTGGCAGGGGATTGCCAATTATGGCGGGACGCCCACCGAAATTCTGGAAAATGCGGAATATCGCGCCCTGTTCGAGCCGGGGCTTCGGGCGGATTTCAGATTGTCGGAAACCGCGGTTTCGACCGGATTGCCCAGACTGTCCTGCCCGATTACCGCCTTTGGCGGGGCGGATGATCCGAACCCGGTGCCGGATGAACTGGATGACTGGGCGGCGGCGACCACGGGTGATTTTGCCAAGTATGTTTTGCCCGGCGGGCATTTTTTCCTGCGCGATGGCGGGGATGAGATCGTTCGCGTGGTCAGGGATGCGCTGACGGTAGTGTGACGGATCAGGCGGTAATGGTTTTGCGCCCGTCGACAAATTCGCCGTCGCGGACGTGATAGATCGTATCGGCCGCGTCAAACCAGCGGTCATCATGGGTGACACAGATGATGATCTTGCCCTGTTTGCGTAAGGATGGCAGGATTTTTTCATAGAAGACCAAGCGGAAATGCGGGTCCTGATCGGCGGCCCATTCATCAAGGACAAGAACCGGCTTTTCTTCGAGCAGGGCCGCGATCAGGGCAAGGCGTTTGCGTTGCCCCTGTGACAGCGATGTCGTTGAAAAGGCGTTGTCATCAATTTCGACCTTGTCATCGATTTCCATCTGTTTGAGCAGCGTTTCAACCCGTTTCGGGTCGATCTCATCAATGCCGTAAAGTTCGCGAAACAGATGATAGTCCGAGAGGACAGTCGCGAAATGATCGCGATAAAGCTGCAAGGCGTCGGAAGGGAGCGGGCAATCATTGACCATGATCGAACCACCTGCCGCCGGGCGAAGGCCGGTCAGGACGGCGATGATCGTCGATTTGCCTGCGCCATTGCCGCCGGTGATAAAGGTGATTTCACCCTTTTTGAAGGTGGCATTGATCGGACCGACGGCAAAGCCGGGGCTATCCGTCGTTCCGGGATAGGCGAAACGAACGTCGCGCAGGCTGATTTCGGCGATATTGCCAAGTGCACCGCGCAATTTATCAAGGGTTTCGGGCGATGACGTGCCGTTCGCGGCCTCGTTCGCATGTTGGGCGTCAAGGGCGTCTTCGAGCTGGTGATCGATATCGTTGATCTTGCGGAGCGCCACATCGGAATCGGTGAAGCTGGGGACAGAGGCAACCACAGCCCCGATCGGGCCGATCATGAACAGGGCCGCGGTCGTGGTTTGCACGGCAACGTCATGATAATCCGATGTGAAGATCGGAACGATGAATACCATTGCCGCCATCATCCCGTAGAAGGCCAGCTGGATCAGGGCGAATTCGCGCGACCATTGGGCCTTGACCACGGATTTGGTGTCGCGTGCCCGGATGGAGCGGTCATTGAGTGCGCCGAGCAGCGCGTCGCGACGCCGACTGTTCATTTTGACTTCCTTGAAGCCATGCAACAGATCGGTCAGGCCGCCAAAAAGCAGGTTTTCATCGTCAATCGCGTCACGGGTGGCGGCGTTGATTTTGCGCATGCGTTGCAGATGGATGGTTGAAACCACAACGGCCAGAACGGAAATCATCACGAAGGCGAAGGTCGACAGCCATGCGAGATAGGCCGCGACACAGATGATCAGGACCACCTGCTGCACACCATTCAGCATCAGGGGCAGGGCGGCCGATACGGTTTGCATTTCCTGGGTGAGGGCGGTTTGAACCGCACCCTGTCCGACCTTGGCCAGCGTATCGGGGGCGGCTTTTCGCACGCGATCAAACAGGCTGAGGCGGAGTTGATGGAGGATGTGTTCCACCTCGGCGGCGATCATGTCGCTGGATTTTTTCTGGGCCCAGATATAGCCGATCAGCGACAGCGCCATCATGCCGAGATAGCGCATGCTGGCCACACCGTCTTCGGCCTGTTCGGCGGCCAGATTGACGATGATCAGCACCATGGTGGTGGCAATCGATGCCAGTGACAGCAGGCCCACGGCATGGCGCAGATCGATGCGGGTTCGGGATCGCAGAAGATCAACAAGCAGCATGATCAGATCCTTCCACGCGGGTCGTTGCGGTCAAGTTCGTGCAGGGTGCCGGCTTCGAGATGCAGGCGGCGGTCGGCAGCATCGAAATAATGATCGTCATGGGTGACCGCGATGATGGTTATGCCGCGTGCTTTGATCTGTGGCAGGATTTCGTAATAGAATTTTTTACGGAAATAGGGGTCCTGATCAGCGGCCCATTCATCAAGAACAAGGATCGGGCGATGTTCGAGAATGGCGGTGATCAGGCCAAGACGTTTGCGTTGCCCGGCAGACAGGGCGATGGAAACAAATTTGCCGTCGCGAATACCCGTCACATGGGACAGTTCAAACAGGTTGAGCCAGTAATCTGCTTCTTCGGGGGCAATTTCGGCCGATCCGTGCAGTTCGGAAAACAGGTGGAAATCGGAAAACACGGTGGCGATTTTATCGCGGAAGGACGCGATATTTTGCGCGCCAAGCTGGATATCGTCAAACCGGATGGCACCCGATACCGGGCGATAAAGGGCTGTCAGAAGCTTGATCAGGGTGGATTTGCCCGCCCCGTTGCCGCCGGTGATGAAAATCAGTTCGCCCTTTTTTACCGAAAGGCTGATCGGGCCAAGAACAAAGCCGTGGCGCGGGTCGCGGTTGGGATAGGTAAAGCAAACATCATCAAACGCGATGTTTGAAAATGTATCGGGCAGCTTTGTGCCGTTTTCGTCAATCGGTTCGGCAATTTCGTCCAGATCCTGTGACAGGGTTACCATGCGCGCGGCGGCCTGTTCGGCCGCCCCCAGAACCGCCATTGCCTGCACCACGGTGCTGATCGGGCCGATCATGAACAGGACGGCGGTGCTGACCTTGGAAACCGTGGAGCCGAAATTATCGGTATAGACCGGCACGATAAAGACGATCACCGCAAGCAGGACATAAAAGGCGGTCATGCCCATGATCATCTGACGGAACATCAGGCTGTGGGTTTCTGCCGTTATCTGTTCCTTTGTCAGCGAGTTTTCCGAAAAGGCATTGAAAAGGGTGCTGCTGCGCGATGACCACATGCGAACTTCGCGGATACCCGAAAACAGATCGGCGACCTTGCCAAACAGGCTGGTTTCGGCGAGATGGAGTTTGCCAAACCACATGCCGAGCTGTTTGCCCATCTGCAGGTAAATGATAATTCCGGCCCCGATCACCATCACGATCAGGAAAAAGGCCAGCGTGGACAGCCAGAAGACATAGATCATCACCGCAACGACCAGCAGAAGGGATCGGAACGACATGCCGATCATGTGCGAGTTTTGCGAAATGACCTGAGTGCTTTGGGTGATGCTGTCAAACAGGCGGGCCTGACCAAAGGTTTCTAGCCGGGAAAAGTCGGCATGGGCGATCTGACCCAGCAGTTTTCGCCGGACCTTGTCGATGCCCTGTTCGATCTGGGTCGAGATGTTGGCAAGAAGGAAAACCTCGGCCAGGAAATAGACCACGGCAAGGGCGATGAAGCCGCCGGCCAGAAGCCAGTCGACCTGATCGACACCGTTATCGGCAATGCCTTCGGCGGCGGTATTGACCAGACCCAGCAGGACCGCACTGCCCGCACCCGATAGCGCACCGGCAAAGGCAAGCCGGGCCATCAGTCTGTTATCCCCCCAAGACAACAGTTCGAGCAATTTCATCTGTTTGCAGTCCCCATAGAACCCGACGTGGGCATTTGCACGGTCTGGCGCGACTGTACCGATGCCCGGCAGGGCTGTCCAGTCGCTGTCCAGTTGGTGGCATAACGGAAAGCCTTTTTCGCGTCGAAAGAATTCAGATATTTGCGCGGTATGGCAATGGAATGGGGCCTTCGCTGTTGATCACAAGCACGTTGCTTTGGGCATTCAGGCCAAAACGGGCGCGAAGGTCGTGGTTTTTGGCGACATGCCAAAGCCCGGCGATGCCTGCAATGCCGGTATCCCATGTTTCAAGCGGGGCGTCGCCATTGATCCCGGCGGAAAGCGTGTTTTGGACCAGAAGCGCTACGTCATCATCAATCGCGATGCTGTGGGTGGATACTTCGCGCAGGATTTCAAACGCCGGGAGACTCGGTTTGCCACAGGACAGTCCGATCATGCGGGTCAGGAGCTTGCCCGGAACCGATGTCAGTTCGCCGGTTGAAAGGCTTGCCTGAAGGCAGGCGGCGTTTGTTGCCTCCACCGTGCAGACATTCGGTTTTTGACCGCTTTCATGCCAGAGCCCGATGGCGCAACCTGCTGCCATGCCGCCAACGCCGCATTGCAGGAAAACATGATCGGGGGTGATGTTTTCAGCCCGAAGCTGGCGGGCGCATTCGATGCCGAGAACCGCATAACCCGCCATGATGTCGCGGGTAACGTCGAGTGCATGGCCATAATCGGTATCGGTGATCAGAAGCACGTCGGGCGATTGTGCGGCATTTTCGGCGGCAAGGACCGCATCGTCATAGGTGCCATCCACCCGGACGATTTCAGCCCCGTTATCGGTGATGCGGGCAATGCGGGCCTGATCGACCTCGGTTCCGACATAGATCCGCGCATGACAGCCGAATTTTTGGGCCGCCCATGCCACGGCAAGGCCGTGATTGCCATCGGTTGCGGCAACGGCGGTATAGTCCGCACATTGGGGGCTTCCGGGGATGAGGCCGCGTTTCAAAAGCTGCTGTTTCAGGCCATAGGGAGCGCCAAGTGCCTTGACCCCGCCCAGACCGAACCGTTTGCTTTCATCCTTGATCCAGACAGTGCCAAGACCGAGTTCGCGGGCAAGACCGGTGGCGCGGATCAGGGGGCTTTGGCGGTATTCCGGCCAGGAGGATATCAGGTCGAACGCCTGATAAATATCGTTGCGCCCGGGATCAAGGGCGATGATGGACGTCATCGTCTTCTCCGAAATCTGGCCGTGGTCCGGTTTTCTGTTATATGGTCTTCTGGTTTATGAGGGGCGTATGATGTTGCGTCAAACACAATCTGAATATCGACGATCGGTGAGGATCGTGGTGAAGACGATTGTGTTAAATCGCTGAGAATAAGGGTATTAATTCATCTTCGCTCTCGACGGGCTTCCGGGCGATCCTTTAGGATGGCCGTTGGGATGCGAGGATTGGTTCATCACAAACGATGAGTGGACGGTTTTGCGTTTTGAGATCGGCATGAGAATGATTGCGACCGGTATGCTGGCAGTTCTGCTGTCGGCGGGGGCGGCGGGTGCGTATGCGCAGCAAAGTGGCACCGTTGCCGAGGATGCAAGTGCCGATATGTCGCCGGTTGACGTCCTGCCTGATATCGATGTCGACACATATGACGATGCAATCATCGACCCGGCAAAATCCAACCCGGACCTGATTGATGGCCTGATTTACAAGCCCGATGCCATTCCGTTGTCGCAATATCGTCGCCGGACAACCGACCCGGAAAGTCTGGCGGTGTTGAGCAACACCGATGTGATTGCCGGTGATGGCCAGACCGAACGATCCTATTACGCGGCGATTTACAGCGGCAGCACGAGTGGCGTGTATTTCAAGGTTGCAGCCCAGATTTGCGAGATGATGAGCCGTACCTTTGAGCGCCATCGCGTGCATTGCGTGCCGTTGCGATCCCAGGGTGTCGGCAGCAATATCCGTCTGATGAAGGAAGGACGGGTGCAGCTTGCCATTGTGCAGTCGAACAATAACTGGGAGGCGCAGAAAGGCATTGCGCCGATCCCCGGTGCGCGGTCGGTGATGTCGCTGCATGATGAAATGGGGTTGCTGGTGGTGCGCAATGATTCCGGCATTGAATCGGTTGGCGATCTGCGCGGCAAACGCATCAATATCGGGCCGGAAGGGTCGGCATCGCGGGAATTGTGGCTTGAGCTTCTGTCGCGGTACGATATCACGCTTGAGGATCTTGATACCGTTTACAATGTTGCGCAGGATTATAACGAACTTGGCATCTGCGAGAATTATATTGATGCGTTCGGTCTGTGGATCGGGCATCCGGCGACGCTGATTGAAGATACGCTTGGCTGCGGGGCGCGGGTTGTCGGCATGGGCGGCCCCTTGACCGATGAGATGGTGCGGGCAAACCAGTATTTCTTTAATCAGGTTTTGCCAGCAAAGACATATAGTGCGCAGGAAGAAGCGATTGCATCCTATGGGTTCAAGGCATCCCTTATCGCCTATGAACCGGCCGATCCGTATGTGGTGTACTGGATCACGCGGATCGTTCATGAAAATATCGACCGGATGAAGGAAATGTATCCGACATTCCGAAGCGTGGTTGCCGACGATATGTATGAAAAGGGCAATTTCCTGCCGTTCCATAAGGGGGCGGCATGTTATTGGGAAACCGATGCGCATGCCTGCGACTGGCAACCCTATTATCAGCAGGCCGACCCGAAAGGGCCGAGCAAGTGGAATTACAGTTATCAGCAATAAGCCGCGTTATTAAGCGGGTATGGCCGGAACCCAGCCGATGCGCGGTGCCGTGCCATGGGGTGATGATTGGCAAAACAGGCCGATCAACCCGTCATCGAGCAATTTCCGGCAGGTCGCAAGATCGTCACTGGCGCACCAGATTGCGCGATCGGGTGCGGACGGGAATTTTGCATCCTGATCGGGGCCGATATCCCGGCGCAGCAGAAAACGGTTCCCGCCAAATTTCGCGATCAATCCATGAATGGCATGGCCGGTTGAGACCGTGCTGATCAGGCTTGGGAAATTGGTTGGGGCGACGGTGCTTAGCGCGATGGTGCGCCCGCATTTCCGGGCGATTTCGATGCGGTGTTCGACCATCCGGCGTTGCCACCCCTGTCCGCGCCATTGCGGATCAACCGCGACCCCGTCGATATGGGCGACCTTGCCCAGCTGATCGGGGGGAAGGTGATGGTCGGTGCCGAAATTCGGATCGGTTTCGCGCGGTAACCCCAGCACGCAATAGGCCATCAGACGGTCCCCGTCAAAGGCCCCAAAAATCTGCCCGCAGGCATCCAGATGATCGGCAAAGAACTGATCGGTTTCGCTGGCGGCATTGCCCGGCGGAAGGTCCGCAATTACCCTGTGATGCAGGGTGATGATAGCCGGAAGATGGGATGGATCAAGCCGGGTCAGTTGGGTCATTCGATGACCTCCGCGTAATCCAGCAGCGACAGCGGCGGATAGAGTTTCAGTTTGCGCGCCGATGACAGCCGGATCAGATAGGAAAACCGGTCAAGCGTTTCGACCGGGATATCGGCGGGTGATATGCCACCGATCAGAATTTGTTCGACCTTGCTGGCGGCGAGACGGCCGACAAGTTCATAGCGGCTGACAAGGCCCAGCATGGCGTGACCATCGCGGACTTCAAGTTCGGTCGCGCTAAAGGCGGCAAGCCCGTTGGCAAAACCGGCATCGGTCAGGGTATCGCGATAATTGCCGATGAAGTTATCCGGCCCGATATACAGGATATCGGCCCCCTTGCGTGCCAGTTCGGCAACGGCGGGGGCGATGTCATCGGGTGATGGTTCGTCGTCGGTGCCAAGGGGGGCGGCCAGAACGTCAAACCCCATTTCGCGGCCCAGTTCGGTCAGATCGGCGACGTTGGAAACGGAATTGTCTTCGCGGCTGTTATAGACCACGCCGAGTTTATCCATCGGGCGATAGGCGCGGATGGCATTGATCTGGGCGGCAAGCGGGGCGATGTGGGTTGCCCCGGTGACATTGGGGCGGCTTTGGCCCGCCGGCGCGGCAATACCGGTTTTCCACGGCGATGAAACCATCACATAGACCACCGGAAGATCGGTGATGTTTTTCGCCGGATCGACGGCATCATATTTGCCGACGACAGAAGATGTGATCCCGGTGCCCCATGTGTAAACCAGATCGGGCGGGTCTTTACGGATCTGATCGATGATGGCGGGCACGCGCGACAGATCACGCGCAACGTCATGAATGGTCAGATCGACGGGGATGTTGTTTTCGTCGAAATAGGCGCGAAATCCCTGTTCGACATTGGTTTCACCCCGCCAAAGGATCATGGCGATTTTAAGCGGGGCCTTTGATGATTGCGCATATGCCGTTGGCAATAACGTCGCGCTGAGTGCGACGATCAAGACCGCAAGAATGCCAAGCAGACGAAAAGCCGGGGGACGGGGGAATGTCATTTCGTCCCTCCTTGTGCTTTTTGTTCGCTTTTTTGTTCGCCCTTTTGTTCTGGCGGCACATGACCGATCAGAAGTTCAAAGCACAGAACCGAAACGGCGGCAAAAACCCCGAAAATCAGGACGGCCTGCGTTGTTCCGACCAGAAGGGTCAGACCGGCGGCCAGCAGCGGACCTGCCGCCCCGCCCAGACGTTCTGCCAGACGCAGGACCGCAAGGACCGGGCCGGTGCCGTGATCCTTGGTGAAATCCTTGCTGAGTTTCAGGCTGGCGGAAAGCTGTGCCGGGATTGAGGTTGCCTGTGCGAGGCCTAGCAAGGCGACGGCAACCGCAAACAGGGCATATTCGGGAAGCCAGCCCGCCAGCAACAGTCCGGCGGCGGTCAAGCCACCGCCAATGCCGACCGCGCGGGTTTCGTTCTGGCTTTTGTCGGTCCATTTTGCCGCGGCCCAGCCGGTCAGGATCGCGACCAGCCCGTAAAGCATGATCACCCGCCCGGTTTCAGCCGTGGTCGCACCCGATTGCAGCAAGATCATCGGGGTCAGGTAATATAAAAAGCCGCTGAGGATCAGTTTGGCGGGAATGGCGGCAAACAGGATCAGCACCTGCAAACGGCGATTGCCGAGCATGGCACGAAGGGCGGCCCTGGTCGGGACCGGCGGTGGGGTTTTGCCACGCACCATATTATCCATCAGGAAGAAGGCCAGAAGGACGGCCAGAAACGCAATGGTCGCACCGGCGATAAAGGTCATGTCCGGCCCGAAATGGCCAGCAACAATCCCGCCAATCGCCGGGCCGCAGATATCAGCCAGCATGATGCCGCTGACCATCATGGCGGTTCCCTGTGTGCGGTTGCTGTCATTGGTGGCATCAAGGACATAGGATTGACAGGCGACAAAGGTGGTGGCGTAACCGATCCCCGATAATGCGCGCCACAGTACAAGATCCCAGATGCCAACGGCAAAGGCGGTACCGATCAGACCAAGTGTCGCCAGAAATGCGCCACACAGATACATGCGCAGTGACCCGACCTGTTCCTGAAACAGGCTGCAGATCGGCATGGCAAGGGCAACCATCAGAAGATGCACCGCCATGACCACGCCTGCGCCAAGCTGCCCGTCGATGCTGTGGGATGTCACTTGGCTAAAGAAGGCCGGCATGATCGGACGGGCCAGTTCTTCGGCCAGGACAAACATGAAGGCCAGCATGCGAACCCCGATCAGCTTTACCTCCCGTTCGCGTTGGGGATGTGTGCCGACCTTTTTGGCAGTGGTGTTGATCAGGGAATTGATGCGTTCCATGAACTGGCCGATTTCGTCATGGGTGCTTTGGCCATGCAGCAGGGTGAATTTGCGGTCGCGCACATTGCCGAGAACCTTGCGCGCAACCCTTACTGGCAGGGCGACATTGACGGTTAACACCAGCAACATCAGTTCAAATGATAAGGCGAGGGTTATGATGAAAATGATCGCAATGTCATAAAGGTTATCAGTAACCGGGCGCATCAGGGCGGCACGGGCATGACCAAGGACCACCTCGATATCGTCATGCTCTTCGGCGCGGGGCAGGTTGAGGCGGGTCACGATATAGGCGGTATCGTTGCCCGACGGGGCCGTTAAGGCGGTGGCGATTTCATCCGATGGCAGGCCGCCCGCATGCAGGATGTCGCCCCCCATGTCGGTGATGGCGGCAAAAACCAGATCGGGGTCGCCATCGCGAAGCTGATAGACGACGGCTTCGAAGCCGACAATCTCGCGGAGCGGAATGCCGAGCCGCAGGGCATTTTCGATTTTTTCGCCAAGAACCCGGGCTTCGATTTCGGCCTTTTCGCGGATTTCGGTTTGCAGATCAGCACGCGCCAGTTCGGCGGCCCGCCAAGAAATCCCGACCAAGGCAATGCAAAGCGAGATCGTGCTGAACAGCAGCAGAATCCAGATCGTGCCCTTGGGGAAAAGACGGCTTCGGATATTGCCGCCATGAGGGGATGCGGGGGTATCGGGTTTGGTTTTCGGATTGGCAGAGGGGGTCATTTCAGGGGCTCCGCCGGGGTTTTCGATGTGCGTTCGGTGCCGTCCTCTTGGGTGTCGTGGGGCAACTGATCGCGGATTTCGCGGTACAGGGAAATCAGTTCGATTTCGCTTTGGGTCAGGACATCGCCATCATGGGGGCGGGTATTGGGGGCCTTGCCCGCAACAGCGCGCGCCAGATCTTCGTGCAGTTCTTCGAAAACGCGATGGCGACGGCGCATCAGAATGAACAGGACGCCAAGGATGGGCACAATCATGCCCATGCCGAAGGCCGCCGATTTCCACATTTCAGAGAAGGCATTGGCAAGTTTGGCTTCGGAGGCCTGCGAGTTTGCGGTGATGACGACCAGACCCGCGCATTGGCCAAGGCTGTCGCGCAGGACCTGTCCGGCGGTGGCGATTCCAGGTGTGAAATCGATCCAATGATCACGTGTCTGTTGCGATATTGCCGCGCCAGCGAGCGCCTGATCATTCGGGGGGCTGTCTGGGGACCGGGTGGCGTTGCTGATTGGGGTGCCGTTGCAGTCCAGAACGGCGACATTGCGGATATCGTTGGCCATATCCAGACGCCGGTTCAGGACCGATTGCAGATTTTCCATGTTTTCCAGCCGCAAACCCAGATCGATCCCGGCAAGGACATCCTGACTGGTTTCATTGAGGATCACGGTCATGCGCTGGGCCAGAAGGGTGTGCAGGGTCTGGTCGAATCGCAGATAATTCAGGGCCGTGGTCATGCTTAGTGCGCTTGCAAGCACGAGGAAAAGGGCCAGCCCGATCTTGGTAGACAGCTTCAAAACGTGTCTCCGGCGAGATATATTTTCAAAGTATTTTCAAAACATGATCCTGTTAAGCCGGTTATATCCTCAGAAAGCGGCTTTCACAAACCATATGGTTGATTGCGTCGGGGTTGAGGTCAAGGCTGTATAAAACCTTGATTCGGTTTGCAGTGCTGATAGTTAGCGATTATGATTTGGCGCGGGACAATAAACCGGGGGACGTTATGGGGGCTGAAACGCTTGAAGTGCTGAAACGGCGCAAACAGCACCGGCTTGCAAGTGGTGTTGTGCAACGCAATGCCCTTTGGGCCGCGGGGACCGGTTTTGTTCCGATTCCTGTTCTCGATTCTGCAGCGACGGTTGCCGTGCAGCTTAAAATGCTGGCGGAACTGAGCGATGTTTACGGTGTTCCGTTCAATAAAAGCAGTGGCAAATCCGTGATTGCGGCCTTAACCGCGTGCATTACCAGCGGCGTTTTGGGGCGGGCTCTTTTGGGGACGGGGATATTTTCCAATATTGCCAAGGTGATGCCGGTTGTCGGATCGACACTGAGCATCGTGACCATGCCAGGTTTCAATGCGGCATTTACCTATGCGCTTGGTCGGGTTTTTCAGCAGCATTACGCCGCGGGCGGGACGATGGCGGATTTTGACGCCCAAAAGGCAGAGGCCGATTTTCGCCGGAAATTCAAGGAAGGCCTGAAATTCGATCAGGACGAGAAAACGGCGTGAAGAACGCGTAATCGCGCAATAACAGGAATTCGGGTGGCGAAACGATGCATTTGATTTTGATTGTAATTTATCTGTTGGCCTGCATTGTTTGCGGCATGCTTGGCCGCCGGACGTCGTTCGGATTTCTGGGGCATTTCCTGCTGGCGATTGCGATTACCCCGATTGGTGATTTTCTGGTTCAGATTGTTGCGCGCCCGTCGCGGGAGCTTCGTGAAAAGCTTAAAGACCTTGATTATGAATAAGATGATGACTGACGGGCGATCAGCATGCGTCACGATAAATCCGACGACGAGATGATGAATGGTTGATAGCGCGACAGTCGCACCCGGTGCACCAGACCAAAACGGAACCGCCCGCAAAAGAGGGCGGTGGTCGATCTTTTGGCGGCGCTTTTTCATTAGCGCGGGGGAACGCCTGCGGCGGTTGCGCACGACATTTCTGATCGGGATTCTGTTTTTGCTGATCGCGATTTTCGCGTTGGCACCGCAGATTTTCATTACCGTGCCTGCCGGGCATGTGGCGGTGATGTGGTACCGGTTCTTTGGCGGGACGGTGGTTGACAGAAGCTATGGGGAGGGCATTCACATGATCTTCCCGTGGGATGAAATGTATATCTATGACGCGCGTCTGCAAAATCAGGCGCGGGTTTATGACACCATTTCATCGAACGGCCTGTCGATGGAAGTCGATATTGCGGTGCGGTATCGGATCAATCGCGAAGCGGTCGGGATGCTGCACAAGCTTGTCGGGCCGAATTATGCGGAAATCCTTGTGTATCCGGAAATCGGATCGCATGCGCGTGAACTGATTTCGCGTTACACGCCTGAACAGCTTTATACCGAAACCCGTGCCTTCATTCAGGCCGAAATCCTTGAACGGATGGTCAACGAGCTTGGATCATCACTGGTCAATCAGAGTTTTCAGGGGCGGCTGGTGACGGTTGAAGACGTTCTGATCCGTTCCGTGATCCTGCCCGAACGCGTTGCGGATGCGATTGAACGCAAGGCTGAACAATATCAGGCCATGCTGGAATATGATTTCCGTCTGGCGCGCGAGGAAAAGGAAAAGGAACGCAAGAAGATCGAGGCGGAAGGTATTCGGGAATTCCAGGATATCGTCGCCAAAACGATTACCGAGGAATATCTTCGCCTGCGCGGTATCGAAGCCACCATGACGCTTGCGACATCGAAAAACAGCAAGACGATCATCATTGGTGGCAAAGATGGCCTGCCCGTGATCCTCAATACCGCAGATTCGCCGACGGCCAGCTCCCCGGATTCAGATTCGGGGGCGGAGCTTGTGAACGATACGGCGGAAAGCCTGCCGAATTCCGGGGCGCTTAATGCACGGTCGCAGGAAATCGCGCCGCAAAATGCGATTTCGCCGGGCGTTCGTGCCCCGGTCGATCCGTCGGACAAACGTGCGCGCCCCGGTGCGGCAAATTCGGCCACACCGCCGGTAACACCGTCGATGAAGCCGACAGCCCCGACAGCGGGGGCGTCAGAGGATGTTTCAACGACGGGTAAAACGGCTGGTGATGTTCTGAAATCGATTGCCCCGCTGTTTGATCCGACCAGTGGTGACGGGGGTGGTGTTGTCAAACAGAGCGACATGGAACCTGCCGCGAAACATGAGAGTGCGGGGCAGCCTGAAATTTCAAAAACCGGTAGCAAATAAAGGGTGTTGTGCGTTGCTACTTCAGGTTAGTTCAGGTAAAGTTGAAGAATAGATTTTGCGTGCAGGACATCAACTTACAGGTACAAATTCAAGAGGCGATAATGAGCGAAGCAGAAACCATCGAAGAGACTGAAGAACTGGCCGTCGCGAAAGCGGATGAAATGCGTGCCCAGTCCCGTGACTGCATCCATCGTCATAGCGTTTATGCTGCGGTTGGTGGTCTTGTCCCGATCCCGTTCCTTGAAATGGCCACCAGCAGCACGATTCAGGTGCGGATGCTTGCAAAGCTTTGCGACATCTACGGTGTTCCGTTCTCTGAGAACGCGATCAAGAGTTCGATTTCGACCCTGGTTGCAACGGTCCTGCCGATGACCGGTGTCGGTTATGCAACGGCGGCACTGGTTCGCAAGGTTCCGGTTGTTGGCACGATCTTTGGCGTTGTCGCAATGCCGACCTTTGCTGGTGCCTGCACCTACGCGCTGGGGCGTGTTTTTGCCTGGCACTTTGCCAAGGGCGGAACGGTTGACGATTTCGATGCCGATGAAATGAAGGGTCGTTTCAAGGACGAATTCGAAGACGGCAAACGCAAGGCGTCCGAATTTGTCAAAGGCGGCAAAACCACGGCCAAACCGGCAGCGGGTGCAACGACCGCCAAAGCCTGATTGATCGTCGGGTTTTCAGACCATATTTCGAGAATGCCCAAAGCATGCTTTGGGCATTCTTTTTTGTCTGTTGTTGATGATGCATAAAAGGCCACCCGGATGTCCCCGATCACAACCCATCGCCTTATGTTCCAGCGCCCGAAAGGTACGGGAACATTTGCACCGTCCGATATCCTGCGCGCGGTGTTGGCGGTTATTGATCTGGAGGGGCTTGACGATGTCAGGTGCACCGCACTGGCAGAAAGCCAGTTGAACGACGCCGAAAAGACCCGATTGGCGGGGTTCCGGCATGACCGCCGCCGGAAAAGTTTTATTCATGGACGGTTGGCGGCGAAGGCGGCGTTGAGCGCGTATTTTCCGGGGATTGATCCGCAATCGATTGAAATAGGATCGGGGGTTTTTGATCAGCCGATCATTGTTGGCGGCGGGGATGATTTGCAGTGCATGTCGGTTTCGCTGTCGCATTCGGATCGGTTTGCGGTTGCCGTTGTTTTTCATCGTGCCCATCCGTTGGGCATTGATGTCGATCTGCCGACGATCACGGATGTGCCCGCAATTCTTGACGGGATCGCCCCCGACGTGCGGGACATGATCCGTGCCCATGATCTTGACGACCACGGGGCGGCCTGCCTGCTTTGGGTGGCGCGCGAAAGCCTAGCCAAGACCATTACCACGGGGATGATGACGCCGCTTGAACTTTACGCGCCGTCATCGATTGATCGCAAGGGGGCCTGTTTTGAGGTGCGATATGCCAATTTCGGCCAGTATCGCACCCTCATCTGGCCCGGTGCGCAGGGGTGGCTTGGCCTGACATTGCCGGATCAAACGGAGTTCGATCCGGCAAGCTTGCTCTCAGGCCTGCTCTGGGGTTAGAGCTTTTTTTCAATATGAAGGCGGATGCGTTCGGCGACTTCGATCACATGGGGATCGAACATCATTGATCCGTGGGTGCCGCTGACCCATTCAAGGGTCAGATTGTCGCCCGCGACCTTTTGCCAGCCGCTATATTGATCGCCTTCGATGCTGGGTGCGGCGCGGGTTCCGGTTGTCGGACGCAGCAGCAGGACATCAATCCCGTCAATTTTCGGCGGGACATAATGGACGGCGGCGAGTGCGTTATTCTGGAACACGGCGAGCAGGCGGCGCATGGTGCCGCGATCTGCCTCGTCGGGTAGAAGGTCGCAATTCTTGCCGCGTTCGAGCAACAGGTCGATGCGTTCCTCAGGCGTTAACGGACGCAATTCGTCAACCGTGACAAGGCCGAGCTCGGCAAAGATATCGGCAAGATATTCTGCCTCGCCCTTACGCAGGATGGCGCGGACCGCATCGGGCACGGCAATCGCATCAAGCAGGATGATATTGCGCACATCGATCCCTGCCTGCTGCATGCGGAAGGCGGCCTCAAACGCCAGTAATCCGCCGAAGCTCCAGCCGATGACATGGATCGGGCCGTCGGGAACGGTTTCGCGGATGGCGGGCATGTAGGCAGCCACCATTTCCTCGACCGTTGGCTGCAAATTCTGGCCTTCTTCGAGGCCTTGGGCTTCGACCATGTAAAGCGGCTGATCGGGGCCGAATTCACGGGCAAGGTTTTGATAGCACAGCACATTGCCGCCGACCGGATGGAAGCAGATCATCGGTGGTTTGGTGCCCGATGCATTGACGGTGACAATCGGGCTTTTGGCGTCGCTTTCGTTTTCGCGTTCGGAAATGCGCGCGGCGAGTTTTTCGACCGAGGCACAGGTAAACAGATCACCGAGCGGGATTTTGACGTTGGTAACCTTGTTGATTTTTGACAGGAACTGAACCGCAAGAACACTGTGACCGCCGAGTTCAAAGAAATCGGCGGTGGCGTCATCCACAGTGCAATCAAGGACTTCGCCCATCAGGCGGGCAACGGTGCGTTCATGGTCGCTGCCAAGCGGCTTTGCGGTGGTGCTTGTGGCATGATCGGTATTTTCGGGGATGGGAAGGCGTGAAAGATCGATCTTGCCATTTACGGTCAGCGGCAGGTCATCCATCGTGATCAGGTGGTTGGGCACCATATAGTTCGGCAGGGCCTGTTCAAGTTTTGCCCGGCATGCCGCGACATCGAAATCGGCATGGGCATCGTCATCGGTGACGACATAGGCGACCAGAACAACATTGCCGTTCTGGTGGCGGTCATGGGCCACCACGGCCGCACGGCGGATATGGGGATGGGCGAGCAGGGCATGTTCGACTTCGCCCAGTTCGATGCGGTTGCCGCGGACCTTGATCTGACCGTCTTCACGGCCAAGGAAAATGATTTCACCGTCACTGCGCCGTCGGCCCATATCGCCGCTGCGATAGAACCGTTTGCCGTTGGGATCGGTGACAAATTTCTGTGCGGTCAGGGCGGGGTCGTTCAGATAGCCGCGCGCGACACCGGCACCGCCAATGCGGATTTCGCCCGGAACCCCATCGGGTAACGGACGGCCCATATCGTCGCAGATTTCAATATGAACGCCCTGAATGGCCTTGCCGATGGGGGGCGGCAGAATCTGTTTATGGTTGTGCGCGGTCATCACATATTGCGCCGATGAAACGCAGCATTCTGTCGGGCCATAGGCATTGACCAGTTTGCGGTCGGTCTGACCGGGCAGGGCAAAGAAACGTTCGACCATTCGGGTGGACACGGCTTCGCCGCCCAGAACCACCATCCTTGCAGGGCAGGAAAGCCTGTTTTCTTCCCAGTAGTCAAGCAGCAGGGAAAACAGGCTTGGCGTTGCGTCAAGCTGATCAATGGCGTTGGCAACCATCAGGTTATGCAGGGCTTCGGGGTCGCTTCGCGTAGCCGATCCGGTGATGTTCAGGCAATGCCCGTTCAGGATGGCGGCGAAAATCTGAACGATGGAGCCGTCAAAGGCAAAGGGCGCGATACAGGTCAGGTTCAGGACGCGGTCCGGATCATCGGCACCGATCTGTTTTAACTGCGTATCAAGAACCGACTGGGCCAGGTTTACAACCGAGCCATGTTCGATCTGAACACCTTTGGGCGTGCCGGTGGTGCCGCTGGTGAACAGGACATAGGCAAGATCGTTTGCGTTGGTGATGCTTGCAGTGTGCGCATCACTTGCGGCATTCAGGGCGGCGAGATCGTGGCGGCGCTTTTGCGACGGGGCGGGCTGTTGGGCCGCATCCGTTGTCAGGACGAAATCGAATGTGTAGGGGGCCGGGTCGAACCCGTCCGCATCGATTGCGGATCGTTTGGCGGCAAAGCCGCCCTGTTCGCGTGCCCAGTCTTCAAGGAAGCATTGAGGGACAAACAGGTCTTCGAGGAAATCGAGACGGGTGTTGTAGCCTTTGCCCGCCGTGTCACGGGCAAACTGCGCCAGATCGGCAAGGTAATCATCGCGGCGATCCGCATCCCAGACATTGCCAAGATAAATGGCCCCGCCGGGGGCGAGCAGTGTTTTTGCCTTTGCCAGGACGGTTCGCAGATAACCGTAGCCGGGGAAGTTTTCGATGACGCTGTTCATGATGATCAGGTCGAACGAGCCCGGTTCATAAACATCGATATCATGTGCGCCAAGCTGCCGACCGATGACATGGGTCATGCCAAGATTGATCGCCAGGGCCTCGGTCCGTTCGACGTTGCGGCGCGACAGATCGGTCGCGACATAGGTGCCGACCACAGGAGCAACGTGTTTCATGGTGAAGCCGGACGCACAGCCGATTTCAAGCACACGGGCATCGCGCGATACCAGACCGGCGACCTTGTTCCGCGCATTTGCGCCAAAGGCATCCATGGCACTTTGTGCAATTGGTTGCCCGGTAAAGGCGCTTTTCCAGCCACCCGCCAGAATGTTGTCGGCATCGTCACCCGCCAGATGATCCCACAGTTCGACCGACATCAGGGAGCCGTGATTTTCCGTCAGGGTATCGATATCGTCATGGTCAAGGCATAGAATATCGGTGACGGTTTTGCAGCGCCACTGCAACTGGTGCAGATCGCCGATATGAGCGCCTTCGGATATGATCAGCGGTAGCGCTGCATTGCGGACCAGTGTGGTGCGGCGGATCAGCGGCACATTCGGATCAAGCGGCACAAAGGCGAGGCCTGCTTTCAGGACGCCAAGGGTTGCTGCGATGTAATGGCGGTTGCGCCCGGTCATCACACCGACAAGCGAGCCGACGGGCAGGTTAAGTCCGGCAATGAAATGCGCGATACGATTGCTTTGGCGGTCCAGTCCGGCATAGCTGATTTCGCCGGTTTCATCGCGGGTTGCGATGCGATGCGGATGAGCCGCGGCAATCTTCGCAAACCGATCGGTGATGCTGCCGGTTGTTGCCAATGGCTGGTGATCGGGTTGGTTGTCTGCCCCGGGTGGTGTATCGAGGGTTTCGAAATCGAAATCGGCGATTTTCATTATGCGTCCCTTTGGGCATTTTGTGCGGCGGCAGCAGCGAATTTGCCAAGGAAGGCCAACCAGCGCTGCATGGTTTCCGCATCGAACAGATCGGTATCATATTCAAGGGTGAAGCGTGCCTGACCGGCTTCTTCGGTCAGGAACAGAATGATGTCATGTTTGGCCGTCGTGTTATCGACAAAGGCATCCATGTTGGATGGCAGTATGCCGTCGGCATCGGGGGCAAGCATCGGCAGGCCGGATTGTGTCCCGTCGGTTTGTGCCAAGTTGCTTACGGCTTCGAAGCGCTGATATTCGAACACCACATTGACCAATGGCTGGCGGTTGGATTTGCGTTTTGGCGCAACCGCGCGAACCAGTTCATCAAACGGGAAATCCTGCCGGTCCAGCGCATTGGCAATATTGATATGGGTGGTACGGATCAGATCGCCAAGATCGGTGTCGTCGTCAAGCTGCATGCGGATCGGCAGGACATTGACGAAGAAGCCGATCAGGCCTTCGGTTTCCATGCGTTCGCGCCCGGCAACGCCCATGCCGATGACCATATCGGTTTGGCGCGTCAGGCGATAGAGCATGGCGGAAAACAGAGACAGACCAACCGATGACAGGGTTGTTTTGTTCAGGCTGGCAAGCCGATGCAGGCCCGATAAAACATCATCGGGCAGGGCAAGATGCACATGCGCGCCGCGGAAGGATTGTTTTTCCGGTACAGGGCGATCCGTTGGCAGATTGATCTGTTCCGGGGCATTGGCAAGCTGTTGACGCCAGTAATCGGCGGCATCGGCCCAGTTCTGTTTGGATTGCCAATGGGCGAAATCCTTATACGTGATCGGAAGTTGCGGCAGGGCAGCGTTCCGTTCATGGACAACGGCGTCATAAAGCGCGCCAAGTTCATTGATCAGGATGCGCGAAGACCAGCCATCGCCGACAATATGATGGGTCATCAGGATCATCAGGCATTCATTTGCCGCCACCTTGATCACACGCCCGCGGATCAGGGGCGGCTGGTCAAGGATCATCGGTGTTGCGGCTTCAAGCCGTGTCAGGCGAAGGGCTTCGCGGGCCGGATCGCCATGACCGGAAAGATCATCAAACGCGACGCCAGGCGGCGTGGTGGCGTGGATTTTCTGTGTGATCGTGCCGTCCTGTTCGACAAAGCCCGTGCGCAATGTTTCATGACGGTCCACCAGACGGGTCAGGGCGGATTGCAGGATATCGGCCCGCAAATCACCGGTGCAGCGGAAGACATAAAGCATGCCATAGGCATCGCTGTTGCCGTCCATCTTTGAGAGCAGATAAAGCCGTTTTTGCGCGTGGCTGGCCGGGTAATGTTCCATTGCCGGTGCGCGCGGGATTTGGCCATTGCCGGTGGCGGCGATATCGAGGGTGGCATTTTCGATATGGCGGGCTAGTCCCGCAACCGTCGGATCGGTAAAGAAGCCGGCCATGCTGATGCGTTTGCCGGTCCGGTCCGCAATGCGGTTCACGATCCGGATTGCCATCAGGCTGTGACCGCCAAGCTGGGTGAAGCTTGCGTGGCGGTTATGGATGGGGCTTGCGAAAACCTCGGTAAAGATATCGGCAACCAGTTCTTCTGCCGGGGTGGCGGGCGGGGTATCTGTGCCGTTATCAAGGGCCAGCGCACTTGATTGCGTGCGCACCGTTTCGAGCAATGTCTTGCGATCCACCTTGCCATTGGCGGTGATCGGGATGGTATCGACGATATGCCATTTCGCCGGGATCATGTAGCCAGGCAGATGTTGGCCAAGCCACGTCATCAGGGCAGGGATATCGATATCCTGCCCCTGTGCCGTCTGAATACAGCCGATGATTGCCCCGCCGTCAGGGGCGGTTGCGTCAAACAGGGCAACGGCATTTTTGATGCCGGGTGCGGATTGAAGCTGCTGTTCGATTTCATCCAGTTCGATGCGGAAACCGCGCAATTTGATCTGATTGTCATGGCGGCCGCCAAATTCGATCCTGCCATCGCGGGTCCAGCGGGCAAGGTCGCCTGTGCGATAGAGCCGTTCGCCAGGTTGATCAGGATCAGCGATGAACCGTTCGCGGGTCAGGTCGGGGCGTTGCCAGTATTCGCGTGCCAGCCGTGACCCGCCAATCATCAATTCGCCCCAGACGCCGACGGGCGCGCGTTGACCGTTCTGATCAAGGATCAGGGTTTTGGTGAAGGGGATCGGTTTGCCGATGATGGTGGCGTCGGTATCGCCCGCCAGATCATTTTCGGCGATCGGGCCGACAACGGCAAAGGTGGTGCTTTCGGTCGGACCATAGCCGTTCAGAACCGTGACATCGGGGCAGGTGGCGATGAAGGTGCGGACATGCTGTTTGCTGATCGCGTCCCCGCCGATCATCAGGATATCAAGTCCGGCAAGGGTGCGGGGATCATGATCGACCTGACGATTGAACAGGCCGACACTCATGAACATTTTCGTGACACCAAATTGCGACAGAGCATCGCCGAATCTGGCCGGATCAAGCAGGTCATTACGGTCAATTACGGCGATTTCCGCCCCACGCAGCAAGGTCGCCCAGATTTCAAAGGTCGAGGCATCAAATGCCAGCGGCCCCGCCTGTGCCACCACATCACCAGCGACGATTTTGGCGTAATCCGCCCCAAATGCCAGCCGACGCACGGCCCCCTGTTCGATCAGAACCCCCTTGGGCGTTCCGGTCGAGCCGGAGGTATACATGATATAGGCAGGCAAACTGTCCGGGTTGGTCAATTCGGGCAGGGTGAAGTCCGCCGGTGCCGGGGCAATGCCCGCGATATTGATCCGTTGCGGGCATGGACCGCCGGTTTCGGACAAGGCATCAAGCGCGTCATATCCGATGTCATCGACCAGAACCAGTTTGGCGCGGCTGTCTGACAGGATGAATTGATTGCGCGCCGCCGGATAGGCCGGATCAAGCGGGACATATCCCGCGCCGATGGCGGTAATCCCAAGAATTGCCGCAATGGCCGGACGACCGCGTTCAATATGCATCGCAACCAGATCGCCCGGTTTGACCCCGGCGGTTTGCAGGCAGTGGGCAATGGCGCGCGCATCGGCATGCAGTTCCCCAAAGGTCCATGTGCCGTTGTTATCGCGGATGGCAGGGGCATCGGGGGTGACAGAGGCCTGATTGGCGAATATCGCAAAGATTCCGGCATTCGTGTCCGCATCAAGGCTGGTTTCCGGTTGCGGACCCTGTTCCCAGATTTCGATATTTGTTTTCTGATCATCGGGCAGAAGATCAAGATCGGCAATCGGTATGGTTTTCGCGGTAGTTTCCGTCGTAACCAGTTTTTGCAGGGTTTTTGTGAAGATATGACCGAGTTCGATCATGCGCGCCTGATCGAACATATCGGCATAATAGTCAAACGAGATGGACATTCGTTCGGGCAGATCGCGGACAAAGATCGCCAGATCGTTTTTGCATTGCTGCCGGCCAAGGCCGATGGGGAGCATGGATTTGGCCTGATCATCCGGTCCGTAATCGCCCTGCGCATAGTTCATGTAAGACAGGGATATTTCGGACAGCAGGGTGCGTTCGGGGGTGGCAGGTGGCGAGAGATCATCGAGCAGCAGATCAAGGAAATAGGCCCGGTGGCGTAGCGCATCGATATGGTGGTTTTGCACCTTGTGCAGTAGGGATGCGAAGGTTTCATCATTAGCAATCTGCATGCGGAGCGGCAAAAGCGATACCATCATGCCCGGCACGTTGCGGAAACCCGTCCCGTCGCGCTGGTTGACCGGGACGCTGATCACCAGATCGTCGGTTGCGGTGATCCTGCCAAGCACGGCAAACCACGTTGCCATCATGAGCGAGAACATGGTGACGCGTTGATCTGATGCGAATTTCCGTGCCGATTTCAGCAAGGCCGGATCAATATCAAACGCGACGATTTCGCCCCTGAAGCTGTGGAAGGCCGGGCGTCTGCGATCAGACGGCATATCCAGTTTCGGAAGCGGCCCCTGATAGAGGGAAAGCCAGTAATCACGTGCCGTTTCAAGCCGCTTGAGGCTTTCGGGTTGCTGGCTCCAATACGCGTAATCGCGAAGCTGATAGGGGAGTGGGCCCAAGACCTGCCCACGATAAAGGGCCAGCAAATCCCCCAGCAGCATTTCAATGGTAAAGCCATCGCAAACCGTGTGATGGATATCAAAGAACAGTGCCTTTTGACCGTTGGCAGCGCAGATCAGACGCCAGCGCGCGGGGATTTCCGTTGCCAGATCGAACGGCATGACAAGGTCCGCGCCGACATCTTCAAGTGATAGCGAAGCATCAAGTTCAATTGGCGTCAGATCGGGCAGGGCTTCATGAAGTGGCAGAATTTTCATCGCCCAGTCATCGCCATTGGCAATCAACCGGGTGCGCAGGATTTCGTGGCGTTCCGTCAGGCGGGAGATGGCATCGCGCAGGCGATCAAGATCGATACTGTCATCAAGCATGAAGGCATGCGGCAGGTTGAAGGCCGTACCCATATTGCCGCTATGTTCGGCATGCAGAACGGAAACCTGTTCGGGGGCCAGCGGATAGAATTCCATTTCAGGCGCGCGGCGCGGATCGGTTTCGATCCCGGTTTCTGTTGCTGCCTTTACGGGTTTTGATGCCGATGGCAGAGATGTTTCTTCGGCTGGGGGATTTGCCGATGACTGGGGAAGTTCCGCCGTTTCAACGGATGGTGATATTTTTGCGGCCAGTGCGGTGATCGTTGGGGTTTCAAACAGATCGGCAAGACCGATGTTGCAGGCAAGTTCGGCATTCATGCGATCAACGATCTGCATGCCGGTGATGGAATCTCCGCCCAGGGCATAGAAATCCTCGTCCGGGTCGATGGTGTCATAACCAAGGATTTCGGCCCAGATTTTTGCAATTTTTTCCGCAGGAGTGGCCTTTTCGTCCGATATCGCGTCACGATGATCGGATATTTCAGGTATGTTGACATCGCCCGCCGGTGACGGGGCGAATTGGGCCGTCAGATCGGATACCGTCGGTGCGGCAAACAGGTCCGAAATCGCCAGCGACAGTTTCAGTTCGGCATTCATGCGATCAACGATCTGCATGCCGGTAATGGAATCGCCGCCAAGGGCAAAGAAATCATCATCCGGTGCGATGGCATCATAGCCGAGTGTTTCGGCCCAGATGGCCGCGATCTTTTGCGAGATATCCGTTGCCGTGACGGATACAGATGCCGGTGTGGTCACGGGTTTTTCCGGTTGTGCGGCTGTTTCACCGGCAAGGGCCGGATCAAGCACGACAAGCTGCGCGGCCGTGCTGTACATGGCATCGCGCCAGAAGACCGGGGCCTGTTGCGGGGTGATGGCGGCCCCGTCCTGAAGCGGTACATTGTGGCGCGCCGCCATGCCCTGATCGGCAAGGGCACACCAGTCGATGGTCAGTGCCGGGCGGCCCTGTGACCTGCGGTAACGGGCAAAACCGTCAAGGAAGGCGTTGGCCGCACTATAGGCGGCCTGACCGGGTACACCGACGATGGCCGTCAGGCTGCCGAACATGACAAAGGCCTGCACGGGGTCGTTAAGGGTCAGGGCGTCAAGATGACGGGCTCCGTTGATCTTGGCGGCCATGATGGCGTCGAACGCATCCATGTCGCGCACGGCAAGGAACCCGCCATCGGCAAGCCCGGCGGCGTGCGCGATGGCGGTGATCGGGCCAAGACTATTTCGGATCGTGGCAAGGGTATCGGACAGGGCGTTTTTATCGGCAACGTCGCAGGTGTGGATTGATACTTTAATACCCTTGGCGCGCAGGTCGGCCAGTTTAGACTGCACAATGGCATCAAGACCGTCTTCACCGCGACGGGCAAGAAGGGCAAGCGTGATTTTGCCGCCCAAAGCCATTTCTTCGGCAAGGGCCATGGCAAAGCCACCGGTGCCGCCGGTCACGACACAGACGCCATGATCGGGCCAGTTGGGTTGCGGCAGGTTATCGTGCCCTGAAATCGGGCGCAGTTTGCGGCGATAACGGACCTGATTGCGATAAACCGAAACCGGATCGCGGCCAGGATCGGCTGCCAGTTCACCACCGACATGCGCGATGAAATCAGCCGGTGAGATATCAGTAAAGGAAAGGGCAAGACGCGGTTCTTCGGCGGCCACCGCGATGGCAACACCGGCAGCGGCACTTTGATCCGGGGAGGCCGGAACGGTATCGCGGTCGATCTGATAGGCACCGCTTCCGGCAACGACAAGCCGCATCCGTCCGCGCATCGAGCGCAGGATATCGCGCAGGCATCGGGCGGTGCGAAGGGCGATGTCTTCGCCCGGCTGCAACGCCAGAATGACGTTTTGTGCCTTTGCCAGCATATCCTTGCCGAGCATATCGGGATGGACGCGTTGACATGCAGGCGGGATCGGCCAGAAATCGCCATCGGCAATCATGATGGTGTTTTCGGGAACCGGTTGCATTTCAACCGTGCCCGGCAACCAGTCAATTTCGAGCAGTTCCGGTATGGCGGATGCGGCTTTGCCGTTAACATCCCCCGAGAAACGAATGCCGCGTATGGTCAGAAGCAGTTTTTGGCTGTCGGCATCAAAGAAGGTGAAGTCGGCCTGGCCCGGATGGCGACGTTCGGCACAGACAATGATATCGCCGCTAAACGGGGCGTGCAGCGTGATTTCGTCAATGCCGACGGGGAGAGAGCCATTATCCTCGGTCGTCAGAATCATGCTGCAGGCAATATCGGCCATGGCCGGATGAATGATCCAGTCGCGCAGGTCGGCATGATATTGCGGTTTCAGTTTCAGATGCGTGATCGCCGTGGTTTCGTCCGCGCTGTAATGCATGGACATCCGGCAATCCCAGCGGTCGCTGATCGAAATCGGGCCGATCTGGGGGGCATGGGGCAGAACATGGGCCTGCAAGGTGCATTTTGCCCGCACATGATCAAGTGACAGCGAATTATCAGTCCGGTTCTTTTCCGGTGCGTCATTGGCCCAGCGCGCGGTGGCAAAGATCGACCATTTGCCGTTTTTCAGACGGCCACCCAGTTCTACATGACCGTCATTTCCAAGCAGCAGCGTTGCCGTACCATCGGGCAGGGCATTGGGAAGAAGGGCCTTTTGCCATTTAAGGTCGGAAATATGAACGGTTTGGTCGCCTGTCCCGTTTCGGGCCGCTGTTGCGATCATGGCGGGAACCGCCATGCCGACCAGTGTCGGTTGTCCGTTCAGGTGATGTTCATTTGTCGGCCAGAAGGACGGGGCGGCAACCGGAATGGCAAAGCAGCGGCCCCTTTCGGTTTCGACCGGGCCGGTCATGATGGCGGTATCAGGGGCCCGGGTGTCGCCAAAGACCGGTTTGCAAACGATTTTCGCAAAAGGTGCATGGGGAAGGGACACGCGGCGCGCGCGCATGTCGTCGGGCCAGATCAGGTTCGCACCGGCCAGCCATTCACGAGCGTTGGCGGTTGCATCGGCAGGATTGGTCGAAACCGCAGAAACCGATGATGCCCCAGTGGCAGGTTTGGGGGCCGCGCAATGTGTCGTGTCACCGGCGATCAACCCGGCAAGAGCGTTAATAACGCTGTCGCGATCCGACACGGCAACGGCGAAGCGATGCTTTAGCTGATCGCGCCCGGTGGCAAGCGTGTGGCAGATGTCACGGACATCAAGGGTGGTGTCCCTGGCGATGTCACGATGCAGTTTGGCTGCATAATCGGTTAATGCCGCCTCGTTGGCAGCCGACAGCGCAAGGATGAAGGTCCCGTTTTGCGCGGTTTCATCCTGTGTTCCATCCTGTGGATTTGCGCTGCGTTTCGGGGCGGCTTCAAGGATCACATGGGCGTTGATGCCGCTTAGCCCGAAGGAGCTGACACCGGCGCGTTTTGGCGCGCCGCGATCTGCCAAGGGTTCAAGGCGATTGGTCGGGCGCACCGGGGCCCGGGCGAAATCAATCCGGCTGTTGGGGGTTTCAAAGAAGGGTTGTGGCGGGGCCTGATCAAAGCGCAATACCATGATGGCGCGCGCAAGACCAAGGGCCCCCGCCGCCCCATCAAGATGGCCGTAATTCCCCTTGGCCGAGCCGATCAGGGCAAAGCCATGTTCATCCGTGCTTCCGGCAAATGCACGGGTCAGGCCATCGATTTCAATCGGATCGCCAAGCGATGTGCCGGTACCGTGGGCTTCGATATAGGATATGGAACCCAGTTCGATGTCCGCCGTTTGCGCGGCCTGCCGGATGACATCGGCCTGCATGGCCGGGTTGGGGGCGGCCGCGCCGCTTGAGGCGCCATCCTGATTGACGGCACTGCCGCGGATGATGGCATGGACGGGATCACCATCGGCGATGGCGTTGCCAAGCGGTTTGAGGACAAAGACAACGCTGCCTTCGCCCATGCCGGTACCATCGGCGCTGTCGTCAAAGGCGCGGGTGCGGGCGGTGGAAGAATCAATCGTAAAGCCGCCGTCCGCATCGGGCGGGCAGGGGATCAGTTTTGCGCCACCGGCAAGGGCGATGGTGCATGTGCCGCTGCGCAAATTCTGGCAGGCCTGATGAACCGCGACCAAGGATGACGAGCAGGCGGTATCGACGATACTTGCCGGGCCGTGCCAGTCCTTTAGGAAGGACAGGCGTGTGACCATGTTTGACGGCACGTTAAGGGCAAAGACCTGTTCGGCCTTGTCACGTGCGACATGTTCCATGGCAACGCGCCATGCCGGGTTTGCCCCGCCACCGGCAAAAATCCCGACCTTTTTCCCGCGCAGGGCCTGCCCGCCATAACCGGCATTTTCCATCGCCATCAGGGCGGTTTCGATAAACAGGCGTTGTTCCGGGTCAATCAGGGCGGCATCCGCAGGTGCCATGCGGAAACGGCCCGGATCGAAATCAAAGATGCGGTCAAGATAGGCGGCTTCGCGGAAGCGGGCCGGAACCGAACGGCCAATGGCGGCCATCATGTCGCGGGTTTCATGATCGCGTTCGGGCGTAAGCGGACGGACGCGATCCGCCCCGCGAGCAACATCGGCCCAGAATGTTTCGATATCGTCCGCCCCGGCAAGCTGAAGTCCGATACCGATCACCGCAATCGGTTCGTCGGTTGCGAGCTGGACGTTATTTGCCAGTGCAAGATCATCGGTTGCGATATCCAGTCCGGCCAGAAGTTCGGCCTGTCGGGCGATGGTGGCGCTGGCGAACAGATCGGCAATGCTGACCTTGCCGGGCCAGCGGGCATTGATCTTTTCATGCAGGCGCAGCAGCAAAAGCGAATTGCCGCCGACATCAAAGAAACCGTCTTCGCGATCCGCCATCACACCGGGCAGGATTTCCTGCCACAATCGTTGCAGAACGCGTTCCAGATTTGCCAGATCATGATTTTCGGCATCGGGCTTTGCCGCGATAGCCGGTTTTGATTTCCGGCGGGCGGTTTTGGGTGAACCGGCCATCGGTGTGCCCGAAAGGGCCTTTCGGTCGACCTTGCCGCTGCTGGTAAGCGGGAGATGATCAAGGGCAAAGAAACGCGCAGGGATCATATATTCGGGCAGGCGGGTGCGCAGATGATCGCGCAGGACACCAATGGTCAGGTCGCCATCGCCCAGCACAAAGGCATGCAATTCATCAAGGTCGCCGATGCGCACCGCCTTGACCAGGGCGCGTTCAACCAGATCGTGGCTTTCAATCGTGGTTTCGACTTCGCCGCATTCGATGCGGAAGCCGCGAATTTTGACCTGATGATCGATCCGGCCAAGATATTCGACCGATCCGTCGGCAAGGAAACGCCCCAGATCGCCGGTGCGATACAGTTTATGGCCCGGGTTGCGGGGATCGTCGGGGAATTTTTCGGCTGTCAGTTCCGGGCGGTTGCGATAACCGCGTGCAATTTGCGGCCCACCCAGCACGATTTCACCCGCAATGCCAATCGGCATGTCGCCAAGCCTGTCATCAAGGATGCGAATGGTGGTGTTGGCAATCGGTTTGCCAATCGGAACGATATCGGGATTTTCAAGCGGCGAGCAGGCATGCCAGGTGACATCCACCGTCGCCTCGGTCGGGCCGTAAAGGTTATGCAGTTCGGTTCCGAAGCGATCAAACAGCAGATCGTTGAAGCGCTTTACCAGTGCCGGGTCGAGCGCCTCGCCACTGGCGAAAACGCGTTTGAGGCTGCCAAGATGTTCGATGTCGACCAGCCCGTGTTCGACCGAGAACAGGAAACTTGCCAGCATCGAAGGCACGAAATGCATGGTGGTGACGCCATGATCGCGAATGGCCTGGGCAAGTTGTTGCGGATCGCGTTCAACACCCGGATCAGGCAGAACAACGCGCGCGCCCGTCCATGACCACCAGAATAGTTCCCAGACCGACACATCGAATGTGATCGGGGTTTTTTGCAAAATGACGTCTTCGGGGCCAATCGGGAAGGCGTCCTGCATCCAGAGGATACGGTTCAGAACACCCCGATGGGCGATTTCGACACCCTTTGGACGACCGGTCGAGCCGGATGTGAACAGCACATAGGCAAGGTCATCGGGAGCGTTGATTGCATCAGGGATATCGGCATCTTCGCTGCCATCGATGATCAGGACTTTATCTGCGTCAAACAGATCGGCCAGATCGGCGGTGGTGATGACGCGCGGATAGCCAAGATCATCAAGCATATCCGTGCGGCGCTGTTCGGGATGATCGGGGTCAAGGGGGCTATATGCCGCACCGCATAGAAGAATCCCGTGAATGGCGGCCAGCATATCGATTGAGCGTCGCACGGCAACGCCGATGACATCACCCGGACCGACCGATGTCGCACGCAGTTTTGCGGCAATCCCGGATGCACGACGGGCGAATTGTTCATAACTTAGCGTTGCAGATGTTCCGATAACCGCCGGTGCGCCGGGTGTCGCACGGACCTGATCGGTGAACGGTTCGGAAATGCTGCGTTCAATCGCAAGGTCAAGATCGGTGGCATTGAATTGATCGATCCGGGCGCGTTCGTCGGCCGGCAAAATCGGCAATTCGGCGATTTTGGCGCTTGATGACGTGGACAGGGCCGCAGCAGCAAGGATTTCAAGCCGGTTGAAAATCGCCTGAATGGTGGATTTGTCAAACAGGTCGGTATCAAATTCGATCTGACACAGCAGGGCGTCGTTCTGTTTGCTGAAATAGAATGCAAGATCGAATTTCGAGAACGGGAATTCTGTTTTCAGCAGCGAGAGTTCGGCATCGCCGAGTTTTCCAAGGTTAGGGATGCTGTCCTGCCAGGCGACCAGAACATCAAATAGCGGATTGCGCGCAGGATCGCGTGGCGCATTGACGGCGGCCACAACATCCTCGAACGGGGCGGCCTGATCGGACAGGGCATCGATGATGGTTTTGCCGGTTTGGGCCAGATGATCGTCAAATCCGGCGTTCGGATCGACATTCTGACGCAGGACAACGGTGTTGACAAAGAAGCCGACCACATCATCAAGGGCGGTCTGTTCACGGCCCGCCACCAGCATGCCAAGCGGGATATCGGTCTGCCCGCATTGGCGGTACATCAGGATTTGCACCAAAGCGGTCAGAATGGAAAAGGCGGTTGTGCCATGCCGATCCGCCGCATCATTGATCAGACGCGTGGTTTGTTCGCCAAAGGTAATTTCATGGAAATCGCCCGCAAAACGCCGTGCCTTAGGCCGGCGGCGATCCGTTGGCAGGGCCAGCGGTTCAGGCAGGGGCAACAGCCGTTCTTGCCAGCGGGCCAATAGATCCTTGCCGTCGGTTGAGCTTAAATAGCCATGTTGCCAGCTTGCAAAATCCTCGTAATGCCGGTCGAGCTCCGGCAAGGGCGCGGCGGGGCTGCCGGTTTCGGCGGCATAAAGGGCGGCAAGATCGCGTAGTAATGTCGGCATCGACCAGCCATCACAAATCGCATGATGCAGCGAAACCAGCATCCAGTGACGGTCGGGGGCAAGTGTGATCAGATCGGCCCGTGCCAATGGTTTGTTTTCAAGGTCGAACGGACGGACGGTTTCGCGTGCGATGAACAGGCGGGCGGGACCTTCGTCCATTTGATGGCGGCCCATAAGCCATGAACCGACCGGTGCCAGATACTGGCTGACGCCATCAGGATGATGGGGATCGGATTTGAAACGCAGGCGCAGCGCATGTTGCCGTTCTTCAAGTTTATGAAGGGCGGTCTGCAATGCATCGGCATCAATCGGGCCATTGATTTCAAACGCGGCCGGGACGGAATAGACCGCCATGTCGGGCTGCATGCGTTGCAGAACCCAAAGGCGGGCCTGTCCGCTTGAAAGCGGGAATTTCGGGCCATCTGCCTTTGGAATCAGGAATTGTTTGCCATTCTGTTTATGGTTGGCAAGCAGGGCTGCGATCCCGCCGACTGTTCGGGCGACAAAGATATCCTGAAGTTTCGGGCGGACGCCGGTGGATTTTTCGAGCAATCCGGCAAGGCGCATGGCGACAAGGCTGTGTCCACCCAAGGCAAAGAAATCCGACGATGCGGTAATGTCCCTGTTGCCAAACAGGGCCCTGAATTGTTCGGCAACGATCTGTTCCAGTTCGTTGCTGGTGGCGGCGTTGCCGGTTTGGGGAGCAAGCGGTGCCGTATTGGCCAGGGCACCAAGGAGCTGTTTGTGATCTACTTTGCCATTCACATTGACCGGCAGATGATCCAGCACCACAAACCGTTCGGGGATCATGTAATCGGGCAGATTGCGGCCAAGGATATGCATCCAGACATTGCTGTTATCCTGATCGGCGGCGACGGCCGCACCAAGGAAGGCATCGGCACCGACGCCAACCGGCATCACGCAGGCATTGCGGATGCCGTCAATCTGGCTCAGTCGTTTTTCAATGGCGGCGGTTTCAATCCGGTGTCCGCGAATTTTGACCTGCCCGTCACCGCGGCCGCCAAATTCAATCATCCCATCTGAGCGCCAACGCACGCGGTCGCCGGTTTTGTAAAGGCGGGTTTCGGGTAAATGATCGAACGTGACGAATGCCTTGGCGGTGCGTTCGGGCACGCCGGAATATCCCAGCGCCAGCCCGTCGCCCGCGGCGTAAAGTTCACCCCAGACCCCGGTCGGAACCGGTTGCCCGCCAGTATCAAGAATATAGGTGCGCGTATTGCCAATCGGTCGGCCAATCGGGATGGTTGCCGAATTTACGTCATGTGGCGTGATCGGATGGATACAGGTAAAGGTCGTGTTTTCCGTCGGGCCATAGCCGTTGATCAGGGTAAGGTCCGGGCAGGCGGCCATGACTTTTTGCAGATGAGGGGGGCTTAGTGCCTCGCCCCCGGAAAGCAGTCTTTTGAGCGGGGAAAAGCAACCTGGCGCGTCATCGGCGATACGGTTAAACAGGCTTGCGGTCAGCCACATGGTGGTCACACCGCCACCTTTAAGGGCATTCTGCAGGGCGGTTGGATCAAACAGGGTTTCGTTATCAATCAGAACCAGTTTGCCGCCATTCAGAAGCGGTGCCCAGACTTCAAGGGTTGCGGCATCAAAGCCAAGTGATGCGGCCTGTGCCATCACATCGGTTTCATCAAACGCAAGCACCCGATTGTTCAACACCAGTCGTGCAACAGCCCGGTTGGGGATCAGCACCCCCTTGGGCGCACCGGTGGAGCCGGACGTGAACATGACATAAGCCAGATCATCGCCTGCACGTTTGGCGAAGGTCGCATCCGATGTTGCGTTGGCGTCGGGCAGTTGCGCAATGCGAACGCGATCAGACAGCCCCGACAGGCGTTCAAATTCGGCGTTGTCACACAGCAAAGTACGGGCACCGCATTCTGCCATCAGGGCGGCAATGGCATCGGCAGGCAGAGATTTGTCAATTGGCAGATAGGCCGCACCATGCCATGCGATACCAAGTATCGTGATAATCGCATCAAGGGTACGATCAGCGGCAAGGGCGACAATCGACCCGGGGGCAACATCAAGGGCATCAAGACCGGCAGAAACGGCGGAAACGTGTTGCCCCAACGTGCGATAGGTGATTTTTCGGTCGCGATCCTGCAGGGCAATTTTATCCGCGTTGGCCGGGTTGGTGACCTGACGGGCGAGTAATTCGCCAAGGCCGCAGTCGCGCGGGTAATCCGATGCGGTATCGTTAAGTGCTACGGTCAGGTGATCATGTTCGTCGTCAGGCAGCAGATCAACAAGGCCAAGCGGCATTTCCGGGTTTTTGGCAAGCGCACGCGCAAAGGTCAGGAAACGTTTGGCAAAACGTTCGATCCATGCTTCGCCAAAGACGTGGCTTTGATATTCGACAGCCAGAGATGTTTCCGGGCCGTTTTTCATCATGCCGACCATCAGGGGGAATTTGCCCGCCCCGAAGTCGAGATCTTCGATCACGAAGGGGCTGTCGCTGGATTCCATCACATGGACGGCATCGAATGGCAGGCCGGTCGGGCCCTGTGCCGCCTGTGTCAGATCATGCATCAGGCGCGACAGGGGGTAATCCTGCACGTCAAGCATGGAAAGAACTTCGTGCCCGACCTGTCTGGTCAGGGCATCAAGATTATCTGCCATATCCGGTTTGATCGCGACGGGCAGGACATTCACAAAGCAGCCCATCGACTGCATGGTTTCCTTGTCCCTGCGACCGGCAAAAGGCAGCCCGATCACGGCTGTGGCGTTTTCCTTGTGCCGCGCGATCACAGCGATGGTCAGGGCGGCCCAGAGAGTGGTCTGGGTTGTTTTGCGGGTATGGCTGGCAAGCTTTGCGAAAGCCTCGGCGTCTTTGCCGGTCAGTTTGATCAGAAGGCGTTTGCCGTCGCCATTCCGTTCTGCTGCCGGGTCGTCAGGCAGCCCGGCAGATAACAGTTTATCGGTTCGTGCCGACCAGAATTTCCGCGCGATTTCGCCGCGTTCCCGATCCAGATTGCGATGTGCATTGCGCACAAGTTTTTCGATATCAGGGATGTTTCCGGGCGTGTTTCCGGCAAGTATGGCAAGAAGCTCTTTTTGCAGCAACATGATCGATTGGCCATCAAAGCACAGATGATCGATCGCCATGGCCAGTTGTGGGGCTTTTCCGTCGTCATGTTCGATATAGCCAAACCGGGCCAGAGGACCCGTCGCGAGATCAAAAAGATCATGGCGGATTTCTCGGGTGGTGTCGATTTTGCGCACAGTGACCGGCATATCGGCATGCACGCGCTGGATCAGCTGCCCGTCCTGTTCGACAAAGGTGGACCGGAGGGCATCATGGCGTTTGACGATGGCGGCAATCGCATCGCGGACCGCATTGAAACCGGTTCCTTTGGGAAGGGTGATGCCTGTAACGATATGGTAATTTGCACTTGCCGGTTGGTCACGTCTTGCAATCCATTGGCCTTCGATGGCGGGATGGGCCGGGAAGAATTTGAGGATCGGACCTGCTTTGGTGTCATGACTTTCGGCATCGGAAGGTTCACGCAGCAAGCTTAGGATTTCGGCCTTCAGGTCACGGGTTTCGGATTTCAGGGCATCATCAAATGCACCGGTCGGTGCATCAAAACAAAGATCGTGCCCGTTGGCATGCAGGCTTAGCACAATGTCGCGCTGACGGAGTTTGTCGAGCAGGTTGCGCGCGGTTTGTGTGCGGCGTGACAGCTGATCGGTATTCATCACAGAACTCCCTGTTCACGTGACGGGCGGGGGGCTGTTGTGGCCGGTTTTGCTGTTGCCGTTGCTGTTGGCGCGGATCGGGCATTGGTCGGCGGGCTGTTTGTCTCAAAGGATGCAAGCAGGTTGGCAACACCTGAAACGGTGCGGCCTTCGAACATTACGGCGGCGGGAATTTCGGCAGTCAGGACTTCGGAAAGCCGTGTTGCGATCCGTACGGCGAATAAGGAGTCCCCGCCAAGTTCAAAGAAATCATCATCGGGGCCGATTGCCGGATCGCCAAACATATCGCGCCAGACGGCAAGAATGGCGGATTGCGCTTGTGTTTCGGTTTGGGCATCGGACGTATTTTGTGCCGGGTTTTGTGCCGGGGGCAATGTGGCCTCCACCGGGGCAGCGGCAACGGCGATAGATTTGGGATCGGCGTTCACGGTGGTTGCCTTCTCCGGCCAGAAGCGGCGTCGGTCAAAGGCGTAGGTCGGCAACGGAATGCGATGGGCATCACGGGTTTGGTTCACCCGATCCCAATCGGGCGATGTTCCCATAACCCAAAGCCGGGCAATCGCATCGGCCAGTGCGTTTGACCCGGTGATTGCGGCATCCGTTTTTCGGGCGGCATCGGGGCCGGGGGCAGGTTGCAGGGCAATGCTGTTGCCGGTCGCTGTGCCATTGACAATGGCAAGGCGGCTTGCCGTGTTGCCAAAGCCGCATTCGACCATGATCGTTTCGGGCATTTCGGCCAGAAGTCCCTTGATGTTATCGGCAAAGCGCACCGCATTGCGCAGATGTTGAACCCAGTAATCGGGATTGGTGGCGTCTTCGGGTGTCAGCCAGTTGCCAGTCAGGTTGGACTGGATCGGAAGGGTTGGCGCGTTCAACCGGATTTTGGCGACGACATGGCGGAATTCATTCAGAACCGGTTCCATCATCCGTGAATGGAAGGCATGGGAGACCACAAGCCGACGACCGGATTTACCCTGTGATTTGATGTGTTCTTCAAGCGCATCAATGCATTCGGTGCTGCCCGCCACCACGCATTGACGCGGGCCGTTGATTGCAGCCATCGACAGATCGGGGCCAAAGGCCGACAGAAGATCACCGACTTCGGCCTCGGTCATGGACAGGGCAAACATTGATCCCGGTTCGGTCTGCCCCATCAGGCGACCGCGCATCACCACAAGGCGAAGCGCATCTTCAAAGGACATGACCCCGCCAATGCAGGCCGCGACATATTCGCCAATGCTGTGCCCGGTCAATGCTGCGGGCAAAATGCCGTTTTCGATCAGCCAGTTTGCCAGCGCATATTCATAAATGAACAGAGCGGGCTGGGCGATTTCGGTGCGTGCCATGCGGCTTGATGTTGCCGGGCTTTCATCAGGAACGGTCAGCAATTCAAAAAGATCATCGGGGCCGCCCGTCTGTGCCACATGCTTGCAGGCATCGCGGATGATCTTTGTCGATGTTTGATCCACTTCATAAAGGCCTTTTGCCATGCCCGGTCGTTGCGATCCCTGACCGGGGAACAGGAAGGCGATGGAAGGGACATTGCGTTGGGCAACGGCCTGATGGCGGGCGGTCGATTTCGGATGGGTCAGGGCTGAAACCGCAGCCTTGATGTTCGTGGCAACGATGGCGGCCCTGAAACGATAGGCGTGACGCCGTGACAGGCTGTTTGCGACATCGGATATCGCAATGTCTGATCCGTTGCGGTCAAGCCAGCTTGCGGTGTTTTCCAGAAGTTTTTGCAAGGCGGGTTCGCTTGCCGCCGAGAAGGGCAGGATACGGGGAATATCGTTTTGTGTCTGGCGTGATGCCGGTTCATCGAAACGGGGGGCTTCTTCGATGATGATATGCGCGTTGGTGCCGCCAACCCCGAAGCTGCTGATGCCCGTGCGCAGCGGTTCATCATCATTATTCGATAATGGTTGAGCAGTGTTGTTTATTTGAAATGGTCCCTGATCCAGACCAAGGTTTTCATTCGGTTGATTGAAATGGCAGGTCGGCGGAAATACCCGATGGCGGATTGCCAATACGGCCTTGATCAGCCCGGCCATTCCGGCGGCACTGTCCAGATGGCCGATATTACCCTTGACCGAGCCAAGCCAGACCGGATGCGTTGGCGTTGCATCGGTTCGGGCGTAAATTTTATTCAGTGCAGCGATTTCTATCGGGTCGCCAAGCGCGGTTGCGGTGCCATGGCCTTCGACAAAGCGGATGGTCGATGGATCGATCTGGGCATCGTCAAGGGCCGTTTGAATGGCCTTTGCCTGACCATCGACAGAAGGCGCGGTAAAGGCGGCCTTTGCTGAACCGTCATTGTTGATGCCGACACCCTTGATCACCGCATGGATGGTGTCCCTGTCGGCAATGGCATCATCAAGGCGTTTCAAAAGGACAATGGCCGCACCGCTGCCGCCGACAACACCGTCTGCCTTGCTGTCAAACGGGCGGCAAACGCCGCTTCTTGATCCAATGCCGCCCTGCGTGAAATAATATCCGCCAGCCGGGCTAAGCCCAAGGGCCGCCCCACCGGCAAGGGCGACGCGGCATTGACCGGATCGCAAGGCATTGACGGCCAGGGCAAGATTGACAAGCCCGGTCGAACAGGCGGTCGAGGATGCGATGGCGGGGCCAGTCAGGTTCAGCTTGTAGGCAAGCCGTGTTGCAGCAAAATCCTTGTCATTGCCGAGTGTCATGCCATACCGGATCGCATCGGGGCGGTCGCGCAAGCGATCACGCAGGCTGTCGACCAGATAGGTCGGGAAACCGACGCCGACATAGGCACCGACCGGGCCGTCACGCGCTGGATCGCAAGACCCGTCTTCCAGAGCGCTAAGGGCGACTTCAAGCAGCAGGCGTTGTTGCGGATCGGTTTCGATGGTTTCGCCCGCGGTCATGGCAAACGGTGCGGGATCGAACATATCGAGATCGTCAAGAATCCCATGGCGGGCGATGAAATCGGCGTCTTCGAGCACCGACGGATCGCCGCCCATTGCGCGCAGGCGGGAAATATCGACGTCCTTTATCTGATCGATACCGTTTTCAAGCATCGACCAGAATGCGTCGCGGTCATTCGCGCCGGGCAGGCGCATCGCCATGCCAATAATCGCAATGTCGTGATTTTCAGACACATTGCGTTGGGGCTTTACCGGTTCGGCTTGTGCGGTTTCGGGGGCATGTTCATCATCCGCACAAAGGTGACGTGCGAAGGAATTGATGGTCGGGTGCTGGAATATTTCCACCGATGCAATGTTGCGCCCGGCGAGTTTTGACAGGGCAAACTGGGCGCGCGGTACCAGCAATGAATGGGCGCCAGCTTCAAACAGGTTGGTGTCAAATTCAATTTCGTCTGTTTCGATCAGCTCCATCCATATCCTGGCAATTTTACCGGCCAGTTGATGGATGCGCGCCTGATCGGGTTTGCTGGATGCAGGGGGCGATGCTTTGGACGCAACAGGCTGCTTGCCATCCGGGTTTCGGGCGAATTCGGCAAGTGCCTTGCGGTCGATTTTGCCCGACGGCAAGAGGGGTAGCGTTTCCACCCATTCAATGCGGGTCGGAACGGCCGCATCGGACAGGTGGCGCGCCAGTTCTGCGCGCACGGTTGCTGCGTCCGGGCGTTTCGACGGGCTTGCGTTGGATAGAAGATAACCGATCAGTTCACCACCATGATTGGTTTTGACATGCAATACCGCAGCCCGTCCGACGCCGGACAGGCGCGAAAGCTGGTATTCGATTTCCCCGATTTCGATGCGTTGCCCGCGAATTTTGACCTGTTCGTCCGTGCGCCCGTGAAAATAAAGCAACCCGTCTTCGCCCCAGGAAACCAGATCACCAGTGCGATAAAAGGTTTCATCGGTCTCGCCCGTCGGATCCGTGACGAATTTTTCCTCCGTCACGTCAGGCATATTGATATAGCCGCGGTTAAGTCCTGCGCCGCCAAGGTAAATCTCGCCCGGGACGCCAAGCGGTACCCGTTTTCCGTCTTCGTCAAGTATCCGGACAAAGCCACCCTTGTCGATGCGGCCGAGCGGGATGCTTTTGGTTTGGGAGGCCCTTGGTATCAGATACACGGCGGCATGAATTGTCGCCTCGGTCGGGCCATAGCAGTTCCAGATATCGACGGTTTCGAACGCGGAATAAAGCCTGCGGACGAGTGTTGGCTGCATGATTTCGCCGCCCGTGATCAGACGGCGCAATTTGAAAGCGCCATCTGCCGGAACGGCATCGATCACGCTTTCATAAAATGACGGGACCGACATGATGTGGGTGACATGATGTCGTGCCACACCGTTCCAGAATTTATGCCCGTCACTGAGTATCGCGTGGGTCATCAGCCACATGCGATGGCCACGGATCAGCCCGACGCAGAATTGCAGCATCCAGGGATCAAATCCGAGCGACGGGAAAAGACCCATTATTTCAGGGTTGCCGTTTTCATGTGATCCGATACCGAATTGCGCAATGGCGACGTCGATTTTATCGGCAAGGGATTGGTGATGAACGGGAACCGGTTTTGGCTGCCCGGTCGAACCCGATGTATGGAAGACAAAGGCAATATCGTCGCCACAAATATCGTCATGGATATTTTCAAAGGTGATGCTGCCGTCAATGCCGGTTAAGGCATTGATATCGTTTACCGTGATGGAGGTGTCGCCGATTTTGCGCCATGTGTCGGTGCTGTTAGTCAGAACCAGACGGCAATCAAGATGGCGGGTCATCGACGCATTGCGCGCGACAGGTTGCAACGGATCAAGCTGCACACAGGTTGCCCCGCATTTCAGGATACCGATCACAGCGGCCGTTTGCTGCGCACTGGGGGAAATGTTCATCCCGACAAAATCGCCCGGTGCAATGCCGCATTGTTTCAGGTGGTGGGCGACGGCATTGGCCATATGACCCAGCGTTGCAAACGTGACTTCGTGATCATCTTCCGTGATCAGGGCGATTTCGCCGGGGCGTGATGCAATGGCATGATCGATGCGTTCGGGAATGAGCCGTCCCGGAGCCGACCTTGTGAATGTCGGGCCAGTTTCAAGCGTGCGGATAATGGCAAGCTCGTTCATCGGCGGTGCGGCGATGGCCGCGATATCCTGTTCCGGGTCGTCCAGTGCGCGGGACAGGAAATAACGGAAACGTTCGGCGATGCGCTTAACGGATTTAACGTCGTGGCAAGCGGTGTCATATTGCCAGATGATTTCGGCTTCCTGCCGGTCTGGGCTTATGGCCTGCATCATATAGATCAGGCCAAGATCGGTGACTGGCCCGTTATAGATATTGACCCGGCGTGTATCCAGCCCGGCAAAGGATAAGGGTTCTGCGCCGTCCAGACTGTTGAAAAAGGCACCATTGCCCGAAAGACCCCGGGCACCCAGACGTGCTGCACGCATGCGCGGCGCGCCAAGGCGCATATGACGGACATCGCGACGTGCCCGGGCAAAGATATCGCGGGCCAGTTCCGAAAAACGTGTGTGTTTACTTAAATCGGCATCGAAGGGTACGATATAGGAAAAGGCACCCGGTGTCTGGCGTTCAGTCCGTCCCATCCGGTTCAGAAGCGGCATTGTGACGGTCGGTTGTTTGATATGGGTGACCTGACCCAGCAGGATGAAATAGGTGGCCATGACGATCGCGGTGGGCGATGTGCCACAGGCTTTGGCCGTGTGGATCAGTCTGGCAAGGTCGTGCCCATCCAGCGTCTGTTCCAGCCGGGCCTGAACCAATTTTCCGGATGGTTTGTCCGATGAAAACCGCGTGATCGCGTGGTCGTTTTGCAGGCGTTCCTGCCAATAGGCAAGGTCACGTTGATAGGCCGGTGTTTCGGGATAGGTCGCGTCAGCAGCGATAAAGTCGCCATAGGACCCGAATGTGCTTTCGGGGACGGCAGTACCGGTTTTAAGTGCGCTGTAAATTTCCGCCGCGCGTTGCGCCATCAAATGCCCGGCATAACCGTCACAGACTAGATGATGATAAACCCGAACCCACCAGTAACGTCCCGTGCCAAGTTGCAACAGGCGATGGCGGCAATGATATCCGTTTTCCGGGTCAAGTGGCCGTCGGCGGATTTCTTCGACTTCGTTATTGGCGATCAGAACCGGATCATCGGTAAAACTTAAATCGATGACGCTGAAATCGGTTTCGCGGCAGTCATCGGCAAAGGTCTGAAACGGTTTGCCGCCTTCTGATGCAAAGCGCAGACGCAGGGCGTCATTTTCCTGATCGGTTTGGACAATGGCCTTGTAAAGGGCTGCAATATCAAGATCGCCCTCGAACCGGATGACGCTGCAAATATTGTAATTTGCGCAATCGTCGCCCTCGGCCCAGTCAAGCCATATGCTCGACTGCGGCGTTGTAAGCGGTTTTCCCTGCCGTTCTGTCCCCGGCGCAAACGTGTTTGTGCGCTTCTGCAACGTCTGACCTTTCAAACGTTGATTGCGCCATGCAGCAAGCGGTTTTTGAAATCCTGTTCAACAGGCTTTTTGTGTGACCCCGACCACATGGCTCATCCCCAACCATATCCGAAAGAATATGCCCGGGAATACATCCTGAATGCAAGTGGTCGTAGCGAAGAATTATAAGTTAAGTCCGTGAAAATACAATCAAAGGTGATCAGTTAAGGTGCCTGAACAGCTTGTTGTTTCTCGCTTTTTAGCTGATTTTGCAGATGATCACGGCCGTTCGTATAGTGTTGCACTCTTATCGGGTTTTTCAGCGCGGCAAGATATCTGCCTGCATGTATGGACATCAGATTCGCAAATCCCCGGTTTGCATCAGTCGGCAACGAACAGGCCACGCGCGGCGCGTACGACCCGGCTGATATGGTCGGCGACGGCGGCGACCCCGCGGGTGTCCTTGGTATCGGGATGAAGCAGCATCCAGTAATTTCGGGTAAAGCGGATATCGGGCAGCAGACGGACCAGGTCGGCCACATCACGGGTGGCGTAATCATGCAGAATGCCAATGCCATGCCCGTTGCGCACTGCTTCCATCTGGGCGACGACACTGCCGCATTCAAATCGGCGCTTCATCAGTTTGCCAAGGCGGGCGGCGTAGTCAAGTGCGCGACTGTAAATCAGGTCTTCGATATGGGTGACAAACAGCCGGTCGGTCAGGTCGCGTTCAGACCGGATGGCACCATACTGTTTTATGTAGCTTTGGGAGGCATAGACGCTGAGTGTGTAATCGGTGAGCTTTTTGATCACCAGCCGCCCCTGTTTGGGGCGATCAAGGGTGATGGCGATGTCGGCTTCGCGTTGGGACAGCGAAAAGGTGCGCGGGAGGGGCACCAGTTGGATCACCAGATCGGGATGTTTTGCGGCAAAGCCCGCCAGTTCACGCGCCAGGAAATAGTTCCCAAGTCCATCGGGCACGCCAACGCGCACGGTGCCTGCGATGCCTTCTGCTCGGCTGGGGAAGGCGGTGCCGACTTTAAGGAAGGCGGATTCAGCGGCCTCTGCCGCACCCATTAATGCCTTTCCTGCCTCTGTCAGTTCCGATCCAGTGGTGCGTCGTTCGACAAGCTTGGTGCCGAGTTCCTGTTCAAGCGCGGTCAGTTGCCGACCGACCGTGGCATGGTTCAGGCCAAGCTGACGGGCCGCCGAGAGGATCTGCCCCTGGCGTGCGACGGCCAGAAAGATGCGAATGCGGTCCCAATCCATGATCTATTGACTTTAAAAATTGCACATCGAATTTGCAATAATGGTAATTGATGTGCATCCATATGCATATCCATAATCGACCTGCTTTGCGGACGGTTGTCATGATCCGCGACAAAAGATCACCACGATTATCGGGAGAAGCCGAATGTCCAGCCAGATCACCCATTACATCAACGGCAAACGTGTCGCCGGGACTTCCGGCCGGACAGCGGCCGTGTTCAACCCGGCCACCGGTCAGCAGAGTGCGACGGTTGACCTTGCATCGAAGGCCGAGGTTCGAAATGCTGTCGAAAGTGCACGGTCGGTGGCCGCGGAATGGGCCAATACCACGCCGCTGCGTCGTGCCCGTATTCTCAATAAATTCCTGGGCATCCTTGAAAGCCGTTCGGAAGAACTGGCGGCGGCCATTACCGCCGAGCATGGCAAGGTACTTTCGGATGCGCTGGGTGAAGTCACCCGCGGGATCGAGGTTGTTGAATTTGCCACCGGCGCGCCGCAGCTTTTGAAGGGCGAGTTCACCGAGAATGTCGGTACCAAGGTTGATAGCCATTCGGTGCGCCAGCCGCTTGGTATTGTGGCCGGTATTACGCCGTTCAACTTCCCGGCCATGGTGCCGATGTGGATGTTCCCGGTTGCGCTTGCCTGCGGCAACTGTTTCATCCTGAAACCATCCGAACGTGATCCGTCTGCGTCGCTTCTGCTGGCGGAATGGCTGAGCGAGGCTGGTTTGCCGGACGGCGTTTTCAACGTTGTGCAGGGCGACAAGGAAGCGGTTGATGCGCTTCTGTTTGATCCGCATGTCAGCGCAATCAGCTTTGTCGGGTCGACCCCGATTGCAAAATACATCTATGAAACCGCGACTGCGCAGGGCAAACGTTGCCAGGCGTTGGGGGGCGCGAAGAACCACATGATCGTGATGCCCGATGCCGATATGGATCAGGCGGTGGATGCCCTGATGGGGGCGGCATATGGATCGGCTGGTGAACGCTGCATGGCGATTTCGGTTGCAGTACCGGTGGGGAAGGCAACGGCGGATGCGCTGGTCGAAAAGCTTGTCCCGCGCATTAACGAACTTCGCGTTGCACCGGGGACAGATTCGGCCGCCGAAATGGGGCCGCTTGTGACCGCGCAGCACCGCGACAAGGTTGTCGGTTATATCAACAAGGGCGTTGAAGAAGGCGCGAAGCTGGTTGTTGATGGCCGCGACATTCGTTTGCAGGGCTATGAAGACGGCTATTTCGTTGGCGGGACCCTGTTTGACAATGTCACACCCGACATGACGATCTATAAGGAAGAGATTTTCGGCCCGGTCCTGTCGATCGTGCGGACCGATGATTTTGAAACTGCTGCCGATCTTGTTGATAGCCACGAATATGGCAATGGTACCGCGATCTTTACCCGCGATGGCGATACGGCGCGTGAATTTGCCAACCGCACCCAGACCGGCATGGTCGGCATCAATGTGCCGATCCCGGTTCCGATGGCGTTCCATTCATTTGGCGGCTGGAAGGCATCCTTGTTTGGCGATCATCACATGCATGGCATGGAAGGGGTGCGGTTCTATACCCGCCTTAAAACCATCACCTCGCGCTGGCCGACGGGCATTCGCAAGGGTGCCGAATTCGTCATGCCGACGATGAAGTGATTTTCGCAGGATCGTGAAGACATAAGGTGGCAGTCCCGATGGACTGCCACTTTTTTTGATATGTCTTGCTTTATGCCAATACTTCGCGACTGGCGAGAGAAAGGGCATTGGTATCTTTATCAAGTTCCAGAATTCTGGAGTGAAATTGTTCCAGTGAAGCACGGTGTCCGATGCTGACCAGAATTGTGTCAGGCAGTTCTTCTTTCAGATGGCGGTAGCAGAGGGTTTCCGCGTTTTCATCAAGTGCGGACGTGCTTTCATCAAGGAAGAGAATTTTCGGTTTTCGCAGTACGGCGCGGACAAAGGAGCATCGCTGCTGTTCGCCAATGCTGAGTTTCTTTGACCAGTCGGTTTCGCTATCGAGCTGTTCGATCAGGTGCCCCAGTTCAAACCGTTGCAAAGCATGCGATAAAGCCGGATCATTGTCGGCATCAGCAATTTGCGGATACCAGAGAATATCGCGCAGCCTTCCAAGCGGAAAATAGGGTTTCTGGGCCAGGATAAGAGCGTTTTCGGTGTCGTAAGCAGCGCTGCCAGAGGCGTGTTTCCACAGGCCGCAAACAGCACGGATCATTGTGGATTTCCCAAAGCCGGATGGCGCACGGATAAGAAGGCTATCCCCCGGTGTCAGTTGCAGGGAAAAATCGCGCAGAAGCGTTTTTTCGCCATCGGGGAGCCACAGGTTAAGTTTCTTGATCTCGAAAGCATGTGGTTGATGGCGGATCTTGACGCCGGAATTGGACGAAAGGGCATCGAGCCTGTTCTGGAAGCCGGTTAATCGGTCGACGACAGATTTCCATTCGGCAATTTGCGGGAAGACCCGGACAAGATATGCCATGGCTTCGTGAACTTCACCGAAGGCGGCGCTGATCTGGGTCAGGCGGCCAAGGGGAAATGCCCCGGCAAAGAATTGCGGTGCCATGATGAACATTGGGATCACTGTGGCCGTGCGCATATAGAATGTGGAATAGCCAAGTACGATTTTCTGTTTTTTGACCAGTTCCCAGAAGTTCTGAAGGGCGGCCTCCAATCGTGATGCGAAGGTGCGCATTTCGGCTTTTTCGCCACGATATTGCGCAATCGATTCCGCATGTTCGCGAAGGCGCATCAGGGAAAACCGGAAATCAGCTTCGCGGCGTTGCTGCAAGAAATTAAGCCCGGGAAGGGCACGTCCCAGCCAGAATGCACCACCCGTTCCGGCTATCGAGTAAAGTAATGCAACCCAGACCAGTAGTCCGGGGATGACCAGACTTTCGGTTCCGAATGGTATCGTGACGAGGCCGGATGCGTTCCATAAAATATTGAGGAAAGAGAAGAGCGACACCAAAGCCGTCATCAGCCCTAGACCCAGTTTGAGCGATATGACGATGAACATGTCGATATCATCGGCAACCCGTTGATCCGGGTTGTCTGTTTCCGGAGAGTCCAGTTGCAAGAGAAGGTATCGTTGATCTTTCAGCCAATCCTGAAGCGTGTTTGTGATTGACCAGCGCAGCCACCGGATCGTCAGTTTTTGTTGAAAGTGAAAAGCTGCGACAGTGAAGGTCGTGAGGGCGACTTGTAACAGGATGAACTGGCCGCCACTGATCAGGAAAGCATCGTAATCCAGAGCCTGCAAGGCGTTATAAAAGTTCAGATTCCAGAAATTGTTCAGGATGTTGACCCCGACAAGCCCGAGATTCATGAGGATGGTCGCAGCCAGTAACAACAGGGCAGGGATTTTTTCAGACGATGTCCAGAAAGGGCGCGCAAGTCGCCAGAAGCCCTGCAAAGTATTCATGATGCCTCAACTGATCGGGATAAATCAGATTGAGTTTATAGAGGCAGCTCGTTATGGTCGCAATGCTAATAATACTGATTGGCGTTCTCATTTTTTAGCAGGGGCTTGCTATGGAATTACCAGACTGGCTTTGCCAAACATGGCCCCCCATCCGTCAAGTCATCCGGACAGATCATTGCGGGTTTTCTTCCGTCAGGCTGCAGCAGCTTCCACGGGAAGACGTTCTGTTTCCGATGCTTGATCGGTTCGCCTTGGTCTATTCGGCAGCAAAGCGACCACCCATCGCGTCCCAGTGGTCAATGAATTACCTTAGTGTTCTGTTCCCGGCGGTATTGGCGGGAATATTGGCCCGAAATTTGGAAATTCGGGTTTGGGAGGGGGATGTCGAACTTTTGCATGATGACGCCCGCCCTGTGGCATTAAAGGTCATGGAACGGCTTCCGTCATTTTCATCCGACCAGATCGCAGGCTATTGGGAGCGCGTGTTAAACGACCATCTGGACCCGTTGTTTGCGACGATTTCCGCGTGGGGTGGTGTATCGACCAAGGTGCTGTGGGGAAACGTTATCGCGGTCTGGGACGGGGCGTTTGACAGATTGCGCGATGCGCTGGACCCCGAAACCTTTTCCAAGGCCCATCAATGGATGGAGACGCCGGTTGTTGCCGATGGCCGGTTAAAGATTAGAAGCTTGCAACGTATTGTTGCTTCGCCTGTCCCGGATATTTGTTCAAGCATCCCGTTAAGGAAGCATTGCTGTCTGCATTATCTGCTTCATACGCCGGTTGTCGGAAAGCCGGAGGTTTTATGCGAAGCATGTCCGCGATTGCACAGGCAGCCGTTGGCCGAACAGGAGAGCTATCTGCGGTCCATTTACCATGAGCATGGCTGAATTGAGGTGCGACTTATCGGCTCGGTCTGGGTGGTATGTATCTGCATCTTCTGTGTGCTTCTCCTCAAAAAAACTAATTCACTGAAAATACGTGCTTATTATAGCGAATAATAACTATTGTCATTTGCAATTGATCGTGCTTAATCATTCGCAACAGATGTTTCAGGGAGCGGGGGAAGGCGGGAAACGGACAGTGTGAACCTTCTGACTTCTTTACCGCAACGCTTGAAAAAATGTGGTTCTGAATGGGAAGCAAGGTAATGCAAGTTTTCAGTAAAAACTCTTTGGCGCTGGCGGTGGCTTCCAGCGCGCTGGGTATCACGCCGGTATTTGCGGACGAGGAAGTGCCGCAGGAAGTTATTCAGCTAGAAGAAGTTATCGTCACAGGAGAAAAAATCCAGCGCAGTCAGGACAGGACACTTTCGAGTGTTGCGGTCAGCACCAGCGAAGATATCCGCAAAGAAGGAGCGAAGACCCTTCAGGATGTGCTGAGTGGTACGCCCGGCGTCTATACTCAGTCCGGCAACGAAAACTGGGGTATTCGCGGTGTTCCGATCCAAGGGTTTGACGAACAGGGGGCAGCCGCCCTTAACGGTGCGATTTCGGTTTATGTTGACGATGCGATCCAAAGTAACCGTCTGCTGACGGCCAATCCGCTCTCGGTCTGGGATGTTGAGCAGGTTGAAGTTTATCGCGGAGCGCAATCGACCACACAAGGGCGTAACTCGCTTGCCGGTGCGGTGGTGATGAAAACCAAAGACCCGACATTTACCCCCGAATTCGCCGTACAGGGAAATCTTGGCCGCTATGGTGAAAAGGGTTCATCGGCACTTGCCAATGGTGCACTGATTGAAGACAGGTTGGCGGGACGGTTGGCCGTCGATTATCAAACCGAGGATGGATACATCAATAACCCGACATTGGGCGATGATGCCAATCCTTTGCGGTCGGCCAATGTGCGCGGGAAGCTATTGTTCCTGCCGTCGGATGATGTCGATGTGCTGCTGACTTTTTCGCATAATGATCAGCGTGCCGGACTTAATGCGGTTGATGCAAATGACGGTGTGCCAGATTACTTCAATGTATACGAGAATACCGAAACCTATCACAAGTTTGATCAGAATGCGGTAACGGGCAAGCTCGACTGGTATCTGGATGGTGAATGGACATTGACCAGCATCAGTTCGGCGACACTTGTTGATTATAGTGCTGCCCTTGATTTCGACAGGACGCCAACAACGTCGCAGGCGGCTCTTCGCGAGCATGAACAGACCCTTGCCAGTCAGGAAGTTCGGCTTGGTTATGATTATGAAAATCTTACCGGGTTCTTTGGTGCCTATCTTGGCCGGACGACCAGTGATATTGACGACAAGCTTGCCGTAAGCGGGACAACCGTCATGAATGAAAAGGGCAAGGTTGAAATTGACAGTTATGCTCTGTTTGGCGAGGCAAACTGGGAGTTCGTTAATGACTGGACCCTGATTACTGGTCTTCGCTGGGACCATGAGGAAAACCACACCCGGATTGACTACACGGTTGATACGCTTAATTTGGCGACGGACCCTTCTGCAAACGAAAATATCACTTCCAGTGTTTTGCTGCCGAAACTGGGCCTGAGTTATGACGTGACGGAGAACCATCTTGTCGGGGTTACGTGGCAGCGCGGCTATCGCAGTGGGGGGGTGAATCTTCGATCACTTGCCCTTCATACACCTTATGATCCTGAATTTACCGATACTTATGAACTGGCTTGGCGTGGCAATTGGCTGAACCGTCGTTTGCGGACCAATGCCAACATTTATTACACCGACTGGACCGATCAGCAGGTTACGTTCCGTGATAGTAGTGGCAACCGCCAGGTGGCCAATGCGGCTGATAGCCGGATGGCCGGAGCGGAACTTTCGGCGCAATATCTGGTCACATCGCAACTTTCTGTGCATGCCGGTGCGTCTTACAGTGATACCAAGTACAATTCTTTTGTATCGGACGGTGTTGATTATAGCGGCCACGAATTCATGTTTGCGCCGAAATATCTGGCATCCGTCGGGGCCAATTACACCTTTGATAACGGTCTTATGATCGGAACCAATGTTGTCTATCAGGATGACAGCATTTCCAACTTTATCACTAGCGGTTCGACTGTCGTCGGTGAACGGCGTAGCGATCCGGTGACGCTGGTGAATCTGAATGCGGAATATGCCGTTGGCAGCATGACATTTACCGGCTATGTCAAAAACCTGTTTAACGAGCGTTACGTTACAGCCAATCAGAGCGATACAGTCGTCGATGTTGGCGCACCTTTGACTTTCGGGGTGGCAGCGCGTTACGAGTTCTAGAACGTCGTTTTATCTGGGGCGTAGTGCCCAAAATATTTCAGAATTCATAGGGCGGGGAACATTGGTTTCCCGCCCGGTTTTTATTGGGCGCGCGCGAGGAACTTTGAGGAATGCGACCAACGGTTTTGCTTTTCATGTGCTGCTGATCTAATCTTCGAAAAAATAAAAACAAAATGACCGGGAAGATCGGCGGAGGAATATCAATGAGATCGACGGCAATGGGTGCGCCGGAGTTGGCGGCACCATCACCCGCAGCGCAACCGGATGGCAAGCCGGGGCCGGAATTCGGGCCGTGGCTGGAGAAAGCATCGATCCTGATCGTCGATGACGAACCGGGGATGCGCAATTTCCTTTTGCGTACATTGGGACCGCGCGCCAAACGGGTCGAAGAAGCCGCTGATTGCGAAGAAGCGACCAAGCTTCTCGATCAGCATCATTTTGATGTCGTGATCCTTGATAACATCATGCCGGGCAAGTCCGGGGTCGAGTGGTTGACCGAGCAGCGCGAAATAGGTTTCTTTTCCGATGCGATCCTGATGACGGCCTATGCCGATCTGGATACCGCGATCAAGGCATTGCGGGCCGGGGCGGTTGATTTTGTCCTGAAACCGTTTCGGTCCAACCAGATTTTGAATGCGGTGGCGCGCTGCCTTGACCGGATGCGGTTGCGGCGCGAAAACCATGTTTTACGCCATGAATTGCGCGCGACATCCGATCATGTGTTGTTGCGCGACAAGCTGATTGGTTATTCGGCGCAAATCCAGGAAATCCGTGAAACCATTGCAAGGGTCGCACCCCTTCCGACATCGATCCTGATTTCCGGGGAAAGCGGCACGGGCAAGGAAGTGACAGCGCGCTCGTTACACGCGTTGTCCGACCGGGCCGAAAAACCGTTCGTGCCGATCAATTGTGCCGCCATTCCGTCCGAGATGATAGAGGCCGAATTGTTCGGGCACCTGAAAGGGGCCTTTACCGGGGCGCAAACCACGCGCGACGGGCTTTTCATGCATGCGCAGGGTGGTACCCTGTTTCTGGACGAGGTCGGGGAATTGTCACTGGCGACGCAAAGCAAGCTTTTGCGCGCGATTGAAAGCCGTCGTATCCGCCCGGTAGGGTCGGAGCGCGAGGCACCGGTCGACTTGCGGTTTGTCTTTGCCACCAATGCCGATCTGGAGGCAGAGGTCGAAGCGGGCCGGTTCCGTGCCGATCTGTTTTACCGGATCAATGTCATGCATATCGCAATGCCGCCGTTGCGGGAGCGCGGGGATGATGTGCTTGAACTTGCCAGCCTGTTCATGAGCAAACTTTCAAAGCAGCTTGGCGTGCCGCAAGTCGCGATGGACGGGGCGGTGCGGGCCGGATTGACGCGATATGACTGGCCTGGGAATGTGCGCGAATTGCGCAACCTTGTCGAGCGCACCCTGATCCTTGGGCGGTTCCCGGCCGAGTTTCGTGATGAACAGGCCGGTGCCGAAGGACATGCCGACCATGACGAAACGTTGGAGGAAATGGAGCGCCGTCACATTATGGCGATGGTGCACAAGACCGACGGCAATCGTAATGAAGCCGCACGGCGTCTGGGCATTTCGCGCAAGACAATTGACCGCAAATTTGCCGATTGGGCCGACTGATGCAGTGGCCGGGCCGCCGCACCAAACGCACCCGGTCTGTGCGGTTCAAATTGCTGGCGATTGCGTTATTGCCAACACTGGTCATCCTGCCGCTTTTGCTGGGCGTGATGATGGTACGTTGGAACAGCAAGTTTGACGCGCTTTTGACATCAAAGGTCAATGGCGACCTGACGATTGCCCATCAGTATTTTACTCATATCCTTGAAACCACCGGCGAACAGATCGAAGCCCTTGGCCAATCAGTGACGTTTCGTGATGTTCTGACATCGGGGGACCGGGCGCGGATCGATGATCTGTTGGCGGCAAAGCGGGCCGAGCTTGGTCTTGATTTCCTGTATATCGCCAATCGGCAGGGGATTGTTTCAGGGGCGTCCCCCCGGCAGGCCACCCCGCGACTTGATGCCGACTGGCCGGTGATTGCAACAGCCCTTTCGGGGGCGTCCTTGACCGGGGTGGACATCTTTGACAATGCCGATCTGGCGGCGATTTCGCCCGATCTGGCGGCACGCGCGCGGCTTGATCTGGTGCCGACACCCAATGCAGTGCCAACCACGCGCGATGCCGAAACGCGCGGCATGGTTGTGCATTCGGCAAGTCATGTTTCCCTGCCGATGGTGGGGCCGGAGGACATTGATGGCGCGCTGGTCGGGGGCATATTGTTAAACCAGAACCTTGTGTTCATTGATACGATCAATGATCTGGTTTACCGCGAAAGCAGCCTTCCGGAAGGCAGTCAGGGGACGGCGACGCTTTTTCTTGATGATGTGCGAATCAGCACCAATGTGCGGCTGTTTGAAGGGCGACGTGCGCTGGGCACCCGTGTTTCGAGTGCGGTGCGCCAGAATGTTCTGGAAGACGGCAAGGTGTGGCTTGATAGCGCGTTTGTCGTCAATGACTGGTACATTTCAGCCTATGAGCCGATTGTGGACAGCTTTGGCGACCGTGTCGGAATGCTGTATGTCGGGTTCCTTGAAGCGCCGTTTGCCCAGACGAAATATGAAAGCCTGCTGATCATCATTGCGGCGTTTCTGTTTGTCGCGACGCTGAGCGTTCCGATCTTCCTGCGATGGGCGCGCGGTATTTTCAAGCCGCTTGAACGTATGACCCAGACGATTGCACGGGTCGAGAGCGGAGACTTTGGCGCGCGAACCCATATTGATCAGGTGCAGGATGAAATATCGCTGGTGGCGGAACATCTTGATGATCTGCTTGATCAGGTGCAGGAACGTGACAAACGTTTGCGCGCCTGGAACGAGGAACTGAATGCGCGGGTCGATGCGCGCACCAGCGAACTTCGCGAAGCCAACCGCCAGCTTGAGGCGACGACCAAGCAATTGATCATGTCCGAGAAACTGGCAGCCATCGGTGAAATTACCGCCGGTGTGGCCCATGAAATCAACAATCCGGTGGCGGTGCTTCAGGGGAACCTTGATGTGGTGCGTGATTTACTGGGCGAAAATGTGCGAATTGCCGAAACCGAATTCCGCCTGATTGACGAACAGGTCAGCCGTATCAACCTGATTGTCACCAAGCTTCTGCAATTTGCCAAACCCGAAGAATATGCCGGATTTGTCGAACGCCATTCACCAGGCGAGGTGATTGGCGACTGCCTGCCGCTGGTGCAGCATCTGTTGAACAAGGCCGATATCGAGGTTGCGCGCGAGAGCCGGGCCAGACGGCTTATTCTGATGAACCGGACGGAATTGCAGCAGGTGGTGGTCAATCTGATGGTCAATGCCCTGCATGCCATGCTCGGAAGTGGCACCCTGACCCTGATTGACGAGGATTTTGATCGAAACGGAAAACCTGGCATTCGCATTTCGATCCGCGATACGGGAACGGGGATGTCGTCCGACATACTGGGGCGTATTTTCGATCCTTTCTATACGACCAAGCGCCGCGAAGGCACGGGGTTGGGCTTATCGATCAGCAAAACCCTGATTGACCGGCAGGGCGGGGCCATGGCGGTTGAGAGCGAGCCGGGCAAGGGCACGTTATTCACCATCTGGTTGCCTGAAGCGGATTGATTGTTCTGCCATTAGGTTGGACATTTTGTCCGGATGGTGCATTGCACAGTAAAAATTTGTTGGACATTTTGTCCACCCGCGTGCGCTGCAATATGATGATTGTCTTTCAAAAACTTCCAGAAAATCAGGCAACAGGCTGAATGGCATAGCGATTGCGACGGTGTGGTTTCCGGGTCTTACCGATATGGCCTTGCAGCATTCATCCGATTTGGGGGGATGGGGCCGCCGGATGAACATAATACCGGGAGGAAAAACACAAATGTTTGATCGCCTTAAAAAAGAACATATCGTCGCAGGGGACGATTTCAATCGCTGGAAAGTTCCGCCAGCATCCATCGCCATTCATCTTTGCATCGGCTCTGTCTATGCTTGGTCGATTTTCAACCCGCCACTGATCAAGGAATTCGGCGTGGTTGCGTCAAGCTCTGGTGACTGGGGCCTGCAATCTGTTGTCTGGATTTTCTCGGTCGCGATTGTATTTCTGGGGCTGGCCGCGGCATTTGGCGGAAAATGGCTTGAAGAAGTCGGCCCTCGTATGGTGGGTGTTGTTGCCGCATTTTGCTGGGGCGGTGGTTTCATCATCGGTGGCATGGGCATTGCGACCCATCAGCTTTGGCTGGTTTATCTGGGTTATGGCGCGCTTGGCGGTTGTGGCCTTGGGCTTGGCTATGTATCGCCGGTATCAACCCTGATCCGCTGGTTCCCGGACCGTCGCGGCATGGCAACCGGTATGGCGATCATGGGCTTTGGCGGTGGTGCGATGATCGCAACGCCGATCAAGGAAAGCCTGCTTTCATTCTTCTATAAGGTGCCGGAATATCTTGGGCCGGAAAGTGCCGTGAACCTTGTCACCGAAGGTGGCAAGCGTATGGCCGAAGTCGGTGGCCAGATGGTCGAGGTTGTTGTCGCCGGTGCGGCACAGGTTGCTTCGGCGCCGGTGACGATCGAGCAGGGCGTATATGTTGCGGGCACGGGCAATACCGGTGCGGCGGCGACCTTCTTTACGCTTGGCATCGCCTATTTCATCGTCATGGTCATTGCGGCGTTTTCGTATCGTGTACCGCGCGAAGGATGGCTCCCGGCTGGCTGGACACCGCCGACGGCGGATACTGCATCCAAGCGCATGATCACCCAGAACAACGTTCATATCGATCAGGCCCTGAAAACCCCGCAATTCTATATGCTTTGGATCGTGCTGTGCTTTAACGTGACGGCAGGCATCGGGGTGATTGGCGTTGCCAAAACCATGATGAGCGAGATTTTCGGCAGCACCCTGCCGCTGGTGGTCAATTCCGGCTTTGCCGCGACCTATGTGTTCATGATTTCGGTCTTTAACATGTGTGGCCGGTTCTTCTGGGCGTCGATTTCGGACTATATCGGACGCAAGAACACCTACTACTGCTTCTTCATCCTTGGCATCATCCTGTATCTGTCGATCCCGTATGCTGCGGGGCAGGTCAGTGTGAACCCGGTCGTGACGTGGCTTGTGATGTTCTATGGCGCAACCATGATCATCTTCACGATGTATGGTGGCGGTTTTGCGACCATTCCGGCCTACCTGGCAGATGTTTTCGGAACCAAATATGTCGGTGGCATCCATGGTCGTCTTCTGACCGCATGGAGTGTCGCGGGCGTGCTTGGCCCGCTTGCCATCACCCAGCTGCGTCAGACATCGGTCGGCAATTCGATCAAGGAACTGGCTGCCAAGATCGATCCGGCAGCGTTTCAGGCAAAGTTCGGTGCGGGTATGGAACAGCTTGATCAGCTGATTGCGGCCAAAACCGTGACGATTGGCCGTCTGATGGAAATCGCCCCGGCCGGGACGGTTGATCCGACGCCAAGCCTTTATAACACCACCATGTATGCCATGGCGGCCCTGCTGGTGATTGGCCTGATTGCCAACGCGCTGGTCAAGCCGATCCATGACAAGCATTACATGGAAACCGCAGCGGACCCGGCCAAACCGACCCCGACCGGCCGCGAGGCAACGTCTGAGGCGTAAAGCCGAACCCCGGTGCCGGTCGGCTTTGGCCCTGACCGGTACCACTGGGCCCGGGTATGTTCGTCTGTCCCCGGACCCGCCTGGACATGATAGTGCATCAATGTCATGTCCGGTCCTGTTGCAGGATTAACCCTTCGGCTTTTATGGCCATTCGGGTTATCCTGCAATCAGGACACCCGCCCCGCAAATGGTGTCCATCAATCACATAAAGTGCGCCACCAGACGGGGTTTCCCCGAAAGGCGCCGGATACGCCATGATCGACAAACTCGAAATGTTTATCGTGCTTGCCAGAGAGCAGCATTTTGGTCACGCCGCCGAGGAATGCGGTGTGACGCAGCCGACCCTTTCCAGTGCCCTTCGCCAGCTTGAAGACCATCTTGGTGTGGTTCTGGTGCGTCGTGGTTCGCGCTATCAGGGGCTGACGCCAGAAGGCGAGCGGGTTCTGGAATGGGCGCGCCATATTGTCGGAAGTTCGCGTTCGATGCGTGATGAAATGCGCGCGATGCGGTTCGGTCTGACCGGGCAGGTGCAGATTGCGGTTATTCCGACAGCACTTTCGATGGTGCATGAATTGACCACGCCGTTTCGCGAAAAGCATCCGGATGTGACCTTTGCGGTACTGTCGCGGACTTCGACAGAAATTCAGGCGCTGCTTGATAATCTTCAAATCGATGTCGGGATTACCTATCTGGATAATGAGCCGCTTGGCCGTGTGACATCGATCCCGCTTTATTATGAGCGCTATCATCTTGTGACATCGAATTTCGATGATATCGGTGACCGCGAAAGCATCACGTGGCGTGAGGCGGCAGAATTTCCGTTATGTTTGCTGACACCCGATATGCAGAACCGGCGGATTATCAATCAGCATCTGAACGAGGCGGGCGCGCGTATCAGCCCGACGCTGGAAAGTGATTCGATGATTGCGCTTTTTACCCATGTGCATACCGGTAACTGGGCCAGCATCATGCCGGTCAAGATGGTCAAGGAATTCAGTATGCGCGACCGGGTCAAATCGATCCCGATTGTTGATCCTGATGCGTCTCATCTGGTGGGTATGATCGCGGCAAAGCGCGAACCGGCAACACCGGTTGTGTCGGCGTTGCTGAAAGAGGCAAAGAATATTTCTGAACTGGAGCCCGCCTGAGAGGGCTTGATAGGTTTTCGCTATCGCGTAACGGGATGGCTTTATTGAACAGGCGTTGGCAATCACCGACACTGTGAAGAATAACAAAGAATTCAATAGACTGCTAAGTGAGAGAGGCTTGCATGTCTGCAACAGAGACGACCGAGGAAATATCCGTCCGGGTTGGTACCATTTGTGATGGTCTGGCCGGACTTGAAGGACCGCTTTTGCCGATTCTGCATGAAGTGCAGGAAGAATTTGGCTTTATTCCCGAAGGTGCCCTTCAGACCATTGCCAAGAAGCTCAATCTCAGCCGGGCGGAAGTCCACGGGGTTGCCAGTTTTTATCATGATTTCCGTGAAGAAAAGCCGGGCAGACACGTGATCAAGATCTGCCGCGCCGAGGCGTGCCAGTCGATGGGCGCGGATGATCTGAGCGATCATGCGAAGCGCAAACTGAAAGTCGACTGGTCGGAAACGACCAGCGACCAGAATGTGACGCTTGAACCGGTTTTCTGTCTTGGGCTTTGTGCCTGTGCGCCGGCCGCCATGGTGGATGGCAAGGTCATCGGACGGGTCAGCAAGGATCGCCTTGATCGCATCCTGAGCGAGGTGGAATCATGACAGTCAAGATTTACGTCCCGCTTGACTCAGGTTCCGTTGCCCTTGGTGCGGACGAAGTCGCAACTGCCATTGCCGCGACGGCGGCGAAACGCGGCGAAGATGTTCAGATCGTGCGTAACGGTTCGTTTGGCATGTACTGGCTGGAGCCGATGGTCGAGGTCGAAACATCGCGCGGTCGTCTGGCCTATGGCCCGGTCGCGGTCGAAGATGTCGATAGCCTGTTTGATGCCGGTTTCCTGAACGGTAGTGATCATAAACGTTACCTTGGCCATACGCAGGATATCCCGTTCCTGAAGGCGCAGACGCGCCTGACCTTCCAGCGGTGCGGGATTATCGATCCGGTGTCGCTTGACGATTACCGTGCCAATGACGGGCTCAAGGGGCTTGAAAATGCCCTTAAGATGACGTCCGAGGATATCGTCAAGGCAGTGACGGATTCAGGTCTTCGCGGGCGCGGTGGTGCCGGTTTCCCGACGGGTATAAAATGGAATACGGTCCGGCAGGCGCCGGGTGATCAGAAATACATCGTCTGTAACGCCGACGAAGGCGACAGTGGTACATTTGCCGACCGCATGATCATGGAGGGCGAGCCATTCGTCCTGATCGAAGGCATGATCATTGCCGGTCTGGCGACCGGGGCGACCAAGGGATATGTCTATACAAGGTCGGAATATCCTGATGCGATCCGCATCATGAACGAAGCAATAGAAGTCGCACGGGCAAACAAGCTGCTGGGGCCTAAGGTTCTGGGATCGGATTACGCGTTCGACATGGAAGTCCGCATGGGGGCGGGTGCCTATGTCTGTGGCGAGGAAACCTCGCTGTTGAACAGCATGGAAGGCAAACGGGGGGTTGTTCGCGCCAAGCCGCCGCTTCCAGCACTTGAGGGCTTCATGGCACGGCCGACGGTTGTTAACAACGTTATCTCGTTGTGTTCGGTGCCGGTAATCCTTGAAAAGGGTGCGGAATATTACCGCGATTTCGGCATGGGCCGTTCGCGCGGGACCATCCCGATCCAGATCGCTGGCAATGTCAAACATGGCGGCCTTTATGAAACGGCCTTTGGCCTGACACTGGGTGAAATCGTTGATCAGATCGGTGGGGGTACTGCAAGTGGTCGCCCGGTCAAGGCGGTTCAGGTTGGTGGCCCGCTGGGCGCATATTTCCCGCGCGAATTGTTTGACACGCCGTTTGATTACGAGGCATTCGCCAAGGCAGACGGTTTGATCGGTCATGCCGGTGTCGTCGTGTTTGACGACAGTGTCGACATGATGAAACAGGCCCGCTTTGCCATGGAATTCTGTGCGATTGAATCCTGTGGCAAATGCACGCCATGCCGCATTGGATCAACACGCGGCACCGAAGTTGTGGATAAAATCGCGCGCGGCGAAGATCCCGAAATGCAAAAGGAACTTCTGGCCGATCTGTGTGAAACGATGAAGTTCGGGTCGCTATGTGCGCTGGGCGGGTTTACGCCCTATCCGGTGATGAGCGCGCTGACCCATTTCCCTGATGATTTCAGGCCCCATGCGCTTGACATAGCCGCGGAGTGAGAACGATGTCCTTGATACAAGAAGTCGACTACGGAACCCCCGCCGCGAAATCCGAAAAGACCGTGACAATTAATGTCGACGGATTTGATGTGACCGTGCCCGAAGGCACGTCGATCATGCGGGCCTCAATGGAGGCGGGCATTCAGGTGCCGAAACTATGCGCGACCGACATGGTCGATGCGTTCGGTTCATGCCGCCTGTGTCTGGTGGAAATCGAAGGCCGCAATGGCACCCCGTCATCCTGCACGACCCCGGTCGCGGATGGCATGGTGGTTCATACCCAGACCGAAAGATTGAAGAAAATCCGCAAAGGCGTGATGGAACTTTATATTTCCGATCACCCGCTGGATTGCCTGACCTGCGCGGCGAATGGTGACTGCGAATTGCAGGATATGGCCGGTGCGGTTGGCCTGCGCGATGTGCGTTATGGCTATGATGGGGGCAACCACGTCAAGACCCGCCAGAATGGCGAGGAAAACCCGCGCTATATGGCCAAGGACGAGAGCAACCCGTATTTCACCTATGACCCGTCGAAATGTATCGTCTGTTCGCGGTGTGTGCGGGCGTGCGAGGAAGTGCAGGGGACTTTTGCCCTGACCATTGAGGGGCGCGGGTTTGAAAGCCGGGTGTCGCCGGGCATGCATGAAAACTTCCTGGATTCAGAATGCGTGTCGTGTGGTGCCTGTGTTCAGGCCTGCCCGACGGCAACGCTTCAGGAAAAATCGGTGATCGAAATCGGTCAGCCGGAACATTCGGTCGTTACCACCTGTGCCTATTGCGGGGTCGGCTGTTCGTTCAAGGCGGAAATGCGCGGCGATGAGTTGGTGCGCATGGTGCCTTACAAGGATGGCAAAGCCAACCGCGGGCATTCGTGCGTTAAGGGGCGGTTTGCCTATGGCTATGCCAGCCATAAGGACCGTATCCTGAACCCGATGATCCGCGAAAACACGTCTGATCCGTGGCGCGAAGTCAGTTGGGAAGAAGCCCTTAGATACACGGCGGACAAGTTCCGTTCGATTCAGGCAAAATACGGCAAGGCCGCGATTGGCGGGATTACGTCATCGCGTTGCACGAACGAGGAAACCTTCCTTGTGCAGAAGCTGATCCGGGCCGGGTTTGGCAATAACAACGTTGATACGTGCGCGCGTGTCTGTCATTCGCCGACCGGTTATGGCCTTAAAACCACATTCGGGACATCGGCCGGGACGCAGGATTTTGACAGTGTCGAACATACCGATGTGGTGATCCTGATCGGGGCCAACCCGACGGACGGGCATCCTGTTTTTGCATCGCGCCTTAAAAAGCGGTTGCGTCAGGGGGCGGAGCTGATCGTGATTGATCCGCGTCGCATTGATCTGGTGCAGTCACCGCATATCAAGGCCGCCGCCCATCTGGCATTGCGTCCGGGTACCAATGTTGCGGTTCTGACGTCGCTTGCGCATGTGATTGTGACCGAAGGCCTGTTTGACGAGGCATTCATTCGCGAACGCTGCGACTGGGATGAATTCCAGGATTGGGCGGCGTTTGTGTCCGATCCGCAAAACAGCCCGGAAGAGGTCGAACGCCTGTCGGGGGTCCCTGCGGAAACCGTGCGCAAGGCGGCGCGTATTTTTGCGCGCGGTGGCAATGGCGCGATCTATTACGGGCTTGGCGTGACCGAACACAGCCAGGGATCAACCACGGTAATGGCGATTGCCAACCTTGCGATGGCGACGGGTAATATCGGGCGTCCGGGTGTGGGTGTGAACCCGCTTCGTGGGCAGAACAACGTGCAGGGTTCGTGTGATATGGGATCGTTCCCGCATGAATTACCGGGTTATCGCCATATTAGCGATGATGCGACGCGCGACGTGTTTGAAAAAATCTGGGGTGTCAAACTCGATGACGAACCGGGGCTTCGCATTCCCAACATGCTTGATGCCGCCGTCGAAGGCACTTTCAAGGGCATCTATATTCAGGGTGAAGACATCCTGCAATCGGACCCGGATACCAAGCATGTCGCCGCCGGTCTTGCGGCGATGGAATGCGTTGTGGTTCATGACCTGTTTTTGAACGAAACGGCAAATCATGCGCATGTGTTCCTGCCCGGTTCGACCTTCCTTGAGAAGGACGGGACATTTACCAATGCGGAACGTCGTATCAACCGTGTTCGCAAGGTGATGAGCCCGAAAAACGGCTTTGCCGATTGGGAAGTGACCCAGAATCTGGCGCGTGCGATGGGGCTTGATTGGAACTATAACCATCCATCACAGATCATGGATGAAATTGCCCGTACCACGCCAAGCTTTGCCGGGGTCAATTATGGTCTTCTGGAGCGCGAAGGATCGATCCAGTGGCCATGCAATGAAAAGGCGCCGCTGGGGACGCCGGTGATGCATATCGACGGCTTTGTGCGCGGCAAGGGCAAGTTTGTTGTGACCGAATATGTTGCAACCGACGAGCGTACCGGACCGCGCTTCCCGCTGTTGCTGACGACGGGGCGCATCCTTAGCCAATATAACGTTGGGGCACAGACCCGTCGTACGCAAAACACTGCATGGCACAAGGAAGACCTGCTTGAAATCCATCCCCATGATGCCGAACAGCGTGGCATTCGCGAAGGGGACTGGATCCGTCTGGCGTCGCGGTCGGGTGAAACGTCGTTGCGAGCAACGATTACCGACCGGGTTGCACCGGGGGTGGTTTACACGACCTTCCACCATCCGGGCACACAGGCCAACGTGATCACCACCGATTATACCGACTGGGCGACCAACTGCCCGGAATACAAGGTTACCGCGGTTCAGGTCACGCCGAGTAACGGGCCGACCGAATGGCAGGTGGAATATGACAAGCAGGCTGAACAGTCACGCCGGATCCTTCCACGTGTTGATGCGGCCGAATAGGCGCGAAATGTTGCCCGGTTTCATGATAGGATCGTGTCATGAAACCGGGTGTTTTCGTCCGTAAAATCAAGAATTCCGGCGGGAGATTAAACGTCAATGGCACCTGACAAACTCGTCTATATGGCCAATCAGATCGCGACCTTTTTCACATCAAAACCCCACGCAGAAGGGGTCGAGGGGGTGGCCGGGCATATCAGCGATTTCTGGGAACCGCGCATGCGCAAGCAGCTTTTTGACATGATCGAAAGCGGCCATGGAGGTTTCCATCCGCTGGTGATCGAAGCCGCCCCATTGATCCGCAAGGTCAAACAACCGGCGTGACAGCAAAAATGACATCGGCAAATCGCATCATTGATGGCCGTGACCATGACCCGGCGCGTGCCGTAGCACGCGGCGATGGAAGTGTTGATGCACCGATGATCCTGCAGCCGGAAATCCCGGCGGCACTGACGTTCAATGGCACGTCCCACGCGGTAATGATGGTGTCGCCGCACGATCTTGAAGATTTCATGATCGGGTTTGCCCTGTCTGAAGGCATTGCCGATCATGCCGGGCAGATCAATTTGCGCGATGTGCGCAAAACCTTGCAGGGTTATGTGATCGAGGCTGATCTGGATGAGGATATTCAGGACCGGCTTGAAATCCGCAAGCGCACTCTTGAAGGGCGTTCTGGTTGCGGGCTTTGCGGGGTGCAGTCGCTTGAGGCGGTGGCGATGGACCGGATCGGTAAGGTGGCGCCTTCAAATATGCCACAAGACATCGTGCTTGGTGCGATTGACGCCCTTCCCGATCAGCAGACGCGCAACCGCGAAGGCGGCGGTCTTTTGCATGCCAGTGCCTTTGTCGATGCGACTGGCTCCATCCGCATTGTGCGCGAGGATATCGGGCGTCATAATGCGCTCGACAAGGTTCTTGGTGCGGTGGTGCGTCAGGGTGTTGATAAAGCCGGTGGTTTCATCCTTATGACCAGCCGCTGTTCATATGAAATCGTCACCAAAACCGTGCAATGCGGGGTGGGCGGACTTGTAACCCTTTCGGGGCCGACATTAACCGCGGTCAATCTGGCGCGACAGGCGGGATTGACAATGATCTGTCGCGAACGGCGCGGTTTGTTCCGGCGTTTTGCCTAAGCCAAATCAGGCGGAATCCCGTTCGACAATTTCAAATCCGATATCGATGCAGTTTTTTTGCAGCGGCTTTTTGTCGATGCGTGCCATTAAGGCTGTCGCCGCCTGAGAGCCCAGATAAGCCCGGTCAACGTGAAGCGATGTCAAACTTGGTACTGTGAAAGCGGCAAAATTCTGGTTCCCAAAGCCGATCACTGCAATGTCTTCGGGGATGCGCAGATTGCGTGTCTGTGCTTCGATGATGACCCCATGCGCCAGCAGGTCGGAGCTGCACATGACAACGCCGTTCTGGAAGCCCTCATCAATAGCCTGTGCAAGCGACTTTCGTCCCAGTTCCAGACTGGCGGGACTATCCAGGCATATCTCTTTGACGGGATTGTTGCCTAGCTTGCGAAAGGTTTCGCAGAAAGCATCCTTACGTCGCAGCGCACGTTCGTCGGCGGCCGAAATGGCCAGCGCATTGCGATAGCCCTTTTTATGCGCGAATTTCGCGGTTTCTTCGCCCGATTTTGCATGTGAAAAGCCAACACAGGTATCAATCGGGGATTCCGTCATGTCCCAGATTTCAACAACCGGAATTCCGGATCCCAGAAGCATCCGTTTGCATTTTGCCGAATGATTGATCCCGGTCATCATGATGCCATCGGGGCGGCGGCTTAGCATGGTTGCGAGGACCGATTCTTCTTCTTCCATCGAAAGGCCGGTTTCAGCAGTCAGAACATGATAGCCATGCCCGCGCATCACCTGAATGAAATGCTTGATGAATTCGGAATAGGCGAAGTTGGTGATGGACGGGATCAGGGCAACAATCAGGTGACTTCGCTTGGATGCCAGGGCCCCGGCTACCATGTTTGGCACATAACCGGTCAGTTCGATTGCATCTTTGATGCGTTGGAGTGTCTTTGCGGAGACTTTGGACGGATCGTTAAGGGCACGCGAAACCGTCACCTGCGACACACCGGCAAGTCGCCCGACGGATTCCATCGTTACGGTGCCCGAATGGTGTTCTTTGTTCTGAGACATTGTGTGCGATGTTTCGTTTTTCGGCAAAACGGTTTCTCTGTTGAAGTCATTTTGTGAAGGCGCCCTTGGCATCGGCTTGATCCGAGGGCACCGGCACATTGGCATCACTGGATGGCAATCGCGTTTTATCTTAATTGCCAGATGCCGTCAGGTCCCGTTTCTTTTTGCGAGAAATTGCAACCGAGAACCAGACGGAAAGTGCAATCAGTATCCACAACAGAACTGCGATCCAGCTTTTGGTGAAGAAGATCGAGAGCGTGCCAAACGATTCAATGCTTTTGACGAAATAGATTTCCGCCGACGGACCAAGGATAAAACCGATGATGAAGGGGGCGATTTCCAAGCCGATTTTATGGGCAAAGTAGCCAAACAAACCGAATATCAACAACGTCCAGACATCAAACATCACGCCGTAATTGATGGTGTATGCGCCAACAACGCACATCATCAAGATGATCGGAAACAGGATGTTTTTCGGGATCATCACCACCTTGGCGATGTGCCGGATGGCAAAGATCATGACAATCAGCATCACGATGTTTGCTGCAAGCATGGCAACAATCATCGCATCCCAGGTTACCGGATTGTTGCCGATAAACAGGGGGCCGACCTGAATGCCCTGCAAGGTGAAGGCACCGATCAGGATGGCGGTTGTCGAATCACCGGGAATGCCAAGCGAAAGCAACGGTACCAGCGCGCCGCCGGTCAGGCCGTTATTCGCACTTTCCGATGCCATGACGCCGGAAGGCTCGCCTTTGCCAAAGCGTTCCGGATTTTTTGAAAAGTTTTTTTGCTGGCTATAGGCCAGGATCGATGCGGCACTGCCGCCGACACCGGGCAAAATTCCCACAAAAGTACCAATCCCCGAAGATCGTATCAGGTTGACGAACTGACCTTTGAATACGGAAAAATCGAAACGTCTGCCTTTGCCGATCTTGACCGATGAAAGACCTTTTTCGTCCTTCATGCCACTTTCGGCTTCGATCAGGATGGTCGACAGGCCAAAGATGCCGATCAGTACCGGCAGCAGCGAGAAGCCACCTTCAAGGTAATATTCCAGAAATTCAGGTACCAGACGCAATTCGCCGTTGCCGCCGCGCGAAATATCGTAGGCACCGATCAGGCTAAGGAAGATACCAAGCACGCCACTGAAAACGCCAACGAGCATGTTGCTGCTAAGTGCTGCCATAACGGTCAGCGCAAAGAAGATGATCAGGAATTTTTCAACATATGAAAATTTGATCGCAAAGTCGGCAAGTGCGGGGGCAAAGAAGAAGAGTGCCGCCAGACTGATGATGCCGCCGACAAAAGATGAAATGACTGCGATCCGAAGGGCGCTTTCACCGTCGCCCTTTTGGGTCATGGGGTAGCCGTCAAATGTGGTGGCGATTGAGGATGGCGTTCCCGGGATATTCAAAAGAATAGCCGGAACAAGTCCGCCCGAAATGCCGCCAACATAAAGACCCAGCAAAAGGGCCAGACCGTTTTCCAGACCAAGGGAATAGGTCAGGGGTAAACACACCGCGACCGCCATGGTTGCCGTCATCCCGGGGATCGCACCAAAAATGATGCCGATCACCGTGCCGGATGCAACCAGGGTAAAGAAGAACGGCGTTAAAATGGAAAGAAAATCCATATCAAATCTCTCGTGTCGTTCTTGGCTTAAGGAAGCGATATGTTGAAAAGTTCCGACAGCAGGTACCAGACAACGCTTGGTGCTATCAGGGCATTCAGGCCCGCGATCAGCAGATGCCGCTTATCGCGCTGCTGCAGGTAAAGCACGCTCATGGCAAACAGGTAGGGGATCGAACAGATATAAAACCCGAGGCCGGTATTCGGATAAAAGTCGCCCACCCATGGCATGGCGATGAAATAAAGAACGGTACCGGCGAGGGTTCCGAAAAAACGCATATGGTCAATTTTGGCCGGCCACCAGGGGACAGAGCCAACCGTTGCCAAAATCGCGCGACTGCGCGTTGCCAGTATCGCAACCAGTAAAATGCCGAGCACAATGGCAACGATGGTTGGAAATACCGTGTGCGATGTATCGAAATCAATGGACACTGATAAAAGCGATTCCAGTGACATGAAGTATCTCCTTCTTATCCCGCGTTGCCCAATGTGCTGAAAACGTGTCGGTTTTAGCTGCGGGCAGGGTTGTCGGGATAGTCTTCATCTGTCGATGTTCCTGTTGGCCCGGCAGATGGCCGGGCCAACAGGGAATGGCTAGTTCGTCGAAATCGAAGAGATGATTTTCCGGATGGTTTCGCTTTTACCTTCAAGATAGGCAGAGGCTTCTTTCGATGGCAGGAAGTTCGGAATGAAGAAGGAATTCTTCTGGGTTTCCTGAATTTTGCCTTCGGCATAGATTTCGGCAAGGGCATTGTCGATGGTTTCGACGATTGCCGGATCCATGTCTTTGTTGAAGAGGAAGAAGAACTCTTTATCAAAGGTGAAGTCGTTCGTGCCGTCCATCGTGACGCTTACATTCGGTGTGGTGTAGCCGAGCAATTCTTCGCTGGTCGTGTTGCCCATGCCTTCCGGATTTGCCTGTTTGATGGTTTTTTCACGGGCTGTTACCCAGATGAAACGCATCGCTTTCTGGTCGTCCTGCGGAAGCTGGGTGAACTGTTCGTTTGCCTGTACGGAGCCGTTGATCACATCGGCCTGACGATCAAACAGAAGCTGGTTTTTATCTGCCTGCGAACCGGTATTTACGGCGACGATGTTTTCTTCAGCGCCCGGATACATGATTTTTGCTGCGTTTTTCATCGCAGAAAGACCGATTTCCGAAACGCCACCAGCCTGAATGGCGACGCGAATGCGCTGTCCGGCAGCCGCAGCGGCAAAGACGTCTTCCATTGATTTGAACGGAGAGTCTTTCGCGACAAGGTATGCGTTGCCCGGATTGATCGAGACGGTGGCACCGACATTGTATTTTTCAAAAATATTGTCGTAACCGCGAACGCCATAAAGGTTGCCCATATAGGCACCGTCATGGAACATCATAAGCGTCGTGCCACGTGAATCGCGATCAAGAGCCTTGAAGGCTTCGCTCACGCCAACGGCATCAACCTTGAGTTGATATCGAGTTTTTTCGAAAGTGCTTCGGCGATGATTGCGCTGTTCTGATAGGTGTCGCCACCGGTTGACTTCGAACCGATGACCAGTCGAACGTTGCTTGGCAGGTCGGCTGCGTTGGCAAGAGACGGTGCTGCGAGCATGGCTGCAAGCCCGACGGCAGTGGCGAGGGTTTTGAAAAGTCCGGTCATTGTTTCCTCCCGAATGACGCGATCCTGAATAAGGGCTCCTTGCCCGAGATGCCCGGCCGGGGTGGTTCCCGATAGGCCTGCGCTTTGCTTGTTCTTGTTATTGTTGCCTGTAAAATTCCAAGCTTAATGAAAGCGCATACATAAATTCATACAAGTCGATTTAACTTCTGTCAATCCCGGAATATTTGGTCTTTTTGTATAGGCTTCACACGGGAAAATACCTGTAAGATAACTTGACAACATTGATGTGTATGCGCATACATGACATCATAAATGAAATTGCATTGTTCTGTCGGGTTTGCATGTGCATAGTCACCCGGCAGGGCAGATACACGGGAGGAACGCCATGTCCGAAAAACAAAAAAAATCTGCCGAAGACCTTAGAAGTGCGCGCTGGTTTGCGCCCGACGATCTGCGTTCTTTTGGTCACCGTTCGCGTCTGATGCAGATGGGGCTTGATCCGGAAGACTGGACAGGTCGCCCGGTCATCGGAATTCTGAATACCTGGTCGGAATTGAACCCGTGCCACGCTCATTTCCGCGAACGTTCCGGTGACGTCAAAAAAGGCGTGCATCAGGCGGGTGGTTTCCCGGTCGAACTTCCGGCGATTTCGGTTGATGAATCTTTCACCAAGCCGACCTCGATGCTGTATCGCAACCTGCTGGCGATGGAGACAGAAGAGCTGATCCGTTCGCACCCGCTTGATGGTGTGGTTTTGATGGGCGGTTGCGACAAAACCACGCCGGGTCTTGTCATGGGTGCGATTTCGGCGGGTGTGCCGATGATCTATCTTCCGGCTGGCCCGATGTTGCGCGGGAATTATGCCGGTAAAATCCTTGGTTCTGGGTCGGATGCGTGGAAATACTGGGATGAACGCCGTGCGGGTAACATCAGTGACGAGGAATGGGTGGGGGTCGAAGGCGGCATCGCACGTTCTTATGGTCATTGCATGACCATGGGCACGGCATCGACCATGACCGCGATTGCCGAAGCCATGGGGCTTTGCCTTCCTGGCGCGTCGTCGATCCCGGCACCGGATGCCGGTCATATCCGCATGTCGACCCAATGTGGTCGTCGCATCGTCGATATGGTCTGGGAAGATCTGACGCCTGAAAAAATTGTCACCCCGGCGTCGGTAAGAAACTCTGCCGTTGTTGCGATGGCGACCGGCTGTTCGACCAATGCGGTGGTGCATCTTCTGGCGATGGCGCGCCGTGCCAGCATCAAGCTTGATCTTGATGATCTTGACGCACTTGGCCGTACCACGCCGCTGATTGCCAATATTCGCCCGTCGGGCAAGGGTGATTACCTGATGGAAGATTTCTTCTATGCCGGTGGTCTGCGCGCCCTGATGGCGGAACTTGGCGACAAGCTTGATACAAGCGTTACGACCGTTACCGGCAAGACACTTGGCGAAACCCTTGAGGGCGCGACGGTTTATAACGACGATGTCATTCGTCCGCTGTCCAACCCGGTCTATCACGAAGGATCGCTTGCCGTGCTGCGCGGCAATCTGTGCCCGGACGGGGCGGTGATCAAACCGGCCGCCTGTGATGAACGGTTCCGCAATCATCAGGGTCCTGCACTTGTATTTGACAGCTATCCGGAAATGAAAAAGGCGGTTGATGACGAAAATCTTGATATCACGCCCGATCATGTGATGGTTCTACGCAATGCCGGGCCGCTTGGCGGGCCGGGATTCCCGGAATGGGGGATGCTGCCGATCCCGAAAGCGCTGATCAAGCAGGGGCATCGTGACATGTTGCGCATTTCGGATGCGCGTATGTCGGGCACGTCTTATGGGGCGTGTGTGCTTCATGTTGCGCCGGAAAGCTATATCGGCGGGCCGCTCGCCCTTTTGAAAACCGGCGATATCGTGAAGCTTGATCTTGATAACCGTCGTCTGGACATGCTGGTGGATGAAGATGAACTCGAACGGCGTCGCGCGGCTTGGAAAAAGCCCGAGGATCGCTATCAGCGCGGTTATGGCTGGATGTTTGGCAAGCATGTCACCCAGGCCAATGAAGGCTGTGATTTCGACTTCCTGTCGCCCGACTTCGGCAAAACCGCCGGTGAGCCGGATATCTTCTGATCCGCCGGTTGGTTGATCCGGCAATGATCGATGACAAACTGGTGGCGCACCCATCGCGCCACCACCAACAGAATTCAGGGACTTTGACCAATGGCACTTTCCAAAGTCGATTTGCGTGGCGTGCTGTCCGGGATTTCCGGCATTCTTGTTACGCCTTATGATGAAAACGGCGATGTCGCGCCGAAAAAACTCTCCCCGATCATTGATCGTGCGCTGGCCGCGGGTGTCCATTTTCCGGTGGTAAACGGCAATACCGGCGAATTTTATGCGCTGACCACGGACGAGGCCATCACCATGGCCAGATCCGTTGCCGAAATGCTTGATGGTCGCGCGCCGATGCTGGCAGGTGTCGGGCGTGGCATTCGCGATGCGGTTGCATTGGCAAAGGCATCGACGGATGCCGGTGCCGAGGCGCTTATGATCCATCAGCCACCAGATCCCTTTGTCGCGCCGCGTGGTGTTGTCGACTATCTTAAACGCATTGCCGATGCGTCGGATGGTTTGCCGATGATGCTGTATCTTCGCAACGATACGATTGGCACCAAGGCGATTGCCGACCTATGTGCAGTTAAAGGTGTTGCCGGTGTCAAATGGGCGACGCCAAATCCGATGAAGCTGGCCGAGGCGATTTCAGCCTGCGATCCTGATATCGTCTGGGTTGGCGGGCTTGCCGAAGTCTGGGCGCCGACCTTCTATGCGGTGGGCGCGCGCGGCTTTACGTCGGGTCTGATCAATGTGTGGCCGGAACGCTCGATGGCGATCCATGCGGCTCTTGAGGGCGGCGATTACGAAACCGCACGCAAACTGATTTCGGAAATGCGGGCATTTGAAGATGTCCGAGCCGAAGAAATGAACGGTACCAACGTGACCGGAGTTAAATCCGCGTTGCAGATTCTGGGCAACGATTGCGGACCGACGCGCCCGCCATCAGCTTGGCCCCTGACGCCTGCGCAGCATGACAAGCTTGTCGTCTTCATGCGCGAAAACAAACTAGTGAAATAAGCGCCGGGATATCCCCGCTTAAAGGAGGCACCAATGTCCTATAACCTGACAGGAAAACATCTGATTGCCGGCCAGTGGGTGGCGGGCGAGCAGACCTTCCAGTCTGAACCGGCCCATGGTCCGGCCAATACCTTCCCGGTCGGTACCCCGGCCTTGGTCGATCAGGCCGCCAGGGCCGCCGAAGACGCATTCTGGTCCTATGGCTATTCCACCCGCGAAGAACGGGCGAAGTTCCTGAATAGGATCGCCGATGAAATCGACGCCCGTGGTACGGAAATCACCGAAATCGGTACCCAGGAAACCGGCCTGCCGGAAGCGCGCCTGAATGGGGAACGTGGCCGTACCGTTGGCCAGCTTCGCCTGTTTGCCAGCCATATCCTTGCCGGTGATTATCTTGATCGCCGTCATGACGAAGCGCTTCCGGATCGTGCACCCCTGCCGCGTCCGGACCTGCGTCTGATGCAGCGCCCGATTGGCCCGGTGGCGGTGTTCGGTGCGTCGAACTTCCCGCTGGCCTTTTCGGTCGCTGGTGGCGATACCGCCGCCGCCCTTGCAGCCGGTTGCCCGGTCGTGGTCAAGGGCCATTCGGCCCATCCGGGTACCGGCGAGATTGTGGCCCAGGCGATTGATGTTGCGGTCAAGGCATGTGGCATCCATCCCGGTGTGTTCAGCCTTATTCAGGGTGGCAAGCGCGATGTCGGTCAGAGCCTTGTGCAGCATCCGCTGATCAAGGCGGTCGGCTTTACCGGGTCGCTGGGCGGTGGTCGTGCATTGTTCGATCTGTGCGCACAGCGCCCGGAACCGATCCCGTTCTTTGGCGAGCTGGGTTCGGTCAACCCGATGTTCCTGCTGCCGAAGGCCATGAGTGCGCGCACCGAAGAACTCGCCAGGGGCTGGGTCGGGTCGCTGACCATGGGGGCAGGGCAGTTCTGCACCAATCCGGGGATTGCGGTTGTCCTGGATGGGCCGGATGCCGATGCGTTTGTCGCAACCGCCAAGGCGGGCCTTGGGGATGTATCGGCGCAAACCATGCTGACCGATGGCATGGCCGATGCGTATCGCAGTGGGGCGAAACGTATTGCTGCGACATCGGGAGTGAAGGAAGTCCTGACCACGTCATGTGATCTTCGCAATGCGACGCCGTATCTGTTTGAGACCAGCGGTGAAAACTGGCTGGCCAATCATGTGCTGGGTGAGGAAGTGTTTGGGCCGCTTGGGCTTGTTGTCCGGGTGAAGGACATTGCCGAAATGCAGGCGATTGCCAGGGCGCTTGAAGGTCAGCTGACCTGCACGATCCATATGGATGGCGGGGATGCGGGGGATGCGCGTTCGCTGCTGCCGATCCTGGAGCGCAAGGCTGGGCGTATTCTGGCCAATGGTTTCCCGACCGGGGTTGAGGTTTGCGACACCATGGTGCATGGCGGGCCATACCCGGCATCGACCAATTTCGGGGCGACGTCGGTCGGTACCTTGTCGATCCGTCGTTTCCTGCGTCCGGTCTGCTATCAGAACATTCCGGCGGATGTCCTGCCGACTGATTTGGCCTGATCGCCTTTCATTGATTTGCCGGGGTGATTGCACCCCGGCGTACCTACGGAGTTCAGATAATGAGCGATTATGTCCTTGGTGGCGCAACGCGCGAGAAGCTTAAACGGGTCAGCACGGCATCGCTGTGCACCGCCCTGTTCAAACGCGGTCTGCGCAATCAGTTTATTCAGGAGGTTGGCCCGGTTGCGCCAAAAGGCGAGAACATGGTCGGGCAGGCCTATACCCTGCGCTATATCCCGGCACGTGAAGACCGCAACCCGATCGAGGTTTTCCGCGATCCTAATCATCCGCAGCGTGTTGCGGTTGAACAATGCCCGGCTGGTCATGTTCTGGTGATGGATAGCCGCAAGGATGCCCGGGCGGCATCGGCGGGCTCGATCCTTGTAACCCGTCTGATGAAGCGCGGCGTTGTCGGTATCGTTACCGATGGTGGTTTCCGCGATGCGGAGGGTATTGGCAAACTTGATATTCACGCCTATCACAACCGTCCGTCGGCACCGACCAACCTGACCCTGCACGAGGCCTATGACCTTAACGTGCCGATCGGGTGTGGCGATGCGCCGGTTTTCCCGGGGGATGTTCTGGTCGGGGATAAGGATGGCGTTGTTGTCATTCCGGCCCATCTTGCAGACGAACTGGCCGAAGAATGCGCAGGCATGGAGAGCTTCGAGGACTTCGTTCTGGAAGAAGTTTTGGCCGGCAAGCCGATCATCGGCCTTTATCCGGCGACCAAGGACGAAACCAAAGCCAATTATGAGGCATGGCGCAAAAAAACGGGTCGCTGATCCGGTTATGCTTTGCTGAATATCGTGTAAAGCCGCCCCGTTTCGGGCGGCTTTTTGCATTTCGGGTCTAGGCAAGTGATCCGATCAGTTCGCCGGTGGATTGGCGAACATGCTTTCGTCATGGCGCAAAAGGCTTTGGCCGATTGCACCCTGCAATGCCAGATCCTTGTCCCACGGCAGGTGGATGATCTTGGGCCCGTTACGCAGTTCCGGCACCTGTGCCTCGCGAAGGCCGCGTTCGATTTCCGGCTCCATCAAATCATAGGCCCGCGCGCCGGACCCGGTGATCAGGATGCGTTCCGGTCCCAGAAGGGCGATCAGATTGGCAATGCCATATCCGAGTACCTTTCCGGCGTGGCGGAACAGATCGGCAAGGTCTTCGTGGCCGTCACGTGCCCGTTTGACCAGATCCATCATCTGTTTTTCGCTGGGATGCAGGTTGTTGGTATCGGGCATATCAATCAGGCCACTGGCATCGCGCAGAATGGCGTAATCCCCGATATAGGCTTCGATGCAACCGCGTCGCCCGCAATTGCAAAGCGGCCCGTCGGGTTGATATTTCATGTGACCGAATTCGGCGGCAGCGCCAAAATGGCCATTATACACCGCCCCGTTCAGGACAAGCCCCATGCCGACGCCGTAGCCTAGCATGATCACGGCAAAATCACCATTGCCGCCAAGATCGTTATTTTGAGTGATGGCGGTCGCAATACAGTTGGCATCGTTTGACATCTGGACAATGCCGCCAAAGCGTTCACGCAGCGGTTTGGTAATCGCAATCTGCCGGTGGCGGAGGGCCGGCGACCAGATGATTTCACCGCTATTGCTGTCGGCAACGCCCTGAATGGCGATGCCGATCCCGATGGGCGGGTTTGGCGCGATATCCCGGTTATTGGTGATGAATTGATCAATCAGATCGCAAAGCGTTGTCACCAGCGATGTTTCATCCAGGTCGCGGGTATTCACGCTGTGCTGGATGCTGCGTTCAATCTCGCCCTTGAAATTGCCCAGTGCGATTTCAACCAGATTGATCGTTAGTTTAACGCCAACCACACAGGCCGCGCCGGGCACAAGATCAAGTAGAACCTTGGGGCGGCCGCGTGTAGCGCTTTGGCCGTTATTGCCATTTGTGCCGTTTGGTGCGCCTTGAGTTTCCTTTACCAGCCCCTGGGCAATCAGATCGGCGGTCAGCGATGTTACTGTCGCCGGGCTTAATCCGGTAGCGTTGCCGATATCGATACGGGCGGCAGGGCCATGAATACGCAGAAAACGCAGAATGGCAATCTGGGATGGCTGGCGTGGGGTATCGTGATCGGTTCGACGGCTCATCGGCGGGGCCTGTTATTCTGCAAGGCGGGATCGGAACCGGGGGCAAACCCGGTTCCGGATAAGGGCATGTTTTTTATCGTTTTGGCAAGCTGGTGATGCAGCGGGTTAAAGCAATCCACGTGCGGCCAGATTGGTCATCAGTGCCGTAATGCCAAAGGTCCATGGCGCAATGGCATCGGACCGCTCGACCTGATTGCAAAGCTTGCCGAGGCAGGGGGTCGAAATGGTAACGAGATCGCCCATTTCGTGGGTGAAGCCCTTGCCCTTGCCGCCACGATCATCGGTGGGAGCAAACATCGTGCCCAGAAACAGCATGAAGCCATCCGGATATTGATGATGTTTGCCGTATGCCTGTGCGGCGAGGCTTTCGGGTGAACGACTGATCTGGCTCATGGAGCTTCCGGCATCAAGGTGATAGCCATCCTGTCCGTCGACCGCCATTTTAAGATCGGCCTGCTTGACGGTTTCAAGCGTGAAATTACCATCAAAAATGCGGATGAATGGCCCGATGGCGCAGGAGCCGTTATTGTCCTTTGCCTTGCCCAGAAGCAGGGCGGAGCGGCCTTCGACGTCGCGCAGATTGACATCATTGCCAAGGGTTGCGCCGACGATTTTGCCCTTTGAGCTGACAGCCAGAACCACTTCGGGTTCCGGGTTGTTCCAGTTTGAAATCGGATGCAGGCCGACATGTGCGCCATGACCAACGGCGGACATTGGCGGGGATTTGGTAAAGATTTCCGCATCCGGGCCAATCCCGACTTCCAGATATTGCGACCATGCGCCTTTGGCGATCAGGACTTCCTTGATGTCTGCGGCCTTTTTCGATCCCGGTTCGATTTGCGACAGGTCATCGCCGATGATGCCGGTGATTTCGGTGCGAATCAGATCGGCCTTGCTGGCGTCCCCACGCGCCTGTTCTTCGATCACACGTTCCAGAAGGCTTGCGACAAATGTCACGCCACTGGCCTTGATCGCCTGAAGGTCATTTGGGCTGAGCAAATGAAGTGTTTGCGATCCGGCGCCGGGTTTGGATGCTGCTGCAACGTCATCAAGCGTACCCACCAGCGGGAAACCGGACGGATTGCGAAGCTGCGATACCAGGTCATCGCGTTCAAGAAGCTGACTGATGGTCGGGGCCAGTTTGCTGATATCGCGAAGGTTGCCCTGATCGACAACAACCGGGGTCGGGCCGGAAACGCGCGGGTCCCAGACGCGACCAACCAGAATGGCATTGCCATGATCGTCGGGCAGGATGTCGCTTGCGGTATTTGGGAAGTCGATAGTCATTGAAGGGCCTCTTTGTTCGGGGCGTTGGTGGCACCCGGTCCGGCAAGATGCAAAAGATGATCGGGCATTTTGCCCAGAATGATCATTCCAAGAACGTCATCATGGGTAACATCTTTGGTCGGGACGGTGCCGACCAGCTTGCCGTTCTTCATAACATGCAAACGATCAGACAAATCAAACACATCATGAAGATCGTGACTGATCAACAAAATACCGAGCCCGTCGCGTTTAAGTTGATCAATCAGTTCGCCGACCATGCGGGTTTCATGCACGCCAAGGGCGGCACACGGTTCATCCATGATCAGAACGCGGGCTTCGAACAAAAGGGCACGCGCAATTGCCACCGATTGCCGTTGCCCGCCCGAAAGTGCAGAAACGGGGGATGTGAATTTATGGAAATTCGGGTTCAGGCGATGAAGCACTTCACGCGCCTTGTGTTCCATCGCGGCATCGTCAAGAAAGCCAAATTTATCAACGATTTCACGGCCGAGAAACAGGTTCTGCGCGGCATCAAGATTATCGGCAAGGGCAAGGTTCTGATAGATGGTTTCGATATTGTTGTCGCGCGCATCGCGGGCATTTTCGATTTTGGCTTCGCGGCCATCAACAATGATCTGGCCGGTGTCGGCCTTGTATGCACCCGAAAGCACCTTGATCAGAGTTGATTTGCCTGCACCGTTATGGCCAAGCACGCCAACCACCTCGCCGGGATAAAGATCAATGGAAACCCCGTCGACCGCCTTGACCCCGCCAAAGCTGATATGGATGTCGCGCATTTCGACCAGCGGGTTTTGACCGGTTTTGATATCGTTCATTTCCCCATACTCCTAACTGGTCGGGTCGCTATAGCGACGGTGGAAATATTTGTCGCTGAACACGGCAAGGACAAGCACAAGGCCGATGACGATGCTTTGCAGTGATGTATCAACACCCAGAAGCGCCATGCCGCTTTGCAGGCTTTGCATCACAAGGGCACCGATCAGCGCGCCATAGATGGTGCCGACACCGCCGGCCAGCGACGTTCCGCCGATCACAACCGCGGCAATCACGCGCAATTCGTCAAGCGTGCCAAGGTCATTGCCCGCCGATTGCAGGCGTGCCGATGAAATCGCCGCACTGATCGCGCACAGAACTCCCATCAGGGCAAAAACCGCAACCGTCATGCGTTTGACGTTAATGCCTGCCAGTTCGGCGGCCTGTGGGTTGCCGCCCATGGCGAAAACGTAGCGCCCGAACCGGGTGCGTTTGGCAACGATGGTCAGAACAATCGCCACAAGGGCAACAATCAGAAGCGGAATCGGAATGCCGTGCGAAATCATAAGGTTTTCCGGCGTCACCGGAATACCGCGATCTTCAAGAATGCGTTCGGCTGCACGTTCGGGTAGATGATAGGCGTTCAATGTGATGATCGCCACCAGAACCAGCCCGGCCTTGATCAGTGTATTGGTATATTCCGCCCAGATCGGTTTGACCGGGAACTGGAAGGAAAGCCTGCGGCGACGTTCCATGATGGCGGCATAGATGATGGCGACAATGGAGATGGCTGCGACAATCCAGCTCCAGGTTGCGCCAATCGTGCCTTCGATCCCGCCGCCCAGCAGCATGAAATTGTGATCAAGCGGGGCAACAGTACGCCCTTGCGTGACCCACCATGCCGCCCCGCGCCAGACCAGAAGCCCGCCCAGGGTCACGATAAAGGCCGGAACGCCAAGATAACCAACGGCAAGCCCCTGTATGCCACCAATTGTCGCCCCGATCACCAACCCGACAAGAAGGGTGATGATCCATGTCATCGGGTGGTTGTATTCAAGGAATTGTGGCAGGATGTCGGATTGCACGACACCCATGATCATCGCAAGAACACCCAGTATCGCACCGACCGAAAGGTCGATATGGCGGGTGACGATAATCAGCACCATCCCGCACGCCATCACGGCAACGGATGCCGTCTGAACCGACAGGTTGAAGATATTGCGCGGGGTGATGAAGCGTCCGCCGGATGCGATGTCAAAGCCGATCCAGATAACCAGAAGCACAACGGCGAGCCCTACAAGGCGGCGGTCGACTTCCATCTTGGCAAGTAGTCTTGTCATGTAAAATGCTCGTCAGGCAGCGGGGCCGGTCGATCAGATGCGGCCGGCCCCGGGGTTTAACAAGGTCGGATGGAGGAAACCTGCCTAGTTACAGGCAGCGACCTTGCCGCTTTCAACCCCTTTGCAGACGACGTCCTTGGATACCCAGCCCGCGTCGATCACAAGATCAAGCTTGTTCTGGTTGATCGCGACCGGATCAAGGAAGTAGGACTTCATGGTGACACCGTTCGGGCTGTTCCAATCCTGGGTTCCTTCGACGTCACCCAGTTTGGTGCCTTTTGCCAGTTCAACCGCGATTTCGGCCGCGCGCTGTCCCAGAAGGCGGGCATCTTTCCAGACCGAAACCGTCTGGGTGCCAAGCGCAACACGGTTAAGGGCGGCGTGATCGCCATCCTGACCGGAAACCGGAATGCCTTGCATGCCCTGTGCGGAAAGGGCGGCCACAACGCCACCCGCCGTGCCGTCATTCGAGGCGACAACGGCGTCAACCTTGTTATCGGCAGCAGTCAGGAACTGTTCCATGTTGCGCTGGGCGATGGCTGGCTGCCAGCTATCGGTATAGGCTTCGCCGACAACCTTGATATCGCCGCTATCGATTGCCGCCTGAAGGATTTCAAGCTGCCCTTCATGCAGGATATTGGCGTTCGGGTCGGTCGGTGCGCCTTTGATGAATACGTAATTGCCTTTCGGCTGTTGGGCAAACACGGCTTCGGCCTGAAGACGGCCGACTTCCTTGTTGTTGAAGGTAATGTAATAGGCGTTCGGGTCTTCGATCAGGCGGTCATAACCAACCACCGGAATGCCTTCATTGATCGCCTGCGTGACTGCAGCACCAATGGATGAGGAATCCTGTGCCAGAACGATCAAGGCATCTGCACCACGCGAAATCAGGCTTTCGATATCGGAAAGCTGTTTGGAGGGCGAGCTTTGGGCGTCGGCGCTGATATATTGTGCGCCAGCTGCTTCAAGCGCCTTGACAATGGCGGCTTCGTCGGTTTTCCAGCGTTCTTCCTGGAAGTTCGACCAGCTGACACCAACGATCAGATCGTCGGCAAAGGCGTTAGCGGAAAACAGCACGGCACCGGCCAGTGCGACCGAGGAGAGGAGTTTTTTCATCTGTTTCTTCCCTGAATGATATGTGTCTTGCAGTGACATTTATTTTTGTTGTCGAAAAAATGTTGACGCCTTCGATCCGTCCTGTCAAATTTTTTTAATGAACAAATTAAAAATCTCGCTTTTTACGCTCAAATACACCGTTAAGCCGCATCACTGGTTGATTTAAGGCGGATTTGAGTTGGTGCAGCGCAGCATTTAATTTGATAGTGAAAAATAAAAGATCAAAACAAGTCAGGGAACGTTATGACAGCGAGTTATCACGACATAGAGGGCAAATCGGTTCTGGTGACCGGTGGCGCGTCGGGCATCGGGGCGTCTATCGTCCGGGCCTTTTGTGCGCAGGGCGCGCGGGTCGGCTTTTTTGATATCGATGATGCTGCTGCTGCAAAACTGTGTGCCGAAATCGAACGTGATCTGGATGTTCGTCCGCACTACATGTCACTTGATCTGCGCGATCAGGCCGGGATTCCCAAGGCTGTTACCGAAATGGCATCGAAAATCGGTGTGATTGATGTGCTGGTCAATAATGCCGCCCGCGATGACCGCCACAGTCCAGAAGAAACCGGGCCGAATGAATGGCGTGACAAGCTTGATGTCAATCTGTCACATCAGTTTTTCTGTTCGCGTGCCGTGGCAAAGGGCATGGCCGAAAAGGGCCGTGGCAGCATCATTAATTTCAGTTCGGTAAGTTACTTGATGGGGTTGCCCGATCTGGTCGGTTATGAAACCGCCAAGGCTGGCATTGTTGGCATGACACGCGCCTTGGCACGTGACTGGGGTGCGGATGGCATTCGGGTCAATACCGTGATTCCGGGCTGTATTATTACCCAGCGCCAGCTTGATCTTTGGATCAGCCCCGCGGACGAGGAACGCATTCAGGAACAGCAATGCGTCAAACGCCGCCTTGTCGGGGATGATGTTGCACAGATGGTGCTTTTCCTGGCATCCGACGTATCATCGGCGTGCTCGTCACAAAGCTTTATCGTCGATGGCGGGCTTGTCTGATAGTCTGCCACCAATCAAATAAATTCGCACCATTTCGTCCCGATTCCCGCAGTCAGAGACCATCATGCCCCAATCCCTTCCCAATGCCATCACCATTGACGAAAAAGCCAATCCCTATCGCGACTGCATTCAGGGGCTAGCCAATCAGCCGATTACGGTTGTGCGGCTATTGCGCGATGCGGTGAATGAAAACCCGGTTGTCGCCAGCGACCGGAAATTCAATGTACCGGAAATCCGAGATGTGGTCGGGCGACTGGTGGAAAACCGGCCACGCATTGCGATTATCGGCGGCGCACCGGATCATCCGGCGCATTTGCTGGATCGGCCACAGGCTTTGATGGCGGCAATTCGCATATGGGAAATGGGTGGGGTGCCGTTCCTGTTTCATGTGCCGGTGATTTGCGATGGCACCGCGCAGAATAATATCGGCCAAAGCTATTCCCTGGCATCGCGGAACCATACGGCGGCGGCGGTCAATATTACCTTTGAAGGCCACAGCTATCATGCGGCCTACGTCATTGCCGGGTGCGACAAATCACCCGCCGCGGTGGTGGCTGGGCTGGCAGCCGCCGATCAGGCGCGCAAATATCGTGGTGATCAGGCCCCGGTCTGGGCGGTGTTTGCCCCGTCCCACGTCCTGAAGGGCGGGGAAATTCCCGATGGAACCCGCCGGTTGCTGGATAAAATTGCCGATGATGCAGATCGGGCCGGGCATGATGACCTTGGTTCGGATATTCGCGAAAATATGCGCTATATTCTGCAATGCACGTCTGACGAAGCCTTTGCCGGGTTGCTGGACCGGGCGCGGTTATTGGGCATTATCGATGGCAAGATGGAACGCCGGGTTCTTGATGAGCTTGCCGGGGCGACCTGTGATTCCAAGGGGGGAATTTGCGCCTTTAACGGTACAGGTAATTCATCGCGCACCATGCTGGCTGCCTTTGGCCTGACACCGCCCGAACTGGAATTGCTTACCGATGTGCCGCCCTATGCAGCAGTGGCGGCCGGGATTGATGCGATGTTTGGGGTCTTCAACAAACCCGAATATGCGATCAGCAATCTGTTGAAACGCAACTTTGCCAATTTCGTGCGTATTCATAATGCCACGGGGTCAAGCAGCAACATGCTGCTGCATTTGCCCTTCATGATGCGCTATGCCGGGTTTGACGTGACGATTGATGATTATCAGGATGTGCGTCTTAAAACACCGGTGCCGGAAATCTTCGCCCATAGCCTGACGGAAAATCGCGATACCTTTGTTCTGGCCCAGCAAATGGCCGAAGGCAAAAATCGTGGTATGGAAAGTATCTATCGCGTTCTTGCCGATCTTGGTGTGGCGATGGATCTGGATGCGCCGACGGTTCTTGGCAAAACATGGGGCGAACGGATTGCCAATCTTGAAAACCCCGTCGATCTGTCACTTGGCGATAAATCGGTTATCCGGGCGACCCCTGTACGCAAGCGGTCCGGCGTGGATGTTCTGACCGGCAGCTTCTTTGAAAATTGTGCGGTCAAGACATCGGGCATGAGCGACCATCTGATCGAACATTTCGACAATCACGTTTTCATCGTACGCTATTATGAAAATGAGCATGTCTGTAACGCTGATTTTGCCTCGCCCGATCTGGTGACGCGCCTGATTGAAACCGATGGCGTGGACGAAGAACTGATTGCTGCCGTGGTCCGGCGCAATGGTGGTAACCGGGTTGATATGGACGCCCCCAAGGATATGCAGGCACAGGGGCATTTGTCCTTTGCCTTTGTGATTGGCGGGCAGGGGCCGGAAGCCTATGGCATGCCGGAAATGTTTTCACCGTCCCAGAACCTGCGCCACCATCGCATCCTTGAAGCGTCAAGCATGCTGATCACTGATGGCCGTTATTCCGGCGTGACCAAGGGGGCGTGTATCGGCCATATGGTGCCCGAGGCATTCGTGGGTGGCGGCATCGGTCATCTGCGCGACGGGGATGTGCTGCGTCTTGATCTGACAAAAAATACACTGGACTGGCTGGATCGCGATGCGTTCCTTGCAGGGATGGAAACGGCCGGAAGCCCGATTGATCTGGCGGATCGTGCGTCGTTATTTGCTGAACGGCAAAAACGCATGATCGCACGTCAATACGATATCGCAGCCAGCAACGTGATGGATCATGTATCGAACGCTGCACGCGGGATTGTCCCCGGTGTGGTGGATCGTCGTGCGGTCAATCCGTGGCGAAGCTGATCTGAGGGGGAGGGATTTCTGCCACGCCCTTGCGAAATCAGTATGATCCAATACCTCATCAGGGAAAGAACCGGCGTCGCCGGAAAATCTGATATCGACAAGGAGGACCATCATGACCAGCAAGCTGACGGTGCAGACGCCGAACGGTAATTTCGATGCCTATGTTGCCATGCCAGCCAAATTACCGGCACCGGTGGTGGTGGTTATTCAGGAAATCTTTGGTGTTAATGCCGTGATGCGTGGCATTGCCGATGATTATGCCAAACAGGGCTATATCGCGGTTTGTCCTGATCTGTTCTGGCGGATCGAGCCGGGGATCGAAATCACCGACAAGACCGAAGAAGAATGGAAACAGGCATTTGGCTATTATCAGGCATTCAATGTCGATAAGGGTGTCGAGGATATTGCGGCAACCCTGACGGCAGCACGCAAGATTGATGGTGCAAATGGCAAGGCCGGTGTTGTCGGTTTCTGCCTTGGCGGGCTTTTGACCTTCCTGTCGGCCACGCGAACTGATGGCGATGCCTTTGCCGTCTATTATGGTGGCGGCATGAACAATTATATCGGCGAAGCCGGGAAGATCAAACAGCCGGTGATCATTCACCTTGCCGGGAATGATGAATATATCCCTGCCGATGCGCAGGCCGTTATCAAGGATGCGCTTGATGACCATCCGTTGACCGAGCTTCATTTCTATCCCGGTCGCGATCATGCGTTTGCGCGCAAGGGCGGGGCGCATTACGACGAGAAGGATGCAGAAACCGCCAATGCACGGACGGCCGAGTTTTTCCAGGAAAACCTTGCGTGATCGTCACAACCTGATCCCAACAAGGGCCGCAAATCTGCGGCTTTCAGACTGCTGACAAAGTCCTCGCCATTGGCGGGGATTTTTGATTCAATGGGGAATGCTTAAGAAACCCAGCCCACATCAAACCGAACTTGAGATGGTGACACTCGACAGTTTGGTCCCCAGCGATCATTTGCTTCGTAAGATCGATGCCGTGATCGATTTCAGTTTTATCCATGCGCGCGTGGCCGATTTGTACTGCGCGAACAATGGCCGTCCCGCCCTTGATCCGGTGATGATGTTTAAGGCGCTGTTCATTGGCTATCTGTTTGGCGTGCGCTCGGAGCGCCAGCTTGTGCGCGAGATTGAGGTCAATGTCGCCTATCGCTGGTTTTTGCAACTCAAGCTGACCGACAAGGTCTTTGATGCCTCGACCCTGTCGCAGAACCGGCGGCGTCGATATCATGATGCCAGTGTTGCGCAGGATATTTTTGACGAGATCGTCGAGCAGGCGATCAGGCACGGGCTGGTGGATGGTAAGGTTCTCTATACCGACAGCACGCATTTGAAGGCCGATGCCAACAAGAACAAATGGGACCGCGAAGTGGTTGCCAAATCGCGCGCGGCCTATTGGGATGATCTGGATCTGGCGATTGAGGAAGACCGGGCGGCTCATGCGAAAAAGCCGCTCAAAGCCAAGGAACGCCAGCCGGTTGAGAAAGAAACCAAGATCAGCCGAACCGATCCCGACAGCGGATATATGGTGCGCGACGGCAAGCCCAAGGGCTTTTTCTATCTCGATCACCGCACGGTCGATGGCAAGCTTGGGATCATTACCGACAGTTACGCCACCCCGGCCAATCTGCATGACAGCATTCCCTATCTCGACCGTCTTGACCGACAAAGGCAGCGTTTTGACCTTGATGTTATCGCCGTCGGACTGGATGCGGGCTATGCGACCGCCGCGATTGCCAAAGGCCTTGAAGATCGTGACATCCTTGGCGTGACGGGCTATCGCCGCCCGAACCTTCGGGAAGGCTACATCCCCAAACGCAAATACGTTTATGACCCTGAGCGTGATGCTTATCGCTGCCCCGAAGGTCAGCTTCTGTCTTATGCGACAACCGACCGAAATGGATACCGCCATTATCACAGCGACCCGGAAAAATGCCGCACCTGTCCTGTGCTGGCTTCCTGTACCGCCAATGCCCACCACCGAAAAACTGTCACGCGCCATGTCTGGCAAGACGCCAGAGACCGGGCTGACGCCTATCGTCTGACAGAGTGGGGTAAGCGGGTTTACAAGCGCCGAAAAGAGACGGTCGAACGCTCTTTTGCAGATGCCAAACAGCTTCACGGTCATCGATATGCAAGGTTCCGGGGACTGATCAATGTCAAATGCCAATGTCTGCTGGCCGCCGCCGCCCAAAACATCAAGAAAATAGCCCTGGCTTTGGGCCCCAAGGGGCCAATCGCTGAGGGATAATCCCCTCGGCACACTCAAGCCAGCTTTCAAACACCTCTAAAAGAAAAACCCCGCCAAAATATGACGGGGTTTGTCAGCGGTCTGAGGGCCGCAAATCTGCGGCCCTTTTAATTTACAAGATCAATGATCCTTACTGGACCAAGGAAGGGTTTATTTGTATGAGGAATACAAATAAACCGATCATGGGAGGAATATTAAATGAAACTTCTGCGTTTTGGGGCTGCCGGTGCGGAAAAGCCCGGGCTTCTAGATCCGGATGGTGTAATCCGCGATCTTTCGTCGGTGATCGAGGATTACAATCCCGAGACCATTTCCGATGCGACCTTTACCAAAATCGCAGCCCTTGATCCCAAAAAACTTCCGGCAGTTTCCGGCAATCCGCGAATTGGTGCCTGTGTTGCCAAACCTGGCAAGTTCATTTGCATCGGTTTGAACTATTCCGATCATGCCGCCGAGGCGGGCATGCAGGTGCCGCCCGAGCCGATCATCTTTTTCAAGGCAACGTCGGCAGTTTGCGGCCCGAATGATGATGTCGAAATCCCGCGTGGGTCGGAAAAATCTGACTGGGAGGTTGAGCTGGGCATCGTGATCGGCAAGCAAGCCAAATACGTGACCGAGGCGGAGGCGCTTGGTCATGTAGCGGGATATTGTGTGGTCAATGATATGTCTGAACGCGCGTTTCAGCTTGAACATGCAGGCCAATGGGTAAAGGGCAAAAGCCACGATACCTTTGGTCCGATTGGTCCGTGGCTTGTGACACGTGACGAGGTTGCCGATCCGCAAAACCTGCGTCTGTGGCTGGAACTGAACGGTGAACGTGTTCAGGATGGCAGCACGGCAACCATGGTTTATGGCGTTACCCATCTGATCAGTTATCTGTCGAAATTCATGACCCTGCAGCCGGGCGACATCATCACGACCGGCACCCCGCCCGGGGTTGGCATGGGCATGACACCGCAACGTTTCCTGAAACCCGGTGATGTCATGGAGCTTGGCATCGAAGGGCTAGGAAGCCAGCGTCAGAAAACCGTTCAGGCCTGATGAGGCTTGTAAGCAAAATGAAAAGCCCCGCAGTGAATGTTGCGGGGCTTTTTGATGAATCAGCCTGCTACCATGGCATCAAGTTCCTGCCGGTGGGTATGAAGCTTGTGGAAAATGGCATAGCGCCTATCGTGGGCGTCCTTTGCGGTTTGGTCCGGGGCGTGGATGGTTTCCTTGCCAGCCATCCGGCGCGATGCAAGGGCAAGACCGCCTTCGGGATCAAGGGCCGCAGCACCAAGCATGGCGGAACCCAGCAGGACCGGTTCGGCGCAATCGGACATCACGACATTGCATCCGGTAACATCGGCATAAAGTTTGACCAGAACCGGGCTTGCAGTGTGTCCGCCGCTTAGATGGATATGTTTGATCTCATAGCCCGTTGCGTTCAGGGCATCAATGATATGGCGCGTGCCATAGGCAATCGCGCAGGCGGTTGCCCAGTAAAGGTCAAGGAAGCTCTCCTCGCTTTGATCAAGGCTGAGACCTGAAATCACGCCGAGTGCTTCTGAGTCGGCAAGTGGCGACCGATTGCCATGAAAATCGGGCAGAACATGCAGTCGGGGCGCAAGATCGGGTGTTTCCATCATCCGGGGCATAAGCTTTTCCCCTGCAAGCTTGTGCGCATCACGGCCCATGTTGTGCGAAAACGGATGCATGGCGACGATATGATCAAGCAGCGCGCCGGTTGCAGACTGACCGCCCTCGTTTAACCAAAGACCCGGCGCAATCGCCCCGAAATAGGGGCCCCAGACACCTTTAATGAAACGCGGTTCGGAGGATAGAGCCATATGGCAAGTGGATGTTCCGGCAATCATGGCAAAGCGTTCATCAAGATTGCCATCCAGATATTCGCCAAGTGTGCCAAGGGCCCCGGCATGGGCATCAATCAAGCCTGCCCCCACGACGCAATCGGTGGTCAGGCCGAGTTCGGCGGCCCCCTGATCTGACAGATTGCCGATCAGATCGCCAACACCCAATGCCTTGCGGTTAATTCCGGCCTTGCCGGGGAAATCATCAAGGCCGATCTGATCAAGAAACGCGCGATCCCACGGATCATCCTGATGCGCCAAATAGGTCCATTTACAGGTGATTGTGCAGCAGGACCGGTCGTCACTGCCGGTTGCGCGGAAAGACAGGAAATCGGCAAGGTCATATGCCGCACCCATTTTGTCCCAGTTCTGACGATGATGGCGTTTCAGCCACATCAGTTTGGGCAATTCCATTTCGGGGGACATGGTGCCGCCGATATATTCTAGCACCTTGGTGCCGGTTTTGGTGCATTCTTCGGCTTCGCGGATGGCACGGTGATCCATCCAGACAATAACATCCCAGTTATCCGCACCACCCGGTGTTACGCCAAGCGGACGGTTATCAGTATCGCGGATCACGAGCGAACAGGTGGCATCAAATCCGATGGCTGCGACCTGATCGGCGGCAATATTTGATTTTGCCAGCGCGTCGCGAACCGACTGGCAAACCGATTGCCAGATATTTTCCGAGTCCTGTTCGACAAAATCAGGTTTTGGCTTGTTCATGGCGATGGCATGGGCGGCGCTGCCAAGCAACTTTCCATCGACGCTAAACACGCCAGCGCGTGCGCTTCCGGTGCCAACATCTACGCCGATGATGAACTTATCTGTAGGGCTCATTTGATCTTCCTCCCGCGGGGCCGATTGGTAGTGTGATGCGTTTTGAGCGCAAATCCGACCCTGATTTCAAGCGATTTCCGCGTATCTTTTTGTCCGCAATAAATTTACATGACGCGCAATTGAGCAAAAGTGCATCATTTGGTCAAATGCTCATTTTGGTTGACTGTGATATTCGCATTTGTATAGGCTTTTGTCATCAAACCCAATGAAGCCAGGTTCAACATGGCCCCCCGAAATGTCCAAGATAACGTCCGTAACCGGACACTGGCATCGATCATGACCGGCAAGGGTGTCGTTCTTTTTGATTGTGACGGTGTCTTGGTCGACAGCGAACCGATCTCCTTGGCAACACTTGTCGATGTGCTTGATCATTACGGTGCACCGCTAAGTCTAGCAGAAGTTGCAGCACGCTTTACCGGGCGATCAAGTGCCGCCCCGATCGAACATATCCGCCTTGAAACCGGACGTGACATCGCCCTCGAATTCAAGCTGTTCTTTTATGAGCGCCTGTTTGCCCGTTACGACGTTGAACTTCGGAAAACAGACGCAATCGATACGGTCCTTGCCGCGCTTAAAAAACGCAAGATCGCGTTTTGCATTTCATCAAGCAGTTCGGTGCAGCGGCTTGAACGGACAATGAAGGTGACGGGACTGGGCCATTGGTTCGGAGCCGATATTTACAGTGCCGATTTCGTCCTGAACGGTAAACCGGCACCGGATCTGTTTTTATATGCCGCTGATAAAATGGGGTTTCGTCCGGATCAGGCAATCGTGATCGAGGATTCGATTGCCGGGGTGAAGGCCGCCGTGGCAGCAGGCATGACCTGCATTGGTTATATCGGGGGCGGGCATTATGCCGGGCAGCGCGAAGATGCATCGACCCGTCTTTATGACGCCGGGGCCGATATTGTTTTCGATGACATGCGTGATATCGTCACCCTGATCGAGCAGAGCTAGAGTCTGCCTAGCGCTGCCGCAGCAGGCTTTGATAGCGGGCCTGACTTTGGCTGAGATGTTCGCGCATTGCGGTGCGGGCCGTTTCGGCATCACGCGATGCAATTGCATCAAAGATGCGATGATGTTCGGCCAGAATTTTCTGCATATAGTTTTTCTGGTCTTCGACCTCGGGAGGGCGGCGGCGTAATTGCGCGCGCGGGATGGTCTTATCGCCCAGATGTTCGAGAAACTCGACATAACGCCGGTTATTGGTCGCATCGGCAATCGCGCGATGGAATTCGAAATCGGCCTTTTCGGTCGGATTGCCGCGTTCAAAGCAGTCGGTCATTTCCTGCAGGGCTTCGTATATTTTGGCCTGCTGGGCGGCAGAGCTTCGTGCGCAGGCAAGACCGGCTGCCTCGATCTCGACTGCCATGCGCAGTTCAAGAATTTCCAGGACATCGGAAATCTGCGCGGAATCGACGGCAAAGATCGTGCTGCCTAGTTTGCGCGGATTGGGAGCCAGCACAAACACGCCAGCTCCTTGGCGCGGTTCGAGCAGACCATCGGCCTTAAGGGCCGCAATGGCTTCGCGGACCACCGTGCGGCTGACGCCGAACTGTTCGGTCAAAACCGGCTCGGTCGGAAGTTTGCTGCCGGGCGTGCGCATGCCGCTTTCAATTTCGTGACGCAGGCTTGCAATGACCTTTTCGGTCAGCGAAACTTTTCGTGGCGCGTTCTGCGCGGAGTTGTTGCTCATTTTCTTGCTCTGCAAATCCGCTATGATCGGAACCAGATGTTAATAATGATGAATTTAACATCCTGAAATAGTCCTACGATGTTGGTGACGGAAAGTCATCATATGATTTTGATACAGTGATGAGGCGACGACAATGGCCAAATCGGCCGAACCGGAATATCGCTGGAACAGTGGTCCGTTCAGGGTCGGAATTGTCCCGCGGGGCGGGGCCATTTCGCGGATCGACTGGGTGCGTCCCGACGGTAACGGGGTGGTAAACCTGTTGCGTCCGGTTGACGATTATTCCCTGGCATCGGGCAATCCTTCGCACCTTGGATGTTTTCCGATGGTACCCTTTGCCAACCGGCTGGGTTATGCCCAGTTCGAATTCGATGGCAAAACCATCAATGTTCCGGCAAATCGGGCACCGGACCCGCATGCCATTCACGGATTTGGTATTTCAAGTATCTGGGATATCGAACGTCCAGCGGTTGATACCATCCGGTTCAATCACAAACATGATGATCCGCTGACCGGTTTTTGTTATGTCGCCTGGCAGCAGATCAAGGTCGCAAACGATACTATTTCAATCGAAATCGGTGTGCGTCATCTTGGCAAGGACCCGATGCCATATGGGATCGGGTTGCATCCATGGTTCCCCGGAGGCGAAAGTGCATGGGTACAGTTTGTTGCGACCGACTGTTTCGGAACCGACGAAGGCAAGTTACCCACAACGCGCACGGTGATCGATCTTGGTCGCGATTTTGCCGATGGAAAAATGATCTGCCATCACAAGGGGCTTGATATTCATTATATCGGCTGGAACAAACAGGCGGAAATGGTCTGGGCAGACCGGCAGTTAAGCCTGCTTCTGGAAGCCAGTGACACTTTGTCGAATCTGCAATTCTATATCCCGGAAAACGGTCAGACATTCTGTGTCGAGCCGGTGTCGCATGTACCAAACGTCCATAACCGTCCTGAATTCAAGGAATTCGGCGATGTCAGGGTGCTTGGCTATAACGATACGCTTTCTGGCGTCATGACGCTGACGCCAAGCCTTTTGACCGGATCGGGTCATGGTCTTGTCGATCAGGATGAAGAGCAGATTGGCAGGCGCGATTATTCACTCGTCGACTGATTGCTTCCCCTTTACCCTGCAAGTATTTGCCGATAAAACTTACAAGTAAGAATGACAAGATGACAAGTTGACGGGGATTGGGGAAATGACCGGCTTGCAACTTAAAATCCAGAAGCGTGAAAAGCTTGCGGATCAGCTTTACGGGCAGATACTTGAGCAGATTGTATCGGGCAATCTGTCCGAAGGGGCCAAGCTGCCCTCTGAAAATGAAATATGTGCATCCTTTGGTGTGTCGCGACCCGTGGTGCGCGAAGCCCTGCGCAAATTGCAGTCTGACGGGTTGGTCTATGCCCGACAGGGAGTTGGATCATTCGTCAAGAAACGACCACCACAAGGGTTGATCGAGTTTGGCGGGATCAATGATGTGGCCGGGTTACTGCGCTGTTTTGAAGCCCGCATTGCGATCGAGGGGGCAACCGCGCGCATGGCCGCCGAACGCGCCACACTGCGTCATCATCGCGACATCGAACGTGCGCTTAAGATGCTTGAAGAAGGCATTGCAGCCGGTGATATTGCCGATCAGGCGGATTTTGAATTCCACATGTCAATCGCACGCGCCAGCGGCAATGATATCTTTGTCACCATGCTGACGTCCCTACATGGCGTGATTGCCAAAACCATGAATGTCGCCTTGAACATCACGCGCACCGGATCGGCCGAACGGGTAAAAAAGGTTCTTTTGGAACATCGTCAGATTTATGACGCGATCCGTGGACAGGACGGCGAAAGCGCGGAATTGCTGATGCGCTATCACCTGCATCAAGCTCGCCAGCGGGTAACTGACCATGCGCGTGATATGTAACGTCGCGACTTCCACGCACAGAACATCCTGTAAAGTTTCCACGCAAATTTGTTGACAAGTGCCCCTGTGCGCCTGCACACAAGTCATATGACGAATTGCGTCGGAAAGAATACAGGAACGGATCATGTCAGGTGATATTTCAGCCGTACAGCAGCCCCGCATTCTGCTGGAGGAACGGTTTGAACTGGGCGAATGCCCGAACTGGGACGGCTACAATAACCGCCTTTACTGGGCCGATATCATCGGTCAGAAAATCCATGCGCTTGATATCGAAACCGGGCAGCGCCATAGCTGGTCATTTGAAAGCGAAGTCGGCTGTTTCGGTCTGACCGATCAGGGGCGTCTGGTCGTGGCGCTGAAAAGTGACATTATCCTGTTTGATCCGAAAACCGGGGTGCGCGAAAAGCTTGCCGCGGTCGATGGCGATAATGACATGAGCCGAACCAATGACGGCAAAATCGGCCCGGACGGGGCATTCTGGGTCGGTACCATGGACCAGAATGCCGACAAGCAGCCTGTGGCATCGCTTTATCGCGTGACCGGATCGGGAGAAGTCGAACACAAGGTCGGCGGGATCAAGATTTCCAACGGTCTGGCATGGTCGCCCGATGGTCGCATTATGTATCATTCGGATTCTCGTGGGCCTTGGGTCAATCGCTGGGATTTTGATGCCAAGACCGGCGCGATCCGTAATTGTCAGCGTTTCCTTGACCTTAACGACACGGTCGGACGCCCGGATGGTGCGGCGGTTGACATGGAAGGCTGTTATTGGAGTGCAGGCGTTTCGGCGGGCAAACTGAACCGTTTTGCCCCTGATGGTACCTTGTTGCTATCAATTGATATGCCGATGCCAAATCCGACCATGCCGTGCTTTGGCGGGCTGGACATGAAAACGCTTTATGTCACCAGTCACATGGAAAATTACCCGGCTGATAAACGTGCCGAATTCCCCGATGCGGGCAAACTTGTCATGCTGCGTGTCGATGTCGCGGGGGTGCCGGTCAACCGGTTCCGCGAAGATGTATAGATACTGAAAACAAAGGGGCCGTGCGGTTTGCAGCGCAAGGCCCCTTTGCCATTTTCTGTACGTTTTCAGGCGGTTTTGATTTCGGCGCGCACGGTGCCGACACCTTCAAAAATCGCTTCGATACGGCCATGTTTGGTCAAGGTCGGCGGGGCGCAGGCCCCGGTGGTGATGACATCGCCTGCTTTTAAGTGCTGACCGCGTTTGGCGAGGAACCGCACCAGATAGGCCAATCCGCCAAACGGATCAGGCCATGCGGCGGGGTCGCTGTTTTGCGCCAGAACCTTGTCATCGGACCGTGTTTCTACCGGGCCATTCAGAAACGCCATATCGCGCCAATCGGCAATTTCCGGGCCAAGCACCAGATAGCCGGTGGAATTCAAATCGGCCAATGTCGAGACCGGTTCCTGTTTTTTGGTAAACCGGCGATCTGCGATCTCTATCGCCAGATGCACGCTTTTGATGTGATCAAGGATCGCTTTGGCGGTAGCATTGGCACCAGGAGTGCTCGCCATGACCACGGCAATCTCGGCCTCGATATTCGGGAAATGGACATCATTTGTGGTGATGGTGGCTCCGTCGGCAATGATCCGGCCATCAAGCAGTGGCCCGATCAACGGCCCGTCAAGCCCAAGCCCCGCCTGTGCGGCACGTGTTGCCACCGAGAGCTTCCAGCCGGTTTGTTTTGCACCTGTCAGGGCAAGGGTTGCCTGCTGAACCTCGTACGCCGTTTCGAAGTCGGTCGGGTTGGCACCGTCGGGCAGGGGATCAATCAGGATGTTTTGGGTGAAAGCATCGGCCAGAATTCGGCTTGCTTTGGTGATGTCGGTCATTCCCTGTGCCTATCCTTATGTTTTTGGAGTGTTTTTCGTGGCGTTCTCAGCAGCCTAGCGGAGCATTTGGATGAAGTCATCATATCAATTTCCGGGAGTCGTCTCTTTTTGATGTAGGTTGCGTTTGTATGATGATTTTCGATAAAGGCGATAACGGTGAATAACCCTGGAAAGTGGCGGTTTTACACCCAGACTAAAGTCGATAAGTAATATGATTGACACAATGATATGATGAATTTATGGAGTCATCATAGATTATGTCGCTGACTTGTGAATTGAAGGACGTTTTATGCATTATCAGGATCTGAAAACGGCAATTGGTGCCGGTCTTCTGTCTTTCCCGGTTACGCCGTTCAGGGCGGATGGTTCTCTGGATATGAATACCTACCGTACGCATGTTGCCTGGCTGGCCCAGTATCCGGCAGCGGCACTGTTTGCGGCTGGTGGTACGGGTGAATTTTTCTCGCTGACCCCGGCGGAAGTTGTTGAAACCGTCCGTGTCGCGAAAGAAGTTGCTGGTGATACCCCGATCATTGCTGGTTGCGGTTATGGCACCGCCATGGCCGTCGAACTGGCCCGTGAATGCGAAAAAGCCGGTGCCGATGGCCTGCTTTTGCTGCCGCAATATCTGGTTGGTGCCAAGCAGGGAGGCCTGTATGAGCGCGTCAAGGCGGTTTGTAATGCGGTGAGTGTCGGTGTGATTGTTTACAACCGCGACAACTCGATCCTGTCTGCTGAAACGCTTTCGAAATTGTGTGACGAGTGTCCCAATCTGGTCGGCTTCAAGGATGGGCACGGCGATATCGAACTGGTCACGCGCGTTTGTGTCACGATGGGGGATCGTCTTTCCTATATCGGTGGGATGCCGACGGCCGAAGTTTTTGCCAAGGCATACAAGGCGGCGGGTGTGACCACCTATTCGTCAGCGATCTTTAACTTCCTGCCCAAGCAGGCGCTGGAATTCTATGACGCGCTGACAACTGACGACGATGCGACGATGAACCGTATCCTGACCGACTTCTTCTATCCGTATCTTGCGGTGCGTGATCGCGGCACGGGTTATGCCGTGTCGATCGTCAAGGCAGGGATGCGCGTTATTGGCCGTGATACCGGCCCGGTTCGCAGCCCCCTTACCGATCTGAGTGCAGAAGAACATGACATGCTGGCTGAAGTTATCTGCAAGGCGTTCGGCGAGGACGTATTGAAGGTCGCCTAAGCTGCACGAACCGGCAGGTGGCTTCTGCCGGGACTACCTCTGCGACGCTGCAAAAGCAAATGGCGCGCAAAATTTGGTTGTCAGAAAAACCATTACTTGTTGTTACAAGTGACAAGATGTAAGGTTTTCTGACAACAACTGGTCCCATCAGGGAAAACAAGACTTTAACGTTAAACGACATAAAGTCACGGGAGGAATATCAATGAACAAGTTTATGAAAACCACGACGCTGACACTTGCCGCAGCGGCGATGTCGGTCGCTTTTGTTGCCGGTGCGCAAGCACGTGAATGGCGCGGCTGGAATATCCATCCGGCAGACTATCCTGTTTCGACCGGGATGGAGGAATTCGCCCGCCTGATCAATGAAAAATCCGGTGGAAACCTTGAAGCCAAGGTTTATCACGGCGGCGTTCTGGGCGATCAGCCCGATGCCATCCAGCAGGTTCGCCTTGGCGGTCTGGACTGGGCTGTTTTCAACCTTGGCCCGTTGGGTGAAGTCGCACCCGAAGCCAACGTTGTTTCGCTGCCTTTCATCTTTAAAAACGTCGATGCCATGCATGACGTCATGGATGGTCCGGCAGGTCAGCAGATCGCAGACGGCCTTGCAAATGCGGGCCTTCAGGCACTTGGCTGGTACGATTCAGGTGCGCGTTCCTTCTATAACACCAAGCACCCGATCAACACGCCAGAAGACCTCAAGGGGCTTAAATTCCGCGTGATGAGCAACGATCTGTATGTACAGATGGTTGGTGCCCTTGGCGGTAACGCAACCCCGATGCCGTATGGCGAAGTTTACCAGTCGCTGAAAACCGGTGTGATCGACGGTGCAGAAAATAACTATCCGTCTTATGACAGCTCGGGCCATTTCGAAGCGGCGAAATACTATTCCGTGACCCAGCACCTGATCCTTCCGGAATGCCTGTGCGTCAACAAGGCGCTGTATGACGGTCTGTCGGATGACGAAAAGAAAATCCTTCAGGAAGCAGCCGATGAGTCGGTCAAGGTTCAGCGCGCTGCCTGGGCGGAACGTGCAGAACAGTCCAAAGAGAAAGTTGTTGCTGCCGGTATCGAAGTGAACGAAATCGCTGACAAGGCCGCGTTCCAAGATGCGATGAAGCCTGTCTATGACAACTTCATCAAAGCCAACCCGGATCTGGCCGGTCTGGTCAAGGCGATCCAGGACGCCCAGAAATAATTGATCAAGCCATGGAAGGGCGGCGACATTCTCGCCGCCCTTCTTTACGCTTGTATCCAGTCTTTTTCGTTAATCCATTTCTGGCGGCGTGCGAATGTTTTCTCAACTCACCGGGATGCTTGACCGTTTGGGTGGCAGACTTGCCAAAATCCTTAATCTGATCGGCGGAATTGCGCTGGTGGCGCTTATTCCCGCTTTTGCCTGGCTGGTTTTCGGGCGCTATGTGCTCAATGAAACCCCTACCTGGGTCGAGCAGCTTTCTCTGATCCTGATCGTTCTGATCACCTTTCCGGTTGCTGCCGCCTGTATTCGCGACAACAGCCATCTTTCGGTATCGTTTTTCCGCGATGCATTGCCGCCCAAGGCGGCGGCGGTCATGGCACTGATCAGCTATGCCGCAATGGTGGTGTTTGGTTATTACATGTTTATCGGCGGGTATGATCTTGTTGTCTTTAACTGGGCCAAGAAAATGCCGATCATTCACATCCCCGATGGCATGCGGTCGATCCCGATGATGGTTTGCGGGGCAGGCATCGCTTTTTACAGCGTTGTCCATATCCTTAAAATCCTTAGTGGCTGGAACACCATCGCACAAAGCCGTTTTTACAGTGACGAATTGCTTGATAAGGACACCGAATAAATGGGCATGACCATTCTTTTGGGCCTGTTTGCCATTGGCATTGTCATTGGTATGCCCGTTGCCCTTGCACTTGGCGTTGCTGCCCTTGCGACTTTCTTCTTCGAAGGTCTGCCAACCCTGATCGCATTTCAGCGCATCGGTTCGGGGATCAGTGCCTTTTCGCTTCTGGCCATTCCGTTCTTTATCTTTGCCGGTGAACTGATGCTGCATGGCGGGATCGCCAACCGGCTGGTGCAGTTCGCAACCGCCCTTGTCGGCAGCCGCCGTGGCGGACTTGGCATTGTAAACGTATTTTCATCGATGCTGTTTGGCGGCATTTCCGGGTCTGCTGTTGCCGATACCTCCGCGCTTGGCTCGATCCTTATTCCGGTGATGAAAAAGGAAGGCTACCGTGCGGATTATGCGGTCAACGTCACGGTGACCTCGTCGATTGCGGGTATCATGATCCCGCCCAGCCATAACATGATCCTGTATGCTGTCGCGGCCGGTGGCGGGATTTCGATTTCCAAGCTGTTCATGGCCGGTCTGGTGCCGGGCATCATCATGTGTCTGTTGCTTGGGCTTGCCACGTGGTTGGTGGCGATAAAACACGGTTACCCGTCGGTTCCGTTTCCGGGATGGCGCGTTGTTGGGGTTACGGCCATTCGTGCCATTCCCGGATTTTTCACGGCGGTCATTATCGTCGGCGGCGTTCTGAGCGGTATCTTTACCGTGACAGAATCCGGTGCGATTGGCGTGGCTTATGCGTTGATCATTACCGGGATTGTTTATCGTGTGAGCCAATCCGGCGGGCTTTGTTGCTGCGGTCAAGCAATCGGCTAAAACGACGGCTCTTGTCATGTTGCTGGTCGGGTGTGCATCGGCCTATGGCTATATGCTGGCCTTCTATCAGGTGCCCGATGCACTGGCCCATGCGATTACATCGATCACCGATAATCCGATCATGGTTCTGTTGCTGATCAATCTTATGTTGCTGGTGGCGGGCATGATCATGGATATGGCGGCATTGATCCTGATCTGTACGCCGATCTTCCTGCCGCTGGCGACCCAGTTTGGCATGGACCCGATCCAGTTCGGCATGGTTTTGATGATGAATTTGGGCCTTGGCCTTTGTACGCCCCCGGTGGGTTCCTGCCTGTTTGTCGGTTGTGCGATTGGCGGGGTGAAGATTGAAAAGGCCGTCATGACGATCTGGCCGTTTTATCTGGCGATCCTGACGGCGCTTATGCTGACAACCTATGTGCCTGCGATTTCGCTGACGTTGCCGAACCTTGTGTTTGGTGGTGGCTGATCGCGGGGCAAGATGACTTCAAAGAGGAAGACAATGAAACGTTTGCTGATTACCGGTGCTGCTGGCAACCTTGGGAAAATCCTGCGCGAGGGGCTTAAAGGCTATGCCGATGTGCTGCGCCTTTCGGATATCGCGCCGATGGATCCGGCTGGTCCGGGCGAGGAAGTCGTGCCGTGCGATCTTTCGGATCGTTCGGCTGTTCATGAATTGACCAAGGATTGCGACGGGATCATTCATCTGGGCGGGATTTCGGTCGAAGCTGCATTTGATGACCTGCTGCAGGCCAATTTCCTTGGCACCTATAACCTGTATGAAGGTGCCCGCAAGAACGGCAAGCCACGCATCCTGTTTGCCAGTTCGAACCACGCCATCGGGTTCCACAAGCGCACGACCAAGCTTGATGACAAATCCGAACTGCGCCCTGACAGTCTGTATGGCGTCACCAAATGCTATGGAGAGGCCTTGGCGAGTTACTATTTCGACAAGTTCGATGTTGAAACCGTCTCGCTTCGTATCGGGTCATGTTTTGAAAAGCCGCGCGATCGCCGGATGTTGTCGACCTGGATGAGCCCGCGTGACTTCATTTCCCTGATGAAGGCAGTGTTTGATGCACCGATGACCGGCCATCTGGTGATGTATGGGGTTTCGAACAACCGCACCAAATGGTGGAGCAACGATCATGCCGAACTGATCGGTTGGCAGCCGCAGGATAGTTCCGAGATCTTCCGCGAAGAAATCGAGGCAGCCTTCCCGGTCGAAGACCGTCACGACCCGGCTGTGATCTATCAGGGAGGTGGTTTTGCTGCCAAAGGTCACTTTGAAGACTGATCAAATCACCATTAACTATACAGTCAAAGGTCTGCGCAAGCGGGCCTTTTGCTTTTGGGATTGACCCTGAAACCGTGCACTGTATAAGCATTGATGAAAATGATAACAGTTATCATTATTGATTGGGCCGGTGAGAGACATGACGGTCAGGGACCGTTTCTGGGATGGGATATATCAACAATACCACGGGCGCCTGTTGCGTCAGGTGCAGAAATATCTGCCCGCTGGCGAAGAAAGCCATGATGTGTTGCAAGACCTTTATATCCAACTTCGCAAACGTGCCGTCGACCCGTGCGACGTTGACAATCCGCCTGCCTATTTGATGCGAATGGCAACCAATCTGGCGATTGATACGCTGCGCCGTCGCAATCGAAATCCGCTTGATTTTACCGATCCCGCCGATCTTGCCGATATACCCGATGCAATCGGGGGTAGTGTGACGCCAGAGCAAATAAGTGCAGACCGGCAACGTATCGCCATTGTCGGGCGGGCGATTGATGGATTGCCGCCGCGCTGCCGGGATGCTTTCCTGCTGTGCAAGCGCGACCATCTCAGCCCGGCGGAGGCCGCAGAAGCTCTTGGCATCAGTCGCAATATGGTCGAAAAACACTTGCGTCATGCTCTTAAACATTGTCGAACGATGCTGGCGCGATATGAAAACTGAATATCCTCTTTGTGCGTTGCCATTCGTCTTTTACATATCAAGCTATTCGATCAATTGCCGGATCCCGCCATTGCCATGACAGAGTTTCGCTATCCCGACGACTGCCAAAGCAATGAAGACATTGCCGATTTTTGGGCAATCCGACTTGACCAGGGGGATCTGGATCGATGTGAGCAGACGGCTTTTGAGAACTGGCAGGCTGAAAATTCAGGCAATGTGCGGCTTTTGATGCGGGCACGCCAGACATGGCGCAGCATGGAAATAGCCGTAGTGGATAGTCCGCGACCAGCGCAGGAAAACACTGAAAGACAACCCGTCGATCTTGACGGCATCCGCGCCGATCTTGAACGTCTTGGCGCACTTGAAGGCGGGCAGGGGCGATTGCCGGGAATGCGATCCGGCAAACGCCGGTTTCGGCCGAAGCTGGCGGCAGCTATCGGATTGGTCCTCGTCGGTCTGTTTGTGCTGGGCGGGCTTCGTCGCGATCCGGATCTGATCGCGGCCAACGATGCCATTGCGGTCCGCGAAATTCACGAACTGACAGATGGTTCACGGGTCTGGATGGAACCGGGAACACGGCTTGCGGTCAAATATGATGATACCGGGCGCGATATTACGGTTCTTGAAGGTGGCATTTATATTGAAGTTGCTCCTGACAAATCCCGGCCTTTACGGGTTCGTCTGAATGATATTACCGCCCAGGCCGTCGGCACCGCCTTTGTGGCTTCGAAATGGGGGGGGCTCGCCCGGGTGGAAGTCAGCGAAGGTGTGGTCGATCTGCGCCAGAGTGACGGCAACATACGTTTGGCGCAGCTTTCCGCCGGGCGTGCCGCGTGGCAGGTGCCAACGGGTGACATGCGTTATGGCACGCGCGATGTGGATCGCATTGCCGGATGGCGGAATGGTCGCTGGATGGTTAACGAGATGTCGCTTGAGGAATTGATCGCACGGATTTCGCCGCTTTTGCCGGGGCAGAACTTTATCCTTGATCCGCGTATGGGCGATATTTTCGTTACCGGAAATTTCGATCTGGCAAAACCCGACAGTGCGATGAATGCTCTGATGGCAGCCTATGACCTTGAAAATAAGGCCTATCCGGGTGGTTTTCATCTGATTTCAAAAAAATAAACAAAATGACCTCCTCATTCCCGCGAGCCATTCGTCATGAGGGTAATAGTGATTTGCATTATTATCTTTCAGATATGGGGGAATGATCTTGAAAAACGAACGAAGCGCGATGATGCGCCTGCTTGGAACAAGCGCACTTGTGTCTGTCCTGATGATCTGCAGTACCGGAATGGTGCAGGCACAGGACGCTAATACGGTCCATACAATCCGCATTGAAACGCAAGATCTTCGCGCGGCACTTGATCAACTGGCGACCGAGTTTGGTTTGCAGCTGATTGTACAGGGCGATCTTGCAGGGGTGGTTGCAACGCCGTTTGCAGGGGATGTAACCGCGACGGAAGCATTGCGAACCCTGCTGGCAGGTAGCGGGTATGATTTTGAGTTTATCGGGGCTGACAGCGTAAAAATTATTCCGGCGGCAAAGTCGGACAGTGGCGAGATCATCCTGCAGGATATTGTGGTTTCGGCAAGTCGTTCGAAACGCTCAATAAAAAGCATGTCTCCCTCAGTGGTGGTAATTGGCCGCGACCAGATCGAGGCGCAGCTCGCAAAGTCCAACAGTCTTTCGACCCTTTTGCGGGATGCTGTTCCCGGCTTTATGTTCGATGCGCAAACCCTGACCAGCAGCACGGAAACTTTCCGAGGACGCGACATACAGGTGCTTGTTGATGGGATTGGTCGCAATACGCCGCTACGTAATTCCAGCCGCATTCTGTCTATGATTGATCCGGAACTGATTGAAAGCATCGAAGTTATTCCGGGTTCAAGCGCCCTGAACGGAGAGGGTGCAACCGGGGCGACGATCAATATCGTAACCAAAACCGGGACACCGGGGGAGAACATCTTTGTTGTCGATACCCATTTAAAAGCATTCACTCAGGATATCGGTGACAGCCTTGCGCCGTCGCTTACTCTTTCCGGCAGCGGTGGCGTGGGAAAATTCGACTATGCTGCAAGTGTTACCGGATCAACATCCGAAAACCAGTATAGCGGCTATGGGAAACAAATGCCGTCCGACCCGATGATGGGGCAGGGTAGTTTTGACAATGCCGAGAATCTGAACCTGTTTGGCAAGGTCGGCTATGGTTTTCTTGAAGGACACCGGGTTTCGTTTTCGACCGAAATCGTCCGGTTCAGTCAGAAGCCGGATTACTATCCCGACGTGCGGGCCAATCCTGCGGCAGTGAATTTTTTGGCCCCATATGACGGGCAGCCGCTTGAGGAAGAAAGCGAATATTTGACTGCTGGATACGAGTTTGACCTGGGGGCTTTGGGCCGTGGCGATCTTAAACTGTTTTACAATGACACCTACAAGCAGGCGTCGCGGGCACAGTATGATGCGACCTATAATTTTGCACTGGTCGCATTACCGGGCAGCCCCGCGGTTGAGGATCCGCTGGGACAGTCGGTTATTGATGCGCAGAAATATGGGGTCAAACTTTCAACCGATACCGGAATTGACGATTTGTATGACGGACTGACACTTAGCTGGGGCGGGGATCTGACATTTGATGAGATCAAGTATCGCACCGTTAGTGGACGCGACATCGGCGCACCAATGGATCAGGACGGCAAGGCGGTTTTTGCCCAATTAAGTGCGCCGATCACGCGTTTTGTCGATGTTTCTGGCGGCGTTCGTTATGAGACATATGATCTGACGGTCGATGATTTCCTGCGGCCTAACTATATGCGCTATGTCGGTGGCGTCGCGAGTGCCTATTTCCCTGCAGCGCAATTTACCGGCGGCAGCACGACCTATGATGCCGTTACCTATAACGCATCTGCGGTGGTTCACTGGACCGATCAGTTTGATACATCACTGAGCTATAGCGAAGGTTTTGCCGTTCCCGATGTTGGTGCCTACACCCGTCGTGCCGGGACCCAAGGGGTACCACTGAATTTCTCGCAGATCGATGTCGAAGCATCCAAGGTCAAGACATATGAACTTGCCGCAAGTTATGACACGCGTAATTTCCGGACGTCGGGGGCGGTATATATGAGCACCAACGAACACGGTAACAATTTTGCCCCTGCGACCAATGCGCTCAGTCAGGAAAAAGAACGCATCATCGGTGCGGAGCTGAGTGCAGAATATGATCTGACCGAAAATACCTATGTCGGGGCTTTGGCGTCTTATGTTGAAGGAAAATATGACAAAGATAAAGACGGCGATCTGGAAAGCTGGCTGCCCAACAACCGCATTCCATCGCCCTTCCGGTTCACGGGATATGTCGACAGTTATGTCTGGGATGATCTGAATGTTCGGTTTGATGGCACATATACCGCCCAACGTAACCGTATCAAAGACGAGACAATCAAGCCAAGTCTGGTTTTCAACCTGTCTGCCAATTACCCGGTGATGGGCGGAACGGCGCGGCTTGGCATCGAGAATATTCTTGATACCAGCTATGAAAACCCGGCAGCAACCGCCCTTCGCGGATATTCCATTGCCGGACTTGGCCGGACGATCCTGATCGGATTCCGTCGGGAATTCTGATCTGGCGGTATATAGCAGCATGGCAACCCGGCGGGGCGTTCCGCCGGGTGTTTCGGTGTTCAGGAGACGGAATGTTTACAAGTTCGGAACCGCGTCACGGGATTGTCCTGTTTGAAATGAAAGATGCCCAAAGCGAAGCGGACGGGGCTGCCTATATCACCGCCCTTCATGCGCTTTCGGTCCGAACACAACCGGTGCTTCTGATCATGACGGTTCAGGGCCATACTGATCAGGATCACGAAACCCGCAAACAGGCCGCCCTTTGGTTCAAGCAAAATCGTGGCAGGTTATCGGCGTTTCTGTTTGGCGTGATCCGGGTCGATGACCACGACCACGAAGGTCATGCCGAAGAATTGGAGAGCAGTAACTTTGCAAAGATGCTGCCATTTCCGATTAAACATGCTGATAGCCTTGAAAAGGCTTATGCGATGGCTGAGAACTGGCCAAAGCCCTAGCGTTTTCGGATTGCCAGAAACAGGAAATAGGCCGTCCCGATCAGTGCCGCGATCAGGCCGGTTGGCAGTTGTTGCGGATAAAGCAGGTTTCTGGCCATCCACTCGGCCACCATCATTACATTCGCCCCGATCAGAACCGCACCAAGCAAATGGCCGCCTGCAAGCCGATACCCGGCAATACGCGCCAAATGCGGTGCCATCAGTCCGACAAAACTAAGCGGCCCGACAAGCAGGGTGGCACTGGCGGCAAGGATGGCAGCAAGCAGCATGATGAAGAACTGAAAGCCTGAAATACCAAGGCCTAGCGAGGTGGCCTGATCATTGCCAAATGATGCCAGTTCAAGCGGACGACGGACCGCAATCACCACAATCAGCAAGGCTACTGTAACCCCCGCGACGATGAGGACTTCGTCCATGCGGGTAAAATATGTGGTGCCAGCCAGCCATGAAATCAGCATTGAGGTCTGTGTGCCGCTGCGGGTCAGAGCAATCCGTACAATAGCCCCCAAAATGGCGGTTAAAGCAAGGCCGTTGAGTAATAGGTAATGCGGGGCGTGGGTGAATTTTCGGCATAGAAGTAATAAAATGATCAGCGAAATGATCCCGCCGACCGCCCCGACAAACATCAGATCGGCGCGTTGCCCGAAGCCAAAGAAGACAAGGGCGATAATCATGGCAAGTGCGGTAGCAGAACTGACGCCCGTAATTTCAGGGCTGGCCAAAGGATTGCGACCAACGCGTTGAATTAACGTGCCTGAAACCGCCAGTGCCGCACCACAAATGACCGCGGCAAAGGTGCGTTCGGAACGCTGGAGGAGGATGTCATGGAAGCTTTCACCGCCGGTCAGAAGCACAAAATCATGGCCGTTAAACGATACAAACAAAGATAAGCCGAGGCCTGTAACCAACCCTAATACCAGTACCAGGCTCAGCACATTTTTCGAGACAATCTGCTGATCGGGGTGGTGGTCCTCGCTTTGCTGGTCGGGCATGATCCGTGCCTTGCGCAGGATCAGAATGATGAAGGGGGCACCGATCAATGCGGTGGCCGCACCTGTCGGAACGATGTCACCGCCAAGCCCATTCATCTGCCGGACAAGGAAGTCGATGCACAGCAATGCAAAGCCCCCGGTCAACAGCGAGTAGATCATCAGATCGCGCGAACGCGTCAGACCGGCAATGCGCAGGGCGGCTGGAACCGCCAGACCGATAAAACCGATCAATCCGGCGGCCGAAATGACCGATGCGGTAATGAAGACGGCAAAGCCCAGAATCAGCAGTCGCAAGATTGTTACACGCGCACCAAGCGAGCTTGCGGTGTCGTCACCAAGGGCAAGAAGATCAAGCGGGCGCGAGAGAAGCAGCACAACCGCAACACCAACCAGCAGGCGGGGCAAAACAAACTGCGTTGAGTCCCAGCCATTTTGTGCGAGGTCTCCTGCCCCCCACATGAAGACCGATTGCAGATATTGTTCGTTAAACAGCAGGAAAATCTGCGTACCCGATTGTAGCATCAGATTGATGATCATCCCGGCCAGGATCAGCCACAGTGTCGCATTGGCGCGCCGCGATGCAATCAGATAAACCGCGCCAAGGGCGATCATGCCACCGGCAAGGGCAGCGGCTTCTTTGAACGGGGCCAAGGCCGCAGGGGCCAGAAGCAGAAATACCGTCAGGGCAAATTCAACACCGGCACCAACCCCAAGGGTGGTCGGCGATGCCAAAGGGTTGCGCAATACCGTCTGGATCGCCGCCCCAGCCAAGGCCAGACCGGCCCCGCAGATAAAGGCCATCGCGATACGGGGCAGGGTGCTGAAATGAAACAGGATTTGGTCGAAATCGGTTTCGTCGGGATGAAACAGCGCATTCATCCCGGCGCCGTTTTGCAGGAACGGCCAAAGATCTTTGATCAGGATGGTAACGGAACAAAGGGCAAGGACAATACACAGGATAGACGGGCCGCGATGGAAAAAGCGGTTCATGTCACTATTGATGGCGCGTGTCATAGCAGGGTTCGCTTCACGGGACTTTTGGCCGCTCATTTAACCGGGCCGCTTTCCATACTTTCGGCAAGAAGCCGGGCAAAGCGCAAGGCCGATGGCATGCCGCCATAGGCCCATACGACGGGCAATTCATAGACCCGGTCATTCTTAACGAAATCAAGGATTTTCCAGACCGGGGATGCCCAGACTTTTTCACGGATCACGTCGGGCACCGGGTTCAGATACACCAGTGTATCCTGCGCGCGGGGGCCAAGAATCTCGACGCCACCCTTGGCAAAGCCCCAATTATTGACTGGCCCCTGATAGGCCAGAGGCAGGTCCATTTTTGCAAGTACCGTGCCGGGCAGAGATGATTTGCCATAAAGTCCGATATGACTTTCGGAGACGAACTGGGTAATGGCAAGGGCGCGACCCGGCGGCATGGCGGCCCGGACACGATCGCCATATTCAGCGAATTTGACATCGGCATCGTCAAGCCATGCTTTGGCTTCGGCTTGACGATCGGTGGCCTTGGCGAGGGTTTCGAGAAGTTTTTGCGCCTCGGGCAGGGCATCGCGATTGTTGTTATAGACCGACAATACGATGGTTGGGGCGATGGCATTGAAACTGTCATATGCCATTTCAAGGTTCTTGCTGATCACGATCAGGTCGGGCTTGGCCGCGCGCAGGGCTTCCATATTGGGGGCAGCGCGCAGGCCAATATCGGTGAAGTTCTCGGGAAGGTCCGGCTTGGCAACCCAGTCAAGGTAATCGTCGGGATCGGCAATTGCGACCGGGTCCAACCCCAGTGCAATGACGGTTTCGGTTGTCGCCCAATTGGTCACGGCAATGCGTTTAGCAGGTGCATCAAGCTTCAGGGTGCCGTGCTCATGTTCAATGGTGATCGGATCGGCATGGGCCATTTGTGGCGTAAGTGGTGCGGTTAAACCGGCGATCACGAAGAGGCGAAGAAACAGGTGTCTGATCATATCGGTCTACGATCCCTGTGCGGTGGTCTTGGTCACGGCATCAGCGAGCTGTTCGGCAAAACGTGCTGCCGACAAAAGCCCGCCAAATGTCCAGCTTGCAGGGACTTCATAGACGGTGTTTTCCCGGTTGAACGGCAGCGCCTTCCAGACCGGAGAAGCAAAAAGTTTGGCCTTTACCGGATCGGGGGTGGGTTCGATATAGGCGACATGAGCCGGGCCGAGTTTGGCAAGATCGCCAATTTCGCCATTGCTGAAGCCCCAGCCATTAAGCGGGCCGGTCCATGCATTGGCAAATCCCATCCGCGCCAGTGTCGATCCGAAAAGCGATGTAGTGCCGTGAATGCGGAAATGGGCACCATCAAGGATGCGTACGACCGAGAATTTGGCATCATCACCAACGACCTTGCGGATGCGGTCGGCGGCGGCGGCGATCCGTTGATTGGCCGACGCGATGATTTCCCCGGCCTTGTCGCTGCGCCCGGTCAGTTTACCGATATTGCGCGTGAGCTCCTCGGCCTTTTCAAGGGCGGACTGATCGCTGTTATAGATCGAATAGACCATGGTTGGGGCAAGAGCCGATAGCTTGTCATAGGCCATGGCGACTTCGTTACTGATCAGGATGACGTCGGGGCGACTATCGCGCAGAACTTCGAGGTTAGGGGATCTGCGTTCGCCAAGATCGGCAAATTCAGCGGGTAGGGCAGGTTCGACGACCCATGCGCGATATCCGTCGGCCTCCGGGATGGCGACCGGATCAAGACCAAGGGCCAGAACCGTTTCCGTCAGTGACCAGTTCGATACGGCAATCCGGGTCGGGGGTGTTGCGAAATTTACCGTTCCCATTTCATGGCGATAGGTTTCAGCCAATGCGATTGTCGGGGCGATGGTCGGTGCAAGGATGCCGGTTGCAATCATGCAGGAACAGGCAATTGAAGCGATCAGACGGTTTCGCATGGTCAGGGTCCTAGGCTATGTAACTGACATAATGAGTGGATTCCGGCAAGCGGATCACACCTATTTCGGTTTGGAAAATATTGCGAAGCGTATCTGCCTGCATGAAGTCGGCTGCTGTGCCCTGCCAGCATGTTTGGCCGCCGCGAAGTGCGAGGATATGATCGGCAAACCGCCCGACCATGTCGATATCGTGCAGAACGGCAATCACGGTAAGGCCGATTTCGGATTTAAGATTGGCGACAAGTTGCAGGATGTCGCGTTGATGACCGACATCAAGGGCGGATGTCGGTTCATCAAGCAACAGAACCGGGGCATCCTGGGCAAGCAGCATGGCGAGCCAGACACGTTGGCGTTCCCCACCCGAAAGACTTGCGACAAAGCGGTCGGCAAATTCGGTGACGTGGGTCATTTCCATGGCACGGTCGATTTTTTCGTGATCTTCCGCGCGATATCGGCCAAAGGCACCGCGCCACGGATATCGGCCAAAGGCAACCAGTTCGCGGACACTGAGATGGGCTGGGACAATCGGGCTTTGCGGCAGATAGGCGACCTTGCGGGCGAAATCGCGCGTGCTGTGAGTATCTAGAATCCGGGTATCGAGCGTGATCTGGCCGGATGCCGGTTTATTTTTGCGGGCGAGCAATTTCAAAAGCGTACTTTTGCCCGATCCGTTATGTCCGACAATCGCGCTGAATTCGCCTGTCGGGAAGCACACCGATATATCGCCAAGCAGCGTTTTCGGGTTCTTGCCTTCGCTTTGGAAGGAGATATTTTTCAGATCGAACATTGGGCGGAAACTCGCAAGAAGTCGGTGCCGGTGCAAAATCGCGGATCGCATCCGGCAAAGCAGGCTGCATGAATATGAGAATGCCTATCAATAACCTGATGGAAATGCAACCGAGTTGCGATTGCGTTTGGCGGTTTAAGTCAATCATCATACAAAATGACTTTTCAGTTTCTCCCTTTCGCGATAGCAATAGACATAATGATTTCCCTGCGCCGGATCGTGGCTTGATGGCCGACTGGTTTGCATTAAAGGGACAGGTTAAAACGGGGAAAACCCGCCAGAATATCAGGGAGATATTATGTCCAAAGTTAAAACGGTTCTGCCAAATCTGCGCTGTACGCTGGGCGAAGGACCGCATTGGGATGTCGAGGATGGTGTCCTTTATTGGGTCGACATTGTCGGTAAAACCGCATTCGCCTTGCGCCCGAGCGATGGCGGATCGCGCAGCTGGACTTTCAATCAGCCAGTATCGGCCATCGTACCACGCACGATTGGCGGGCTGTTGGTGGCCTTGGCCGACGGTTTGGCGTTTCTGGATGCCGAAAGTGGACAGACCACGCCGTTTGTTGCCCCAGATGCAGATCACCCCGGCAATCGGTCGAACGAGGCGCGTGTCGATCCGGCAGGGCGGTTCTGGCACGGGAGCATGCAAAACAATATTGGCCCGAATGGCGAAGACCTGCCCGTGACGGTATCGACGGGAACTTTGAACCGGGTCGAGCCGAATGGCGATATCAAACGCTTTGTTGCTGATATCGGGATTTCCAATACGTTGCTGTGGTCGGCCAATGGCACAAAGATGTTCTTTGGCGACACGATCAGGAACACGCTTGATGTCTATGATTTCGATATGGCGACCGGTGTGCCTTCAAACCCGAAACTGTTCTTTGGCCCGCACGCGCGCGGGAATATGGATGGATCGGCAATGGATGCGGATGGCTATATCTGGAACGCGCGTTGGGGGGGGAGTTGCCTGATCCGGTTTGCACCCGATGGATCGGTGGATCGTATAGTCGAATTGCCGGTGACCCAGCCGACCAGTTGTGTTTTTGGTGGCCCGGATCTCAAGACGCTTTATATCACGTCAGCATCCGTCGGGCTGGACGGCAATGGCAACGATCTTGAAGGTGCTTTGTTGTCGATTGAAACCGATGTGGCGGGGCAGGTTTGCACCCGCTTTGCCGGTTAGGCAGGTACTGGGTTCCATGGTGTCAGGCGGTTTTGCCGCCTGAGTGCCGTGATGAAATAACATAACTTTAATCAGTAATTTTGCCGCTTTTTGGCCTTGGTTTTCTTGTTGTTTGCGTTCACGATTAGGGGTGGGGGACTACACCCGATAAAAACACGAGCAAACTGAGGCCATAATGAAACTCTCTTCATGGATTTGGGGAAGGTTGCAGGCGGTATTGATGATCGGGCTTTTGGCCCTGGTCACGGGCTGTACCGGACTACAATCCAATCAGGACCGGGTTACCGGCACCGTCGTTTTCCGCGAAAGGATTGCGCTGGCACCAAACAGTGCGAACCTTGTCGTGCGACTTCTTGATGTATCAAAAGCCGATGCGCCGTCGATGGAAATTGCATCCATCACCCATCCGGTGACCAATCCGCCGATGGTATTTATCCTGCCCTATGACGCCAAACAGATTGATCCACGCCATCGATATGTGATCGAGGCAAAGATCGAGACCAAGAATGGCGATCTTCTGTTTCGCAATGATCAGGCATATCCCGTGCTGACCAATGATGCGCCCGATGATGTCTCGGTTCTGGTCAAGCGGGTCGGACCGGAATCCGCCGCCGCCGCACGGAATGGTGGTAGCTCCGATGTTGATCGCGATGTAGCGGCCATCAAGGCGCAATTGCCCGATCTGCGCGTGATCCCGGGCAGTTATAGCGCCGGGGACAGCAAGGCGACATTCAAGGCCTATGTCACGACAGACGGTGAGCCGGTCTATGTCGAGGAACATCGTGACCTTGGCGATTATGGCAGTTCGGACATCAAATTCTATTACCGTAATGGCACATTGCTGCGCTTCACCGAAGATGCCAAGCGTATCAATTTTGGTGGCAGCAGCGATGGCGAGACATTGAACTTTACCCTGAATCTTGATTTTGCGATGGGACGGTTTGCCGGGGGATCAAAAACCGTCAATGGCACGCCGGGTACCCCGGATGAACATGAAGTCAGCGGTGCGATGGCACAAAGCAAGGTCGCATTAAGCCGGATCGAAGCCGCCCTGGTCGAGGCGGCAATGGCCCCGGTTACCGGACGCCAGACCTTTGTCTGCGAGGATAAAAGCCGGTTCTTTGCAACATTTGAAGGCCGCAAGGACGAGGCGGTCGTGGAATTCCTTGGCCGGGAACCCCTGATTCTGAACATCAAGCGGACCGGGTCGGGATACGAATATGCCAACGAGATATATTCAATTCGTGGCAAAGGGCAGGAAGCGATCTGGACCGGGCCGAGTGGTTCGACCAAATGTGCGGTTTCGGCCGAAATTACCGGGCTTGCACTTGCCCCCGGCGATTTCCCGGTCGTCGATATCGAGGAACTTGAAAAGCCCGACAATCCGGAATGGACACGTTTGATCAACGAACTGATGCCAGCAATCAATTCCTGCCTTGCCGTATCAAGCGGTGATCTGACATCGGTTCTGAAAGCCTGGCCGTTGAACCATGGCATGGTCGGCGTTCGCACGATCAATAATAATGGCGGGCGCTATGACTGTCTTGCGCCAACAGATGGACTTGGCGAGGTTCATACCGAACTGGTCGAGGCCAATACCAACCGTCTGCCAGGCGAGGGAACCGTGCGCTTTACTCCGGCAAGCGGTGCCTATCCCGGCGGCGAATGTTTCAGCCATCAGCGGCTTGAACATAACGGTATCTTTATCGGCTGGCTGTCGCGCAACAACTGCACTAGTTGATGATCGAAAAGCCCGCAACAGAGAAGCCCCGCAGCATCGGCTGCGGGGCTTTTTTATCAGATTAAGGTCGGTTTTATCAATGTGCCATCTTAATGTGTCATCTGGCCAGTGGCCCGAAGGATGCCCGTGGAACCTGAAAGGGCATCGCCATTGCCAAGATTGATGCCAAGGAACCGGTGGCGATCAAAATGTCCGGGCATCAGAAGCCCGTTGGCAGGGGCCGCATGGAAGCCGAAGCGCGCGTAATAATCCGGGTCGCCGACCAGCAGAACTGACTGGTGCCCGGCTGACTGTGCAGCATTGAGCGCCGCATACATCAAACCCGCACCAACGCCCGAGCCGTTATAGGCCTTTTCAACCGCAAGCGGCCCCAGCAACAGCGAAGATCCGCTGTCACCGGCTTTGACATTCCACAACCGGACAGTTCCGATCATGTGTTTGCCATCAAAGGCGACAAACGCCAGACCGTCAGCCGGAAGGCGGCCACGACGCAGCAATTCAGACGATTTCTGAAAGCGCGCCGGACCCATGACGCGATCAAGCAGCTTTTCACGTTCAACGTGCGAAAGGCTGTTTTCGCGATCAATCACGATCATTGATGCGATCCCTAGATCACATAGGCGGTCAGCGGTGCGAAACCGTTGAACGCCACCGAGGCATAAGTGGTGGTATAAGCACCGGTTGCTTCGATCAGAACCTCGTCACCGATTGTCAGTGCAACCGGCAGGTCGTAGGGTTTCTTTTCGTAGAGTACGTCGGCCGAATCACAGGTCGGACCTGCAAGAACGCACGGTGCAACATCGCCGCCGTCATGGATCGTGGTGATCGGATAACGGATTGCCTCGTCCATGGTTTCGGCAAGGCCGCCGAATTTACCGATATCAAGGTAAACCCAACGCACATCGTCATCGGCATGTTTGCGCGAAATCAGAACGACTTCAGCTTTGATCACGCCTGCATCGCCAACCATGCCACGGCCCGGTTCGATGATGGTTTCGGGCATGTGATTGCCGAAATGGTTGTGAAGCGCGTCGATGATTGCAGCACCGTATGCTTCGGTTGCCGGAACGTCGCGCAGATAACGGGTCGGGAAACCGCCGCCCATATTGACCATGCGAAGGACGATGCCCTTTTCGGCCAGGGTGCGGAAAATCGAAGAGGCTTCTGCAAGGGCGATGTTCCAAGCATCAAGATTGCACTGCTGCGATCCGACATGGAAGGAAACGCCATAGGCGTCCAGACCCATGTGATGGGCATGTTCGAGTACTTCAAGCGCCATGCTCGGCGCGCAACCGAATTTGCGCGACAGCGGCCATTCGGCACCTTCGCCGTCGGTCAGGATACGGCAGAACACACGCGAAGCCGGCGCAACACGGGCAATCTTTTCGACTTCTTCCACGCAATCAACGGCGAACAGACGAACACCCATTTCGTAGGCACGCGCAATGTCGCGTTCTTTCTTGATGGTGTTGCCAAACGAAATACGCTCTGGGCTCGCACCTGCGGCCATCGCCATTTCGATTTCGGGCACGGATGCAGTGTCGAAGTTGCTACCTAGATCGGCAAGCAGGCTGAGAACTTCCGGTGCCGGGTTTGCCTTGACCGCATAGAAAATGCGGGAATCCGGCAGGGCACGGGTGAAGGTTTCGTAGTTACGCTGAACCACGTCAAGGTCGACGACCAGGCACGGACCTTCCGGTCGGTTCTGGGCGAGAAAATCGATAATACGCTGCGTTGCCATTGGGGCGTTCTCCCATTCCACGATATGGCAGCTTGCGGTACCTGATGCGTTTAGGCGCGGTGGAGGCGCAGTAACGCGGACTACCGACAGGCTGATAAGCTCCGGTGCCTACCGGAACTTGCGAAACTTTTTGCCTCGCTATGGATGGGAGTTTCCCGTCCGCACGTAGGGCAATGATGGTGTGCCTCTTCAGTGTCGGTGGTATTTGGACAACCACCTGAGACCAAAAAAGCCCTACACCGTCGTTGCTTTAAGTAAGTCCTACAGGGTTCCATAAGCAGGACCACCACAGGCACGTGCGACTTTGGGCAAGTCGCGATGTACGCCTGTTAAACTCCACGTGCAAGTGAAATTTTATGGCGTTTTGTCATGGAACAACCGCAGAAACGTCGAACAAAGCATGTTGCTTCGCACAAAATGGCGCGAAAGGCCGGTTTTGGGATTGGCAAGAAGGTGATTTATCGGATTTCAACATGGGGCATTGCAATTTGTGCATATCCCGCAGCCTGCCCGAGATGTGATTGACCGCGTCCGATTACCAGAGTAGCGGTAAATAACAGGCGGCTATTGCGCGCCGAATTTAAACAGGATGACACGGATTGGACTGGCTGGTTGTTGCCGTATTTGGCGGAGTCTACATCGGCATGGCGCTGGGGCGTTGGCCGGGGCTTGCGATCAATCGCACGGGGATTGCGCTGATCGGGGCGCTGGTGCTTTTGTTAAGCGGCGCGGTTGATGGGGATGCGGCACTCGCATCGGTCGATTTCGCGACACTTTCGGTTTTGCTGACCCTGATGGTGTTGTCATCGCAATATGCCGCCAGCGGTTTCTTTGACTGGATCGGTAGCCGGATCACCCATCTTGATTTGACTCCGCGCGGGCTTCTGGCCGGGGTGATTGCAATTTGTGGCGGCCTGTCGGCGGTGATGACCAACGATGTTGTCGTCTGGGCGGTGACGCCGATCCTGATACAGGGGGTGATGGCACGCAGGCTTGATCCGCGTCCTTATGTGATTGCGGTGGCGTGTGCGGCCAATGCCGGATCGGCCGCGACATTGATCGGCAATCCGCAGAACCTGATGATTGCCGAATTCGGGCAGCTTGATTTTACCGCCTTCCTTTTGGCGTGCGGAGTGCCCGCCCTGATCGGGCTTTTAATTGTCTATGGCGTGATTGGCTTTGGGCCGATGACACGGGCCGCGTTTGATCCGGTGCCAAACGGCTCGGCGCTGGACGAAGGCACTGCGATCATCCTTGACCGGCTGATGCTGATCAAGGCGGTGGCGGCGACCCTTGCGGTAATTGCGATTTTTATCTTTGTCGAGGACCGCGCCCTTTGGTCACTGCTGATTGTGGCCGTGCTGTTGCTCAGCCGAAGGCTTGGCACTGATCAGGTGCTGGGCAGAGTCGACTGGCATTTGCTGGCCCTGTTTTGCGGGCTGTTCATCGTTACCGGGGCAATGGCCGGGGATGATGCTATTGCCGCGTTTTTCCGTGATGCTTTGTCCGGGCTTCGGATTGATAATCCGGCGGTGCTGGCAACCCTTTCGCTTGCGGGCAGTAACACGATTGGCAATGTGCCGTTGGTCATGATGTTGCTGTCGCTTGGCCCGGACTGGACGCCGGAGCTGTTGCATGGGCTTGCGGTTTTCAGCACATTGTCGGGCAACTTTTTAATTGTCGGTTCGGTTGCCAATATCATTGCGGTCGAACAGGCCCGTGCCGCCGGTATTACCATCGGCTTTGGCGATTATGCCCGCATCGGCATCCCGGTTACCCTGATCAGTCTTGCGTTTGCGTGGGGCTGGATCATGCTATTTGTTTGAATGGATTTATCATGACCAAGATTAAAATCACCGCTGGCCCTTTTACCTTTGACGGGGGGCTTGAAATCGACAAGGCGCCGCAAACCTGCAAGGCGTTCATGGATCGCATGCCGTTTGAAAGCAAAGCCGTCCATGTCCGATGGAGCGGCGAGGGCGTGTGGATGCCGCTTGGCGATTATCAGTTTGGTGTCGGTTACGAAAACCATACCAGTTTTCCGGCTCCGGGCCAGATCATCCTCTATCCCGGCGGGATCAGCGAAACCGAAATCCTGCTGGCCTATGGCGGTGTGCATTTTGCATCCAAGGTCGGCCAGCTTGCGGGCAACCATTTCATCACGGTCATCAGCAATTTTGAGGACCTTGAGAAGCTCGGCAAGATGACGCTTTGGGAAGGTGCTCAGCCGATCCGGTTTGAAATCGTGTGACCGAAGCTTAATCACTTGTGTAGGGTGGTCTTAAATGGAGCCTAAGCATAAACCCAAGCTCTTGGATTGTGATCCATCTAGCCAACCTGCTCAGTTTCCTACGCATAGACATCCTCCTGAACTTTGGGAACAGTTAGGTCGTGTGATTGCTTCATTCGGGTTTTTGGAAGAAAGACTTGGACATGCTATTTCCGCCATAACAGGAGCAAAGAAAGCTCCTGAAGAGCAAGCTGAAGAAGCGCTAGATAAATGGGAATTGACGTTAGCGAAGGCTTTGTATGATCCTTTAGGGAAACTAATCGTTGATTTTGAAAATGCAGTGCGTGCTCATCAAAATGTTCGGATTTTGATGATTGATGAGTTAATCGACGAGCTGAAGAAAGTTGCTGCCTACAGAAATCCACTATGCCACGGGTCTTGGAGAGCGCCGGATAGTAGAGGGCAGTCTGAAGTGTTTTATGTGGATCGAAAGCTGAGGAGATTTGAGACCGCAATTGATGTTGCACTTCTCACGGAGCTACAAAGCCACATAGCTCACCTTGCTTGTCACGTATTTAATTCTGTGATCACACTGGGGTGTGAACCTCTGGATGGCAAAACATCCGAAGAGACTTAATGATAGTGTGAAGCCGCACACTCGCTTATATGACCTGACTGATCTAGAAACCTTCTTATCTTTGGGGCAGTCGGGCGAGTGCGGACGTGTTCGAGACAATAAATCTTTGGATTCAGGATCATCAGCAACTGGTCTATACGCTGATCTTTACCTATTGCGTCAGCAAGGCTAGCATCCTGCCGGTTTTTGTCGGCATCTTTGTCGTATCCGAAAGCCTTCTGATCGGGCCATCCATGGCTGCGATGATTTCCGGCGCATTTGTCGGAGACATGGTGCGCTTTTGGCTGGGCCGGAAATACGGCGATGCGATTGTCAGAAAACTTCCTGACTCGTTTTCAAAGTGGTTGGGCAAAACCATGCGCCTGTTCGAGCATTATGGTGTCGCCTATATCATGCTGTGTCGCTATCCCAACACCATCCGCTCGATCAGTGTGTTTCCGGTCGGCATGAGTTCCATGTCATTCATGCGGTTCCTGCCTCTGAGCATCATCTCGATCCTGATATGGATCGGAGCGTTCTTTGCGCTTGGATACGTCTTGGGCGAGGGGATGTCGGAACTTCTGGAACGCAATCTGACGCTGCTCAGTCCGATCCTGCTTGTTATGTTTCTTGCCTTGGGCTGGCTGGGCTTGCGCCGGATCGACAAGCTGGAGCAACAGGCCGAAAAGGCAATCAGGTAGTCAAAAGAAAACGGCAGCCTGATCAGACTGCCATTTCTGTCTTCGGGCTTGGCGCGAGCTTATTCAGCCGCAATCGTTTTGCCGTCTTTTTCGAGCATCTCGCCCTGTTTGCGTTTGGCAAGAATGTCACGCGCCTTGGCGTAGCTTTCATCGTGCCAGAAGATCAGGCAACCGTTGCAGCCACGGCCGCAGCAACCCTTGGTGCCGATGCGGGGCGTTCTGAAAGAGCGTTCTTTCTGGCGGTCATCAAGGGCGCTCTGAAGCGCTTCGCGTTTGGCGTCATAGCGTTCTTCGTTGCCTTTGCCCATTTCTATCTTGTGGCCTTCCTGATCAAGTTTCAGGCGTTGCCATTCGTCTTCGGACAGGGCCTTTTCCTTGCGCACGATGGTCATCGGCAGGATTTCGCGCTTCAGGAATTCAGGGTCTTCCTGTTCAAACAGGGAGAACGGCAGGCGGATGCGCGGATGGGTGTTGGCATGCACCGCTTCGCCGACCTTGCCGGTGGCAGCATCAATGAATTCATACATGCGGATGAAAATGGTCTGGCGCGAGCGCGGCGGGACGATTTCGATCACATCGCCGGGCAGCATGCGGTTTTTGACCGACATGATGAAGGCGTCGTCTTCGACTTCTTCAATCATCCCGGCAAATTCCCAATCGGACACATTGGTATTACTGTCATAGCCATGTGCATAATTGGTCAGACGGCCATCATGGAATGCCAACGTATAGCCACGGTTCGGGATGGTCGCCAGTTCCTTCATATATTCTTCGGCAGACCAGTTTTCCGGGTCCTTGTACCAGTCATCAATGGCCATCCGATACGCACGTGCAACCAGCCCCGCGTAATAGGGGCTTTTGCCGCGGCCTTCGACCTTGAGGCTATCGACACCGATTTTCAGGTAATCTTCGAGCTTCGGCATGATGCAAAGATCGCGCGAATTGAGGATGTAGGAGCCGCGTTCGTCTTCCTGAATTTCCATCAGTTCGCCCGGACGCATGTCTTCTTCAAGGAAGAAGTCAAACATTTCGAGGTTTTCTTCGGTCAGTTTGAGTTCCTTGACCGTGCCGTCCTTGAGCTTCATGTGGACTTTGTATTTCCAGCGGCACGAATTGGCACATGCCCCCTGATTGGCGCCGCGTTCGGCCATGAAGTTCGACAACAGGCAACGCCCGGAATAGGTCATGCACATCGAGCCATGCACGAAGGCCTCGATCTTGATGTCCTGGCATTTGGCGCGGATTTCGGTCAGTTCCTCGTAGGAAACCTCGCGGCCCAGAACGACCAGTTTGGCACCGATGCTTTGCCAGAATTTGACCGACTGCCACGAACAGACATTGGCCTGTGTCGAAACATGCAGGTCAAGTTCCGGTGCATGTTCACGGACAAACATGAAAACACCGGGATCGGCAACGATCAGCCCGTCGGGGCGGACCTTGCGCACGGTGTCGACATATTCCGGCAGCTTGTCGATATCCTTGTTATGCGAGAACAGGTTCAGCGTCAGGTAAACGCGAACGCCATGTTCATGGGCAAAGTCGATCCCTTCGACCACATCATCAAGCGACATCTGGCTTTTGACCCGAAGTGAGAGGTCCGGCGTGCCCATGTAAACCGCGTCAGCCCCATAAAGGACGGCGACTTTCAGTTTTTCGAGCGAGCCAGCGGGCATCAGCAATTCGGAACGGCGCGATTGATTACTCATCACTTGCGGGTCTTTTCTATTTTGTCGTCTGCGGGAAATCTTGTGTTGCGGCTTCTATCACAGCCTGCTGCCTGTGCCGATTAAAATCGCATATTTGCGCCATGTTGCATAGGAGCATTGCTGCGCAACAGCCATGTCCTTGCATTACGAAGTGTTGGTGTCACTCTCTATCAGACGACGGTGATGCAGACCCCTGCCTGTTCAAAGGCATCATTGATGTGGGGTGGTGGGATCATGTCGGTAACGAAATCACTGAAATCCGTGGTTTCGGCAATTCGCATGAAGGGATGGGCTTGGAATTTCGATTGATCCGCAATCAGGATGCTGTGCCGTGACGAGCGGATCGCTGCATTCTTGATCGCGACCTTTTGCCTGTCATGATCGAGCGGAGTGCCATTTTTATCAAAGCCCGAACACCCGATCACGCAGTAATCAAAGGCAAAGCGTCGAATGGCTGCGGGGGCGTCATTGCTGACCAGGGATCCGTCGCTGCCGTATATAAGGCCACCGATAACGTGAATCTCCTGATGCGATTGCGCCGAGGCGATTGAAGCGCACAGCAAGCTGTTGGTCACCAGTCGCAGGTTACGATGTTTACCAAGGGCACGGGCAAGGGCTTCGACCGTGGTACCGACATCAAGAAATACAGATGCCCCGTTCGGGATCATGCGTGCTGCGCGCTCTCCGATACGTTGTTTGGCTTCTGGCGAAAGGCGGTTTTTCTGTTCATGCCCCAGACGGACCATGCTGTTGGGCAGGCCTGCGCCGCCATGAAAACGTTGCAAAAATCCCTGTTTGCTGAGGTCGATGACATCGCGACGAATGGTTTGTGTCGACACCTCAAAAATGTCGGCCAAAGCTTCAAGAGTTGCAAATCCCTGATCGCGGATGATGTGAAGGATTTCATTTTGTCTGGGGCTCAGATCGACTGGAATATCGTGCGTCGTCGGCGATGTCATTCTTCTGCCTTGTAATCTTTTCTGGTTTCGAATTGTAAATTAGTTTACATAACGGGCCAGTTTATTGCGATGGAAAAAGGATATTGCAACATGCAATTGCATATTGATACGGGAAACTCTGTCCTGCGCTGTGCGGGCAAAGTATTTGATCCTTGGGCACTTTGCTGGGAAGCTCGGGACGATGAGGTCGCCGGTTTGGTTGCGATATCCGAGGTGAACTTACAGGCGGTTACCCCACAAGAGGCTGTGCGCTGGTTGTTTCAGAATCAAAAAGTGCGTCAGGTTCCGGTTGCGGTCATTGGCGCAAAGATTGCCAGTGACGCTGAGTGCGCGGATGCCGAAGCGCTGGGGAAGGGGTTGGCTGAAATCGGCTATACCCTGCTGACTGGCGGGCGTACTGGTGTTATGGAAGCCGCGTCACGTGGGGCTCATGAGGCGGGGGGGATGGTTCTTGGTCTGTTGCCCGGTGATGAGTTCGATACGGCAAATCCATATGTCACAATCCCGTTAGCAACCGGTATTGGTCCGACGCGTAATTCCATTATTGCAAGGTCCGCACGGCTTTTGATTGCTGTGGGCGGTGGATATGGCACGATCACGGAAATGGCTTATGGGCTGCATTATGATCGTCCTGTTTTCGCTCTGCCCAGTGCGCCGGTTGTGCCCGGCGTCGTGCGCTGCGAGGATGTCGATACTGTTTTGTCAAAGATCGCCAGTGCATTTTTGGGGCTGGGTGTGAATTGACAGGCGCGACGATTTTGTGTTCACAAATGTCATTAAACTTACATTTGTGTAAATTTTCAGACTCGCATAGCTTGGCCCTCGGACGATGTTCGGTGGGCCATTTTTTTGGCCGCGATATCGTTTCCCTTCTAGTCTTGCCACTCTGGAATTTTTTTATGGGTCTGGTGACTTTTTTATATTGTTTGTATCTGGTGACACCGATTCTTCTGTTGGTGGTAGGGTCCTTCGGCACGAGCTGGACCAACAGCCTGCTGCCCAGCGGTATGACATTCGATTGGTACCTTGAGGTCGCCGGGGATTCCAGTTTTCAGCGTGCCTTTCTGACCAGTTTGCAGGTCGTTGTTGCTACATGTGTTATCAACGTTCTGCTTGGGGTGCCGTTTGCTTACGCAGTGTTCTCGGCAGCTAACCGTGGCGTTCGACTGGCCGCGCGTATTTTCACCCTATTGCCCGTTGCCGTACCTGAGCTTGTCTTGGGCTTTGGATTTATTATCGTATTTTCAAGCAATTATACCCCTTGGCTCGGTACGACCTGGCTTCTGGTCTGTGCGCATGTGGTGTTGACGCTGCCATATCTGGTGGGAACCCTCCTTGGGGATATGGATCGGCTTGGTATTGCTGGAATGGAAAGGGTCGCCGAAACGCTTGGTGCAGGTTTCTGGCAGCGTTTTCGCGATATCGTTATTCCCTCGCTCCGCTACAGCCTCTTGTCCGGTCTGATGATGGTTACAGCGATTTCCATTGGTGAATTCCAGATTTCCAACCTTGTGGCGGGCTTTCTTTCGCGAACCTATCCGGTTGTCCTGTTGCAGGCATTTTATGGTGCGACCGGGTTGGCTTGTGCGGCCACGGTGGTTTTGATCTTTCTTGCCTTGATGGCGGCATGTGCCAGTGCTGCCGGGGCGCATTTCTCACATTTTCGTCAAAAGGCACGCCCATGACCATCCGTTTTGAAAATGTCACCTATCGTTATGCGGATGGCAAAGGCGGTCTTACTGATATCAATTTTGATGTCAAAACCGGAGAACTGCTGGCGGTGATCGGTCCCTCCGGTTCCGGGAAGAGTACGCTTTTGAAGCTTCTCGCCGGATTTATGGACCCGCAGCAGGGACGCATCGAGATCAGCGGTCGCGATATGAAAGGTGTTGCTGCACGGCATCGTGATCTTGGTATTGTGTTTCAGTCCTACGCCCTGTTCCCGCACATGACGGTGCTTGAAAACATAGCCTACCCGCTTCAGCTTCGCCGTGTTGCACGAGATGAACGAATTGAGTGCGCATGCAAAGCCTTGCAGGAGGTCGGTCTGGCTCATGCCGGTGATCGCCTGCCCGCGACCCTTTCTGGAGGGCAGCAGCAGCGTGTTGCGCTTGCACGTGCGCTTGTCTATCAGCCAAAGGCGCTTTTGCTTGATGAACCGTTGTCAGCGCTTGATGCTTCTTTGCGTGGCGAGATGCGTGATCTGATTACCCATATCCAGCGCACGGCGAACATCGCTGCGATCCTTGTTACCCACGATCAGGAAGAAGCCTTGTCCATGGCAGACAGGGTCGCCGTCATTCATGAAGGCAGTTTGCTTCAGCTTGCCGCGCCGCGTGATCTTTACGACAATCCAGTTGATAAAACAGTCGCCGCCTTTGTCGGCAAGGCCAATCTGTGGCCGGGCAAAGTGCTGTGCCCCAACCGGGTGTTGACCGAGCTTGGCGAAGTCGTCTGTAACGCAGAGGATTGGCAAGTCGGCGCATCCGTGACGCTGCTTGTTCGCCCCGAAGCCGTTATGCCGGTGATCAGTGCGCCCTCCGCCGCAGAGGGTGGGACGCATCATAGCGTAAATTATTTCCAAGGTGATCTTGTTCAGGACAGGTTCCTTGGCGCAGTACGTCGATACGACATTGCCCTTGGAGACCAGATCATAACTGGTGAAACAGGATATCGTGGCACTGTTGCGGGTGTCTCGATTGCTCCGGACCAGGTTCGGATTCTTCGCTCATAGTCCATTCCGATATCCCCCCTCAAGGAGACATTCGATGAATTTCAAGTTCAAGGCGGCGCTGGTTACTGCTCTATCTCTTGCGCCGTTTACCGCCAGCGCCTTTGACGGGCCTGAGCTTTATGATGGTGAACAGGCCCTTTATGAAAAAGCGCAGGAAGAAGGTCTTATTGTATCATTTGATACCGGGCCGACCTGGGCAAACTGGTCATCACAATTCAAGAATTTCAAGGCCCGCTATCCGGGGGTTGAAATGGTCTATAACGATCTAGGCTCGGCTGCGACTGTTGTTGCGCTGGACAAGTCGCGCAATCGTCCGCAAGCCGATACTGCCTATTACTTTGCCGGTTCTGCACTTGATGCGGTTGCCAAGGATGTTGTTGCGCCGTTTGAGCCTGTCAATTTTGACAAGCTGCCGGATGAGCTTCGTGAGAAAGACGGAAAATGGTTTACCGTTCACAAGCTCAATATTGCATTTCTGGTAAACAAAAAGCTGGTCAAAGAAACGCCGGAAAGCTGGGCTGATCTTCTGAAATCCGAATACAAGAATTCGATTGTCTATCTTGATCCGCGCTCGACTGGTCAGGGGCAGGTTGTTGTTTTTGGTGCGGCATTTGGCAACGGCGGCGATATGGATAACATTCAGCCGGGTATCGATTACCTTGCGCGTCTGCATGACAGCGGTAATGTCCTGCGCACCGTCGGGACGACGCCCTATGCGCAGTTCCTCAAAGGCGAAATTCCGATCTGGATTGGATATGAAAATGATGGCTTGAAAGCGAAATACAAGGACGGCATGGGGGATGACATAGATGTCGTCATCCCGAAAGAAGCATCGGCGGCTGCGCCTTATGCGATCAGCATGGTTAAAAACGGTCCGAACCCTTCATCTGCAAAGCTTTGGCTCAACTACATCATGACAGATGAGGGCCAGGCCACCTTTGCCGAAGGATATGTCCGTCCGTCGGTTCCAGGTGTCAAGCTGTCTCCGGAAGTGGCTGATAAAATGCCCGACGCCCCTCAGATTCGCCCGATTGATATCGTCAAGGCGACTGCGCTGAAGGCGGATATTGATACCGGTTGGTCCAAGGCCGTTCTTGGTGATTGACTGAGTATCTAACGCAATAAAAAGACCTGAAAAGCGGAGAATGAAGATAATGGTTGGACGTCACAAGAGCACGTTGCTCTGGCTTGCATTACCGGCAACGGTGTTTCTCGGTGCGTTCTTCATTTTGCCGCTGGTTTTCGTGGTTGCTGACTCGCTCTCGGATGGTGGCTCTGCCTATGGCAGGGTCGCCTCCGATCCCGTTTTCTGGGCCGGGTTGCGTGGCAGTCTGGTGATCGGATTGGCGGCACCGCTCTTTTCTTTGATCGTGGGCTATTTCGTCTCTTTGCATCTGTCGCAAAAATCAGAACGGTTTCGCTCAGCTTTGATGTTTCTGATCTCGTTGCCGCTGACGTTTTCCGGGCTGATTATTGCTTATGGATTTATTCTGACCTTTGGCAGGGCGGGATTTGTTACAATGCTTTTGGCGGAAGTCGGGGCTGAGCCTTCTGTTGTTGGCGGATTTATTTTCTCGCCAATCGGCTTGGGATTTGCCTACTCATACTATCTGATACCGCGGGTAGTGATGATCTTGTTGCCACCACTTATAAATTTTGACCGAAGCCAGATCCAGGCTGCAAAGACTATGGGGGCGTCGGGTTTTCGGGCGCATGTTGATGTTTTGGTGCCCCAACTTGTACCGGGTTTTGTCTCGGCATTCTGTCTTACATCGGCGGTGGCGTTTGGTGCGTACGGTACGGCGTTAGCTCTGGTTGGGACACAAGTAAATATCCTGCCTCTGGTGCTCTACTCCAAAATTGCGGAAACGGGCAGTGATTTGCCTGCTGCATCGGCGATTTCAGTTGTTTTGATGTCGATTTGTGTACTGGTGATTTCGGTCGCGGAAACGGTCACTACAGAAAAGAAGCCTGCGCGCTTGGATGCATAGGAAAGCGCGATTTTAATGTCTCACACATCTTGCAATCCTGTGTTGAATTTTAATCTTGACCAAATGATCAGGATTGGACATGCTGTATGGGTCAGAGAGAGGCATCTGTACGCGCTATCAACCGGGAATAACCCGAAATTCAAAAAAGGCGCGACAGATCGAATACTGGGAAACAGTCCGGCAATAAGCCGGACGGATACGCCAAGAATGTCATTGATTGAAGACCCAGAGTTGGTCGGGCCCGCCCGTCCGCATACGCCATAAATCCATCCGGAGCTTTTTTAGGCTTCCAAGGGCGGCTGGTTTTTTGAGAATGCCATTCTTGTTTTGTCTCTCGCTGACGCCAGGAGAGGACGCCTTTTTGGCAGGGAGACAAAACATGACCATCTTGCAGGGCAAGCAAGTTTCGAAATCAGGTGCTAGCCACGGCTCGGGACATATCGGCCATAATGATCCCGATGACGGATTTTCCGATCTGCATCCGGCCTATTCCACCTTGCAGGCCATGGCCGAAAGCAATCGCTGCCTGTATTGCTATGACGCGCCATGCGTTACGGCATGCCCGACATCAATCGATATTCCGGGCTTCATCCGCAAAATCAGCACCGGCAACCCTGATGGGGCAGCCAAAACCATCCTGTCGGCCAATATCATGGGGGGCACCTGTGCGCGCGCCTGTCCGACAGAAGTGCTGTGCGAACAAGCCTGTGTGCGCAATGTGTCCGAAGATGTCGCGGTTGAAATCGGCAGTCTGCAGCGTTTTGCGGTTGATCACCTGATGGCGCGCGATGAATTGCCCCATCCGTTCAAACGGGCCCCCCTGACCGGTAAACAGATTGCAGTGGTCGGTGCCGGTCCGGCGGGGCTTTCATGCGCGCATCGCGCGGCGATGCTGGGCCATGATGTGACGGTGTTTGAGGCCAAGGCAAAGCCGGGCGGGCTTAATGAATATGGTCTTGCGGCGTACAAAATGACCAATGATTTCGCCCAGCGCGAGGTTGAATTCCTTTTGGGCATTGGCGGCATCCGGATCGAGTATGGCAAGGCGCTTGGCCGTGACATCAGTCTTGGGGCTTTGCGTGACGGATATGATGCGGTGTTTGTTGGGGTCGGGCTTGGCGCGACTAACGAACTTGGCCTGCCGGGAGAGGCATTTGATGGTGTTGATGACGCGATTGCCTTTATCGAGCAACTTCGCCAGACCGAACCGAAATCCGACATGCCGGTTGGCAATAATGTGATCGTGATCGGCGGTGGCAACACTGCAGTTGATGCCGCGATCCAGGCCAAACGCCTTGGCGCGGACGAAGTCACATTGGTCTATCGTCGCGGGGCTGAACATATGTCGGCCACAGAATATGAACAGGAACTGGCCAAGATCAATGGCGTGGTCGTGCGCCACTGGGCCAAGCCGGTGGCGATCAAGGCCAATGGCAAACTGATCGGCATGGGGTTCGAGAAAACGGAACTTCAGAACGGCAAGCTTGTCGGCACCGGCGAGAAATTTGAAATCCGCGCCGACCAGATTCTGAAGGCCATCGGTCAGAAAATCAAAACAGATGATCTTGCCGGGATGGAAATTGCCGGTGGCAAGATCGTGGTCGACGAAAATTACCAGACAACCGCCTCTGGCATCTTTGCCGGTGGGGATTGCATCAAAAGTGGCGAGGACCTGACAGTTCAATCGGTCGAAGACGGCAAGCAGGCCGCGATTGCCATCGACGCGTTCCTTAAAACCGCATAAGCCAGAAAGGGAGAGAGAAAATGGCTGATCTAAGCTGCAAAATTGCCGGGATCAATTCACTGAACCCGTTCTGGCTGGCCTCCGCACCGCCGACCGACAAGAAATACAACGTTGTTCGCGCATTCGAAGCCGGATGGGGCGGCGTTGTCTGGAAGACACTGGGGATTGACCCGCCGGTGGTTAACGTATCGTCGCGCTATGGCGCGCATCATGACCAGAACCGCCGTTTGCTTGGTATCAACAATATCGAACTGATTTCCGACAGGCCGCTTTCGGTCAACCTTCAGGAAATCCGTGAATGCCGTAAAGAATATCCCGATCATGTGATTATCGGATCGATGATGGCCCCGATTGAAGAACGGGCATGGAAGGATTTGGCACAGCAGATCGCCGAAAGCGATGTGCATGGGATCGAGCTTAACCTTGGCTGCCCGCACGGCATGTGCGAACGCGGCATGGGATCGGCCATCGGGCAGGTTCCTGAAATGGTCGAACAGGTCACGCGCTGGGTCAAGGATGCGGTTGATATTCCGGTCTTTACCAAACTGACGCCAAACATCACCAATATCCTGTGGTCGGCGGAGGCCGCGTTAAAAGGCGGGGCGGATGCCGTGTCGCTGATTAACACCGTTAACTCGATCATTTCGGTCGATCTGGACAGCATGGTTCCCGAGCCGATGGTTGATGGCAAGGGGACGCATGGCGGTTACTGCGGGTCGGCTGTCAAGCCGATTGCCCTTAACATGGTCGCCGAAATTGCCCGCACGCCGGAAACCCGCGATCTGCATATTTCCGGCATCGGTGGGATTACCACATGGAAAGACGCCGTTGAATTCATGGCGCTGGGATCAAATGCGGTGCAGGTCTGCACGGCCGCGATGATCTATGGTTTCCGGGTTGTAGACGATTTGATCGATGGCATGAGCCAGTGGATGGATGACAAGGGTTACACCAGTGTCGAACAGTTCACGCGTGCGGCCGTGCCGCAGGTCGCGAACTGGAACGAGCTTAACATGAATTTCGATACCAAGGCGGTGATCAACCCCGACAATTGTATCGAATGCGGCCGTTGCCATATTGCATGCGAGGATACATCGCATCAGGCGATTGCGATGAATGTCAAGGAAGACGGGCACCGTGAGTTTGTTGTCATCGACGAGGAATGTGTTGGTTGCAACCTTTGCTATCATATTTGTCCGGTCCCTGATTGCATCACCATGGAGCCGGTTAAAACCGACAAGCCTTACATGACCTGGCCGGAACATCCGTTAAACCCGATGCGACAGGCAGCCGAATAACGCCAAAGCCGAAAGACAGACAAAAGGATATCTACATGACCGTTCAACCAAGTGTGCGTAATCTGTCGATCAATGGCGACCGGCTTTGGGACAGCCTGATGGAGATGGCAAAGATTGGCAAAACCGCCAAGGATGGCGTTTGCCGATTGGCGCTGACCGATCTGGATCGTGAAAGCCGCGATTTGTTCATCAAATGGTGCAAGGCCGAGGGATGCACGATCCGTATCGACAAGATGGGCAATATCTTTGCCCGCCGTGAAGGTCGTAATCCTGAACTGCCCCCTGTCGTTATGGGAAGCCACCTTGATAGTCAGCCGACGGGTGGAAAATATGATGGCGTTTATGGTGTGCTTTCGGGACTTGAAGTGATCCGGACGCTCAATGAAGCCAAATATGAAACCGAAGCACCGCTTGAAGTCGTTTGCTGGACCAACGAAGAAGGGTCGCGCTTTGCCCCGGCAATGGTCGCATCGGGCGTTTTTGCGAAGGTGTTCGATCTTGATTACGGCCATTCGCGCGCTGATGTCGATGGCAAGACGATGGGCGAGGAATTGAAACGCATCGGCTATCTTGGTGATGACGAAGCCACGATTGATGCCCATCCGATGGGCGCGTATTTCGAGGCCCATATCGAACAGGGCCCGATCCTTGAAGATGAAGGCAAGGATATCGGCATTGTCACCGATGCACAGGGGCAGCGCTGGTACGAAATCAAGTTCACCGGTGTTGAGGCCCATGCCGGCCCGACGCCGATGAAAACCCGCAAGGATGCATTGTTGGGTGCGTCGCGTGTGGTTGATCTGGTCAACAGGATCGGTCTGGATCGTTCCCCGTTGGCCTGTGCGACGGTTGGGATGATGCAGATTCACCCCAATTCACGCAACGTGATCCCGGGCGAGGTGTTCTTTACTGTTGATTTCCGACATCCTGACGACGCGGTCCTAGCCGATATGGATAAGGCGCTTCGCGAAGGAGTGGAGAAAATCGCATCCGACATCGGCCTGAAAACCGAGTTGGAACAGATTTTCTATTACGCCCCGGTCCCGTTTGACAGAACCTGTGTCGATGCAGTCCGCAATGCTGTCGAAATCGGCGGATATTCCGCTCGCGAGATCGTGTCGGGTGCCGGTCATGATGCGTGCTACCTGGCGCAAGTGACCCCGACGGCGATGATCTTTATCCCGTGTGTTGATGGCATTTCACATAACGAGATTGAAGAAGTTCATAAGCATTGGTCGGATGCAGGCGGGCAGGTTTTGCTGCATGCCGTTCTGGCCAAAGCCGATGAAACGGTCATGACACAGTCGGTTTAAGCGATATCGAGAACCTCCCCTGAATACTCCAGACTGGACCGGCCTTTGTGCCGGTCTTTTTTTGTCAGTTGCTGTTGGATTTGGGCAGGTGAAGGGCTACCCATTCGGAAAGTTGCCCGTTTCTGTCCAGTTCCGTGATCAAGTCGTTGATCCGGGCGATGTGTGGAACGCACGGGCTGCTGCGCGAAAACATGAATTGAACTTCATTCACTGCCAGTGGTGGTTCAATGGCAATTACCTGTTGCTCGATACCATCAATCGCGACATTGGCCATGCCGTCATACCGCCCGAGCAACACATAATCGACCCGCCCGTTCATCAGGATATCGAATATGCGGTTGCCGGTTGGTGAATAAATCATGTCGAGCCGATCATTGGCATACCGGTCAATGAAATCGCCGTAGCTTCCGCCTTGGGGACGGGCACCGCTGTGACCGATCAGGCTTTCTATGTTTTGCACGGAAAATTGTCGGTCAACATGCTGAAAGACCATGACATCATCGGATGCATACGGAAGGGAATAGATGAAAGTCATCGCCCGTTCGGCCGTGGAATAGGCGCCTGCCATCACATCTATTTCACCGGCTTCGAGCATCTGGATCGACCGGTTCCACGGGATTTCAAAATGTACTTTCAGGCTGATATTGTTTTCCTGCGTGTATCGACGCAGGATATCAATCGAAATGCCTTGTGCATGGCCATTGCTGTCGAAGTAAGAAATCGGTTCCCATCCTGCCGCACCACCAACGACAATCTGTTTGCAGGTATCAGATGCGGCATGGGCATGATTAGTGATTGCGGACAGGACCAGGCACGTCAGAATAAGCATAGGCATAATGCCAAATCCGATCGCGTACATGAATACGCGTTGAAAATGCATGCTGGCCCCCGTTGAAAATAGATCAGTGTTTGTCGATTTCAGATTTGGGGGATGGGTATATTTTTCAACTATTCATTAGTGTGGGGTTGGGGCAGGCAGCTTTGTTGCGGTGGTTGCCTTGGTTGCCTTTAAGACAGCCCAACGCCTTTCAGGATGATGCGCACGACATTTTCCTTGGCCTCGGCGAATTGGGTATCCGATAGCGGTTGATCGTTGTTGAAGATTTCGATCTGACGGGCAAAGTCGGCGTAATGCTGTGTTGTGGCAAAGATCATATACATTAGCGAGTATGGTTCGACCTTGTCCATCTTGCCTTCTGTGATCCAGCGATTGATTACTACCACGCGACTATCAAGCCAGTTTTTGACCGTGGTTGAAATGTAGTCGGACGAGAACTTTGCGCCACGGATGATTTCATGCGCCCAGACGCGCGAGCCGTGCGGACGTGCGCGCGACAGATCCATCTTGGCTTCGATATAGCCGCGCAGAATTTCGGCCGGGTCGGAACTGTTTTCAAATGTCATTGCCGCTTCAAGCCAATGATCGCAAATGTCTTCCATGATCCGGCGGTAAAGGGCTTCCTTGGTGCTGAAATAGTAATGCACATTGGCCTTGGGCACCTTGGCAATTTCGGCAATCCGCGCGGTGGTTGCGCCCTTGAAGCCGTAATCGGCAAAAACCAGCTCGGCAGCGGCAAGAATTTGCTCTTCGTTTTCCTGGCGAATGGCGGCTTTATGTGCGCCGTTTTGCCCGGATTTGACTGCACTCATCGACGTTCCCCGAAATTGCGTCATTTATCTTGACCGTTTGGTCAGGTTAAAATAATCTCTACTTTAGATACTAAAAAGCAAGTTTAAAATACGCGCCGAACCAACCAGATTATGTCCAGAATTTTGAACAACTCCGGTGAAAGATAAACAGAAATTCGGTGCCGTAAACAAAAATCAGGGTCGCTGAAATGGCATTTGGCAGTCGAAAATTCGAAACCAGTTCCCGGTGACTTTAAAGCGCTAGTGCATGGGAGATTCCCGTGCTAACGATTTTTTCCTGTGCCGCCATGCGGTGCAGTTCTGATCGTCCTGTGTGCGACATATCACGCATCCGGGGTGTGATGGATATTAAATAAAGTCGGACATTGGTTTGGTCACGGATTCTGTCCGTCAGAACGATGTCAGGGAAGCACAAGAAAGGTACGGGAGACCTTTTTATGACAGCCACCACGAAAATCAGCCGGCCGAACGATCTTTCGGCATTCTGGATGCCGTTTACGGCAAACCGTCAGTTCAAGCAGGCCCCACGCATGCTTGTCAGTGCTGAAGGCATGTATTACCAGACCGATGACAACCGCCAGATTCTGGACGGTACTGCCGGGCTTTGGTGCTGCAACGCAGGTCACAAGCGTCCCAAGATCGTCGAGGCGGTCAAGGCACAGATGGACGAGCTGGACTATGCCCCGGCATTCCAGATGGGCCATCCCAAGGCGTTCGAGCTTGCTAGCCGTCTGGCGCAGCTTATGCCGGGCGATTTGAACCATGTTTTTTATACCAATTCCGGTTCTGAATCGGTTGAAACCGCGCTTAAAATCGCGATTGCCTATCACCGGGCACGCGGGGATGGGCAGCGGACCCGTTTGATAGGTCGTGAACGCGGCTATCACGGTGTTAACTTTGGCGGTATTTCGGTTGGTGGTATTTCGGGCAACCGCAAGACCTTTGGCCAGATGCTGGGCGGGGTTGACCATATCCGTCACACCTATCTGCCTGACGAAAACGGCGTTACCCGCGGCCAGCCGGAACATGGTGCGTTTCTGGCCGATGATCTGGAACGTATTTGCGCGCTTCATGATCCGTCGACCATCGCTGCTGTGATTGTCGAACCGGTTGCTGGGTCGACCGGTGTTCTGATCCCGCCAAAAGGCTATCTGGAACGCCTGCGCGAGATTTGCACCAAGCATGGTATTCTTCTTATCTTTGATGAAGTCATTACCGGTTTTGGTCGTCTTGGCGCACCGTTTGCCGTTGACTATTTCGGCGTTCAGCCGGATCTGGTGACAACGGCAAAGGGGCTTACCAACGGGACAATCCCGATGGGTGCTGTTTTCGCGACCGACGACATCCATGATACCTTTATGTCCGGCCCGGAAAACATGATCGAGCTGTTCCATGGTTACACCTATTCGGGCAATCCGGTTGCCTGTGCGGCGGGCCTTGCGACGCTTGAGACCTATGAAGAGGACGGCCTTTACACCAGAGGGCAGGAACTTGGTCAATATTGGGAAGATGCGGTTCACAGCCTGATTGATCTGCCGAAGGTCAAGGATATTCGTAACCTTGGCCTGATCGGCGCGATCGAGCTTGAAGGGATCGAAGGTTTCCCGACCAAGCGCGCCTTCAGCGCGTTCCTGAAGGCGTTCGAGAAGGGCATTCTGATCCGCACGACGGGCGATATCATTGCGCTTTCGCCGCCGCTGATCATTGAAAAATCACATATCGATCAGCTGTTTGGCACGCTGCGCGATGTGCTGAAAGAAATCGACTAGGGATTTTTTCCCCTGTTCCGCTGCGGACAGGGAGGGCGAAAGCCCGAAGGAGACGTTACGTTTCACGATTTTCCGGTTTGCGTCCCATCATGGGAATTGGGGACGCAAACCGGACCAAGCCACAAGATCGGCAAAAGCCGGCATATGGCACATATCAGATCAAGGAGGTATCTCGGATGTCTATGCTGAGAGGCGGACTGATTCAGATGAGCCTTAAGGGTTCAACCGAACAGTCGCCAGACGAAATTCGTCAGGCCATGATCGACGCGCATCTGCCCTATATCGAAGAGGCAGGGCGGCAGGGCGTGCAGATTTTGTGTTTTCAGGAAGTTTTCACACAACCCTATTTCTGTCCGAGCCAGGATGCGAAATGGTACGCCGCGGCCGAAGAAATCCCGAATGGCCCGACCACGCAGTTGATGTGCGAACTGGCCAAAAAGCATAAAATGGTCATCGTCGTTCCGATCTACGAGCAGGAAATTACCGGTGTGTATTACAACACCGCCGCCGTGATTGATGCCGACGGGACCTATCTTGGCAAATATCGCAAAACCCATATTCCGCAGGTTGCCGGTTTCTGGGAGAAGTTTTTCTTCAAGCCCGGCGTTTCGGACTGGCCGGTGTTTGATACCCAATATTGCAAGCTTGGCGTTTATATCTGCTATGACCGACACTTCCCGGAAGGCTGGCGTGCGCTGGCGTTAAATGGTGCGGAATATATCGTTAATCCGTCGGCAACCGTGGCCGGGCTTTCGGAACATCTGTGGAAGCTGGAACAACCCGCATCGGCAGTTGCCAACGGATGTTATATCGGGGCGATCAACCGGGTTGGCTGGGAAATGCCGTGGAACATTGGCGAGTTTTACGGCCAGAGCTATTTTGTCAATCCACGTGGCGTGATTGAAAAGGAAGCATCGCGCGATCAGGACGAACTGATCGTGCATGACATGGATATGTCCATGGTACGTGAAGTGCGGAACACATGGCAGTTTTTCCGCGACCGTCGGCCTTCGACCTATACCCGCCTGACCGACGGCAACTGAGATTTAACGGCGAACGGAGCATGTGTCCCGCTCGCCGTTTTGCTTTGACCGACATTTTATATTCCGGCGCCAAATGACCGGGCAAAAGACAAGTCGGCAAGGTTCAGGGCAACGACCCTGAGGGAGGCTTTAGAGAGACATTCGATCAGGGGATACCCCATGGCGTTAAAAGCAGTCGTCAATAATGTGGCGCAAATGCCCGCATCCACGGACGCAGTTGTTGATATTCAAAAACTGTCGTTGACCTTTCAAACCGCTGACGGGCCGGTCTATGCCCTGTCTGATGTTGATCTGAAAATCGAACGCGGCGAGTTCGTTTCCTTTATTGGCCCGTCGGGCTGTGGCAAGACCACGCTGTTACGTGTGATTGCCGATTTGGAAAAAGCCACGGGTGGAGATATTTCGATCAACGGTGTTTCACCTCAGGAAGCGCGTGAAAATCGTGCCTATGGCTATGTGTTTCAGGCGCCGGCATTGCTGCCGTGGCGCTCGATTGAACGCAACGTGACCCTGCCGCTGGAAATTATGGAAATTCCCCGCGAAGAACGCATCAAGCGGGGGCACGAGGCACTTAAACTTGTTGAACTGAACGGGTTTGAAAAGAAATTCCCGTGGCAGCTTTCGGGCGGGATGCAGCAACGTGCATCAATTGCGCGTGCTCTAAGTTTCGATGCCGATCTGCTTCTGATGGATGAGCCGTTCGGGGCGTTGGATGAGATTGTGCGCGATCATCTGAACGAACAGCTTCTGAAATTGTGGGCGCGGACCAACAAGACGGTGGCCTTTGTCACCCATTCGATCCCCGAGGCGGTCTACCTGTCGACCAAGATCGTTGTGATGTCGCCAAGGCCGGGCCGGATCATTGATGTGATCAAAACCGATTTCCCGAAGGATCGCGGCCTTGACATCCGCGAAACGCCAGAATTCTTGGAAGTCGCCCATCGTGTGCGCGAAGGGCTGCGGGCGGGGCATAGCTATGACGAGTAATGCCGCAACGATGAATGGCGCGATTGGCGGAGAATCGCTGTGGTCGCGTTTGATGTCCGGGCAGGCTGGTCCGGTGACGGTGGTGCTGATTGCGCTGTTTGTCATCTGGTATATCGGGGCGGTGTTCATGAACGCGCCGACCCAGATTGACCGCTATAACCGTGCCGGGGAAACCTGGACAACGACGCGTTTGATCGAAGATACTCTGGCGCAGGAACGACCGATCCTTCCGGCCCCGCATCAGGTCGCGCAGGAAATGTATAAAACCATTTTTGCGACTGCGATCACGTCGAAACGGTCGCTGGTTTACCATACCTGGGTGACGCTTTCATCGACTCTGCTGGGGTTTGTGATCGGAACCGCACTTGGCATTCTGCTGGCGGTCGGAATTGTTCATGTGATCACACTTGAAAAAAGTCTGATGCCGTGGGTGATTTCATCCCAGACCATTCCGATCCTTGCCATCGCACCGATGATTGTCGTTGTGCTGGGTGCGATTGGCCTTAAGGGACTGGTGCCAAAGGCGATTATTTCGACCTATCTGTGTTTCTTCCCGGTGACGATCAGCATGGTCAAAGGGCTGCGGTCGCCGCAGGTGATCCAGCTTGATCTGATGCGTACCTATAATGCCTCGAAATGGCAGACCTTCTGGGCGTTGCGATTGCCATCGGCGATGCCCTATCTGTTTGCCAGCCTGAAGGTCGCGATTGCGATCAGTCTGGTGGGGGCAATTGTCGGTGAATTGCCGACGGGGGCACAGGCAGGGCTGGGCGCACGCCTTTTGGCCGGGTCCTACTACGGGCAGACGATCCAGATCTGGTCGGCATTACTGACGGCGGCCTTCGTTGCCGCGATTATGGTGGTGTTGGTCGGCTGGTGTGAACGTCGCGTTCTTGCCCGGATGGGAGTACGCAGATGACCGACGTGAAACTTGATAAATTCTGTCTGGTTGCGGCAATCGCGGCTTTGCTGGCTTTGATCTTTCCGCTGAGCGGGGTTGATCCGGAAAGCGGCAAACAGATCGCCTTTGTCAGCGACATTCCCGGTATTGCGGTGGCGATGGCACTATGTGTGATTGCCGGTGCTGCATTTACGTGGCTTGGTGTGGGGCACATTCAGTATGCGGCGATCATCCTTGCGGTGGCGGTGTTTGGCTGCTGGCAGGCGATTGAAGCACTTTATGATTATGGTATTGCCGGTCATGCTGGAACCGGGTTCTGGTTGTTTATCCTGTCGCTTTGGGCGTTTGTCTGGCGGGGGATTGATGTTGTTGCGCGCTATCGCAGCGTTGAAACTGCCAAACAGCAATCGGCGAATATTCTGGTGCCAATCGCGTTTGGTTTCTGGTTGCTGTTCCTTTGGGAAGTGATCGTGGCCGGTTTTGGTGTGCCGCAGGTTTTGCTGCCTGCGCCAAGTGCCATTGGCGTTCGCTTTGTCAATTCGACCGACATTCTGGTTGCCGATTTCCATCAGACTTTCATCAAGGCCGTGATCAGCGGCTATGTGATCGGTTGCGGCAGTGCCTTTATCGTGGCGATTGCGGTGGATCGGGTGCCGTTCCTGAAACGGGGGCTTTTGCCGCTGGGCAATATGGTGTCTGCCCTGCCGATCATCGGTGTGGCACCGATCATGGTGATGTGGTTCGGGTTTGACTGGCAATCCAAGGCGGCAGTGATCGTGATCATGACGTTTTTCCCGATGCTGGTGAATACTGTGACCGGGTTGAATGCTGCAGGCGCGCTTGAGAAGGACCTGATGGCGACTTATGCGTCGGGTTACTGGTCGACCCTGTTTCGGTTGCGGCTACCGGCCGCAATGCCGTTTGTCTTTAATGCACTTAAAATCAACTCCACGCTGGCGCTGATTGGCGCCATCGTTGCCGAATTTTTCGGCACCCCGATTGTGGGCATGGGATTCCGGATATCGACAGAAGTCGGGCGGATGAATGTCGATATGGTCTGGGCGGAAATTGCATTGGCGGCCCTGGCGGGGACCGCCTTTTACGGAGCTGTGGCCTACGTCGAAAGAAAGGCGACGTCATGGCATCCGTCATTTCGGGTACGTCGCCATTAAAGGCATCAAAAGACGGCCCGTCGGGAGGACTTGACAATAACCTGAGGAGACATCGACGAATGAAGAAAATATTTGCGACTGCGTTAGGGTTAAGTGTCGGTATGGCATCGTTTTCGGCGATGGCAGCGGACGAAGTCACCCTGCAGCTTAAATGGGTAACCCAGGCACAGTTCGCCGGTTACTATGTGGCGCAGGACAAGGGGTTCTATGAAGAAGCCGGTCTTGACGTCACGATCAATCCGGGCGGCCCGGACATTGCCCCGCCACAGGTTATTGCCGGTGGTGGTGCCGATGTGATCGTCGACTGGATGCCATCCGCACTGGCGTCGCGAGAAAAGGGTGTTGCATTGGTCAACATTGCGCAGCCCTTTGCCAAGTCAGGCATGATGCTCACCTGCCTTAAGGAGACCGGTGTTGAAAGCCCGGATGATTTCCCGGGTCGTACGCTTGGCGTCTGGTTCTTTGGCAACGAATATCCGTTCCTGAGCTGGATGTCGAAGCTTGGCATTCCGACCGATGGCAGCGAAAAGGGTGTTACGGTTCTGAAACAGGGCTTTAACGTTGATCCGCTGTTGCAAAAGCAGGCCGATTGCATTTCAACAATGACCTATAACGAATACTGGCAGGTCATTGATGCCGGTATCACCGAAGATCAGTTGAACGTCTTCAAATACGAAGATCAGGGTGTCGCGACGCTTGAAGACGGCCTTTATGTTCTTGAAGACAATCTGAAGGACGAGGCATTTGTCGAGAAGATGGGCCGCTTCGTTGCTGCGAGCATGAAGGGCTGGCAGTGGGCAAAGGAAAACCCGGAAGACGCCGCAATGATCGTTCTGGATAACGACGCAACCGGTGCCCAGACAGAAAAGCATCAGATCCGCATGATGCAGGAAATTGCCAAGCTGCTGGATGACGACGGAAAGCTTGACGAAGCGGCCTATCAGCGCACCGTTGATAGCCTTCTGTCGGGCGGTTCCGACCCGGTTATCACCAAAAAGCCGGAGGGTGCGTGGAGCCACGTCGTTACCGACAAGGCGTCGATGTAACGATCCGATCCTGTCACTCGGCAGGTGTAACTGACCTGCCGGGTGACAAGCCATCTTACGAAACTGAAAACGGGCAGGGATGCCGGGGCTTTCCCGCAACTTTCCGGGCCTTACGATAGACTGACAGACAAGGAGCCACCCATGTCCATGGTTATTCGTGGCGGAACAATCGTTACCGCCGATCTGACATATAAATCCGATATCCTGATTGAAGATGGCAAGATTGCCGCGATCGGTCAGAACCTGACCGGGGACAAGGTTGTTGATGCCGACGGCTGCTATGTCATGCCCGGTGGGATTGACCCGCACACCCATCTTGAAATGCCTTTTATGGGCACCTATTCCGAAGACGATTTTGAAAGCGGCACCAAGGCTGCCGTTGCAGGTGGCACAACGATGGTTGTCGATTTCTGCCTGCCTGCCCCCAATCAGTCGCTGCTTGAAGCGCTTCAGGCGTGGGATAACAAATCGACCAAGGCGGTTTGCGATTATTCTTTCCACATGGCGATCACATGGTGGGGAGAGCAGGTCTTTGACGAGATGAAAATCGTTGTCGAGGAAAAGGGCATCAACACCTTCAAGCATTTCATGGCCTATAAGGGGGCCTTGATGGTAGATGATGATGAAATGTTTGCATCCTTCTCTCGCTGTTCGGAACTCGGCGCGATGCCGCTGGTTCATGCCGAAAACGGCGATGTGGTCGCGACACTTCAGCAACGTCTGCTTGATGCTGGTAATAACGGGCCCGAAGCGCACGCCTATTCCCGGCCTGTCGATGTCGAGGGCGAGGCGTGTAACCGCGCGATCATGATTGCAGATATGGCCAATGTGCCGCTTTATATCGTGCATGTGTCCTGCGAACCGGCGCACGAAGCCATCCGCCGTGCGCGTGCCAATGGCAAGCGCGTGTTTGGTGAGCCGCTGATTCAGCATCTGATTCTGGATGAAAGTGAATATGCCAACGCGGACTGGGATCACGCGGCCCGTCGCGTCATGTCGCCACCTTTCCGCAGCAAACTGCATCAGGACGGTCTTTGGAACGGTCTGGCATCGGGCAGCTTGCAGGTTGTTGCGACCGACCATTGTGCTTTCACGACAAAGCAGAAACGCATGGGAGTTGGTGATTTTACCAAAATCCCGAACGGCACCGGCGGTCTTGAAGACCGCATGCCGTTGCTGTGGACCTATGGGGTCAATACCGGTCGTTTGACGATGAACGAATTCGTTGCCGTGACCTCGACCAATATCGCCAAAATCCTGAACGTCTATCCGCGCAAGGGCGCGATTCTTGTCGGGGCGGATGCGGACCTTGTGGTCTGGGACCCGAAGGCATCGAAAACCATCACCGCCGAACATCAGCAATCGGCAATTGATTACAACGTGTTCGAAGGCCATGAAGTCACCGGTCTGCCACGCTACACCATCAGCCGCGGCCGGATTGCAGCTGAAGAAGGCGTCGTGATTGGCAAATGCGGCGATGGTGAATTCGTGCGGCGGGATGCTTATCCAGCAGTGAACAAGGCGCTTTCGAAATGGAAAGAGCTGACGTCTCCGCGTAAAGTAGAGCGTAGCGGCATTCCTGCCGGCGTGTGATTATCCTCATTCAAATAAAATCAGGGAAACGGGCGGTTTTGGGGCCGCCCGTTTCCATTTGATAGTGATCATGCCGGACTGAAAAGCTTTAGTCCGACAATTCCGGCAAGGATCAGGGAAATGGACAATATCCTTGCGACACTCAGCATTTCACCAAGTGCTACCACGCCAAATATCACCGCGCCAACCGCACCGATACCGGTCCAGATCGCATAGGCGGTGCCAAGCGGGATGCTACGCATGGCAAAGGTCAACAGCCAGAAACTTCCGGCCATGGTCGTCAGGGTGAAAATTGTCGGAAGAGGATTGGTAAAACCGTTGGAATATTTAAGGCCCGCAGCCCAGCAAACTTCCAGAATTCCGGCCAAAAGTAATGCAACCCAAGCCATAACGGCCTCCTTGTTCAAAGGGGCCGTCCCCGGTCGTCATCATCAAGCGTATTCGGTCGTCCGATCACGTGACAGCACGCTGTCATTGTCTTCGACCCTGATATAGGGGCAAAATGCCCCACTGGCAAATGCCTGCCCAGCAATGCTGCCATGCCATCGTGATCAAAATAAACGGACGTTATCCTGCCGATGTCAGCCAATGCAAACAGCCTGTCCGATCATCCCAAAGTCGCCGGATTGATTCTTGCCGGGGGCGAGGGGCGGCGTATGGGTGGAAACAAGCCGTTTCGTGAACTGGCAGGCAAACCCTTGATTGCGCATGCGATCAGCGCGGCATCCGCGCAATGCAATCACCTGATGATTTCCAGCAACGAAGGCGGGGCATTTTTTGCTGAATTCAATCTGCCGGTCGTTCCAGACAGTCCCCAACCGGGGCTGGGGCCGTTGGGCGGGATTCTGGGCGGACTATTGAGCTTGCCCGATGGTGTCGACTGGCTGGTTTCCTTTCCCGTCGATTGCCCGATTGTACCCGATGATATGGTCGTCCAATTGCTTAAGGCGGCGACAGAGGGCGGTAAAAAAGCAGCCTTTGCCAGCCATGCCGGACGGGATCACTACCTGTCTGCTATCTGGCATCGCGCCGGGGCTGGTATCATTGGCAACCAACTTCGCGATGAAGACCGCCGCGTTGGCGGGGCCCTGCGTGCCATGGGGGCCGCTAATGTGGCGTTTCCGGTGCGGTCTGGCGACATGGCTCCGTTTGTCAATGTCAACGCACCCGAAGATCTCAGTGCGCTTGATGAAATGCTGTCGGGATATATCGACGAAAAGCGTCTTTGAGTTTCGACGTGTACTTCAAGTATCTGGTGGTTTTACGATAAGGCATTCACACAATTTTCTTGCATAGCAAATGCATATTATCCCTATGATTAAATCTGTTTTGTTTTAAACGTATCGTTTCGCTGAGGTTTTGAATAAAACGGACCTTGTTGATGCCGTTTATTCGGCGTCCAGCTTAAATAATTAGGGCTTATCATGCATTCGACCTTTGCAATATTTTCTGTCGCTTTTGTCTTTCTGGCTGTTGTGCTGACGTTTTTGAGCGTCAAGATCGTGCCGCAGGGTTACGAAATTACCGTCGAACGGCTTGGTCGGTATTTGCGGACACTTGATCCTGGAATGCATATCCTGATCCCGGTTTTTGATCGTGTCGGACAGCGCATGAGCCTTATGGAACGTGTGCTTGATATCCCCAGCCAGGAAGTGATTTCGCGCGATAACGCATCCGTTGTGGTCGACGGTGTGGTCTTTATCCGGGTAACCAATACCAAAGATGCCGCCTATAAGGTCGAGCGCCTTGATTATGCCGTACAGAATTTGGCCATGACCAATTTGCGCAGTGTTCTTGGTTCCATGGAACTTGATGAAATGCTGTCAAATCGGGAGAAAATCAGCCTGCTGCTTCTGGCTGTTCTTGATGAAGCGACCAGTGATTGGGGGGTTAAGATCACCCGGGTTGAAATCAAGGATGTACAGCCGCCCGAGGATCTTACGGAAGCGATGAACCGTCAGATGAAGGCCGAGCGCGAGAAGCGCGCGCTGATCCTTGAGGCCGATGGTGAGAGAGAAGCTAACATCAAGCGCGCCGAAGGTGAAAAATCTGCGGCGATCCTGGCTGCCGAAGGACGCATGGCCGCTGCCGAGCTTGATGCGCGGGCACGCGAACGCACCGCCGAGGCAGAAGCCAAAGCAACCGAAACGGTTTCCAAGGCCATCCGCGAAGGCGATGTTCAGGCAATCAACTATTTTGTTGCCCAGAAATATGTTGAATCGCTTGGCCAGATCGCATCAAGCCCTAACAGCAAACTTGTCTTCATGCCGCTGGATGCGTCTGGTGTTGTTGGATCGATTGGCGGTGTGACCGAATTGATCAAAACGATTTCTCAGACAGACAAAAGCTAAAACGATCTCGAGATTGCCAAAATGAATTTATTTTCTGAACTGGGCATCGAGTTCTGGCATTGGTGGATTCTGGCCTGCCTTATGCTGGTGCTTGAAATGTTGCTGCCGGGGATCATTTTCCTGTGGTTGTCAGTTGCGGCAACAGCAGCGGGTTTTGTTGTTCTGTTGGTTCCCGATGTCTCGGTGGAACTACAACTGATCGCATTTGGCGTGTTCAGTGTGCTGTCATTTGTAATCGGTCGGCGGTTCTTTCGCCCCGCGCGTTCGGAGGCGCAAGAGGAAGATGTCAGCAGCACGCGGTCATCGCTGGTCGGAAAAACGACTGTTCTGACTGAAAAGACGACCAATGGCCGCGTTCGTCAAAACGTCTATGGATCAAGCTGGGTCCTGAAGTCGGATGAGGAATTTGTTGAAGGTCAGAAAGTCCGTGTCTGCGGGATTGAAGGAAGTACGCTTCTTGTCGAGGCGGTCAAAGCCGACGATCCAGATTAATTAATGTGGCCTGCAAGTTAAAATCCCCTATCAGCAAGATCGGGGATTTTTTCATTTGGCTAGTTCACGGCGCAGGGTCGCCATGGCTTCCAGGGTTTGTAGCCGTCAAAGAATTTTGCAAGGAACTGATCGACCTTTTCGCGGTTTGTGGCGCGGTCAGCTGAGGAGAGATCCTTGTCATACTGACTGCAGTTTTTTTCTACGGCATCGCCAATCGATTTCCAGTCCGCATGCTGATCATGGCCTGGAAGGCCTGTCGCGATGGCGCACCAACCAATAGCTTCGACGGGGTCACCAAGGATGCGGGCTTCTTCAGCAAGATAGGCCGCTGCACGCATTTCACCACGTTCGGCGGCTTGACGCAGATATTGATAACGGGCGGTGTCACTGTCTGCAAACCGATTGGCAAGCAAGGTTGCCGCCCGCGGATCGCCAGTTTCCCATGCAGTACTCAGATGCTGTTTTGCCTGATTAGGCTTGCCCTGATCCATTGCATCAAGGGCAAGCCACAGCATTGCCTGTGTCTGGTTCTGATCTGCAGCCTGTTGATAAAGCAGTCTGATATTGTCGGTTTTCGCACCGGTTGCTTCCAGTCTTCGGGCGATGACCATGCTGGCATCCGGATTGTGATTGTCGGCTGATGCTTTCATCAACTCCCAGCCACGTTTTTCATCGGCATTGACGCCAACCCCGTTAATCATCTGACAGGCCAGAAGGTACTGCGCGGTGGCGTTGCCCTGTTCGGCAAGCGGCGCAAATGTTTTGGCCGAAGCTTCGAAATTGCCGTGACGATACGAATTTATCCCTTCATCAAGCGGGGATGCGGCGGTTGCCGTCGCCATCAGGCAAAGCGTGATGCCTGCCGTCACGGTCGAGGATTTCAGGATATGTGCGATTGGATTTTTCATGCTGTTTCCTGTGTATCGCTTTTTGCCAGCCAACGAAACCGGGTGAAAAATCCGGGACCCGACTGTGACGTTCGGGGGAAGGGCATCCTTATCGGGCCCCAGACAAGTGCTCTCACGGGAGGGAGGCTTCATCTATGGTTTTGTTGTTTTGCTGGCGGGTTGTCGTTGCTTGCTCGGACCGGATGGAGTCAAGGAAATCGCGCACGCGCTTTCCGAGATCGTCGGATTGATGGCGCAGACGATCTGTTGCCTGTCGCAGGCCATCGACGGCCTTTAGATTGTCATCTGCTGCTGTGCTGACCTGTGCAATTGTTGCGTTCATTTCACTGGCCGCGGTGGCGGATTGTTCGACGTTGCTGGCGATTTCGGCGACGAATTCCTGTTGTTCGTCAACTGCTGCCGACATTTCGCCGACCGTTTCGTGAATGCCGGTGATGCTGTCGCGGATGGTGGTAATGGCCTGCACCGCGATACCGGTTGTTGTCTGGATCCCAGTGATGCGCTGGGCAATCCGGTCGGTTGCCGTGCCGGTCTGATTGGCAAGGTTTTTGACCTCTTGCGCGACGACGGCAAAGCCTTTGCCTGCGTCGCCTGCACGGGCAGCCTCGATTGTTGCATTCAGAGCCAGAAGGTTGGTCTGGGCGGCGATATCCTGAATAAGGTTAAGGATTTCGCCGATTTCCTGGGCACCGGTTTCAAGTTCGTGCATGGTTTCGCTGGTCTGGCGGGCGGCATCGACCGCGTTGGTGGCGGCATTCACGGATTGCTGGGCGCGAAGGCCTGTATCACGGACTCGCTCAGACAGCGACTTAGCCGCATCGGAAACAGATGCCATATTGATCGATATTTCCTCGGACGCACCGGCAACGCCTGTGGCGTTACTGGATGCGACTTCGGCCTGTTCGCGCACCTGATTGGAGGTTATCTGGATGTTTTCGGCCTCGCGTGAGACATCCTTTGCAACCTGCATTACCGATGCTTCGAACGCGTCGGCCAGTTCCAGCATGGCGCGGCGGCGTTCGGTTTCGGCAATCTCGCGTTCGTGGGTGACATTTTCCTCGGCCCGCCGGGCGGCAAGACTGGTTTCGCGGAACTGTCCCAGAATTTCTGCCATGCGACCGATTTCATCGTGACCGGCATCGCGAACCTCGGTCGAAAGATCACCATTTGCGACGCGGCGCATACCGTCAATCACACGCAGCAGACGTTTGATCAGGTTGCCACGGACATAGAAAATCAGGATCAGAAGCGAGATCACCAGCACCGTAACACCAATCAGGGCAATTAGCTGCTGATCACGGACCACCTGTGTCAGCGCATTGGCTGCACTGTCGTCAACCTCAAGACGTTTGGCGTCAACGAGTTGTGTGATGGATGTACTCAGTGCTTCGGCGCTGGTCAGGGTCGCATCAAGAGTTTGTTCTGTCTTGTACTGATTGTCCCATTCGGTTTCGCGAAGATCAAAAACGCTGTCTTTACCTGCGCCATAAACCAGCAATGCCTCGGCCAGTTTTTTTATCTGAGTGCCATCATTGTTATTGGGCAATTTTTCCAGCGCGTCTGAAATGCGAAGTTCCGCCCAACTCCATTGATTGCGGACCTCGTCCATGGCATCGCCTTCTGGCACGGCGATGGCGGCGGTCAACATGCCAAATGCAAGATTCATGTTGGCGCGGATTTCGGAAATCAGTTGGGAAAATCTGATGGCTTCTTCCAGCTCAGCCACCGTATCGCTATTGCCATCTACAACACGCGATATACCGCGCGAGACATCGATATCAACAACCTCGACCAGCGGATTGATGAATTCTGAAAGATCGCTATAGGCAAAGACCATATCAAGGGTCAGATCACCGCGCTGCTTTTCAAGTTCAAGCCGCTGCATGGTCAATTCATGCAGTGTGTTGCGGCGTGCAACAATATCGTCAAGCTGTGCGGTCAGGGTTTCAATTGCGTCGACAGCAACGGTTTGTTCCGGTTCCACGGTCTGGTTCGGTACCTGATCCGGTGTTTCTGCGTCACCCGCATTTGCGTTCGTTTCGGAATTGGTCGGAGCAACCGGCAACATCAAAGGTTCCGGATTGGTCGCTGCAATTTCGCCAAGCCGGGTGCGGGCATCGCCTATCAGGGCATCAAGGCGTGCCTCTGTTTCAGCCAGTTCATCGGCATTGCGCGATGTTGCCAGTGCCGGTGCCTGAGCCGCCAGTCCGACACCATCCATGGCAAGTTCCATCTGCCGGATGATCGAGGGTAGGCTATCATTAGTTATGTCGGCGACAAGCGCCCGACTGTTGCCAAACGAGATCCAGGAAACCACCGATGAAATACCGGCCAGCACCAGAATCAGGGCAAAAGAAGCCATGAGCCGACCTTGAATGCCAAGGCCAGCGCGACGTTTTTTAATCGCGGTATTCACTGTTTCCTCCCTGTCGTGCCCGCCATGAGCCAGACATTCCCTGTATGGGACCTTGCATCCGGTTTGCCGGATGTCTTCGGTTTTTATCGATCCATAAAAGCCGGATCGTGTTTTGAAATCGGTACGAACAAATAAGTTGTTAGAGAAATTGTTGGGACGGCCGGGGATGATAAATCACCCCCGGCACCCCCAGTTGTGAGGCCTGGATTATTTCTGGGCCGCACTCCATTCCGCGATCAGATCGTCGTATTTGACGGTCTCACCCTGCGGTTTTTCGTTATCAAGTTTCGGTTTCGGAGCACCGGGCTGGTCGAACCAGTACTGGGCATCCTGTTCCTCGTTCAGTTTCGGTGCGCATTCACCACCGATACCTGCACGTTCCAGACGTTCCAAAACGCGGTCCATCGCGGTTGCAAGGTTATCCATTGCTTCCTGCGGGGTGCGTTCGCCGGTTACAGCTTCGGCAACGTTCTGCCACCAGAGCTGAGCTAGTTTCGGGTAATCCGGAACGTTGGTGCCGGTCGGCGACCACTGGACGCGAGCCGGGGAACGATAGAATTCAACCAGACCACCCCAGTTCGGTGCGATGTCGGTCATCGCCTGGGTATCAAGGTCAGACTGACGGATCGGAGTCAGACCGGTAAGGGTCTTTTTGAGCGAGGTGGTTTTCGCCGTGACGAACTGCGCATAAAGCCATGCAGCTTTACGACGCTCAGGCGGGGTGGACTTCATCAAGGTCCAGGAACCCACATCCTGATAACCAAGCTTCATGCCTTCTTCCCAGTACGGGCCGTGCGGCGAAGGTGCCATACGCCATTTCGGCGTGCCATCTTCGTTCACGACCGGGGTGCCTTTTTTCGCCATATCGGCGGTGAAGGCGGTGTACCAGAATATCTGCTGGGCGATCTGGCCCTGTGCCGGAACCGGACCGGCTTCGCCAAAGGTCATGCCGGCTGCTTCTGGCGGAGCATAGGCTTTAAGCCAGTCGATGTATTTGGTCAGAGCGTAAACAGCCGCCGGGCCGTTGGCCGCACCACCACGGGTGACGCTGGAGCCTGCAGGTGCGCAGCCTTCAACGCGGATGCCCCATTCATCAACAGGAAGACCATTCGGGATGCCCTTGTCGCCAGCGCCAGCCATCGAAAGCCATGCGTCGGTGAAGCGCCAACCCAGAGACGGGTCTTTTTTGCCGTAGTCCATGTGACCATAGACTTTTTTACCGTCGATTTCTTTCACGTCATTGGTGAAGAATTCGGCGATGTCTTCGTATGCCGACCAGTTGACCGGAACACCCAGGTCATAGCCGTATTTGTCCTTGAACTGCTTCTGCAGGTCTTCGCGCTGGAACCAGTCATAGCGGAACCAGTAAAGGTTCGCGAACTGCTGGTCGGGAAGCTGGTAAAGTTTGCCATCCGGACCGGTGGTGAAGGACAGGCCGATGAAGTCTTCAAGGTCGAGCGTCGGCGAGGTAACGTCCTTGCCTTCGCCTGCCATGAAGTCGGTCAGCGGAACGACCGCATCGTAACGCGAATGCGTACCGATCAGGTCGGAGTCATTGATGTAGGCGTCATAAATGTTACGACCGGACTGCATTTGGGTCTGCAGTTTTTCGATCACGTCACCTTCACCGATCAGGTCATGGGTCAGCTTGATCCCGGTGATTTCCGAGAAGGCTTTGGCCAGAACCTTTGATTCATATTCGTGCGTGGTGATGGTTTCGGATACCACGTTGATTTCCATGCCGCGGAACGGCTCGGCTGCTTTGATGAACCATTCAAGTTCGGCCATCTGGGCATCTTTATCAAGGCTCGACGGCTGGAATTCGCTATCGATCCATTTTTTTGCCGCGTCGGTGTACTGGTCTGCTGCTGCCGGATTGGCAAATACCGCAAGACCGAGTGCGACCGCAACTGCACTGCCTTTAAGAATGGCAGAGGAGCCTTTGGCTTTGACGATCATGTCGTTCCTCCCTGGTTGTCTTCCATTGCACTTCCGGAAAAATCCGGTTCACCCGTGACGGGGGAAGACAGTACCCGCCGCGATGAATGACGACGGGAACGGCACCGTTGCAGGAAACAGTACCGTTCCGGATTGTTCAGCCCCATCGCATCACGATGATGAGCCAGAAAAGGGCAACGATTGATGCGATCCAGATGGCGGCATCGCTAAATGCCATAAAGCCGAGATGGATATAGGCTGCACCAAGCAAACTGATGAAAAGGCGATCCCCGCGGGTTGTTTCCAGCGGCAGGAAGCCACGGCGCGGAACGGTTGGTGAAACCGCCTGCCATATTCCCATTCCGATCAGCATCAAAATGATGCAGGAAAAGAACACGGCGGTAATCGGGGTCCAGGCCATCCAAGTCATTGTTTTATTCCTTCCTGTTTTCCGATTACACGCGGCCCATCGCGAAGCCTTTGGCGATGTAGTTGCGAACGAACCAGATCACCAAAGCCCCCGGCACGATTGTCAAAACACCCGCCGCTGCCAGAACACCCCAATCAAGCCCCGATGCCGAAACGGTACGGGTCATGGTGGCCACGATCGGTTTGGCATCGACCGACGTCAGAGTGCGGGCCAGCAACAGTTCAACCCAGCTGAACATGAAGCAGAAGAAGGCCGTCACACCGATACCCGAACGGATCAGCGGAATGAAGATCGTGGTGAAGAAGCGCGGGAAGGAATAACCGTCGATATAGGCGGTTTCGTCGATTTCCTTTGGAATGCCCGACATGAAACCTTCAAGGATCCATACGGCCAGCGGCACGTTGAACAGGCAGTGCGCAAGCGCCACAGCAATATGGGTGTCAAACAGGCCAACACTTGAATAAAGCTGGAAAAATGGCAGCAGGAACACGGCAGGCGGTGCCATGCGGTTGGTCAGGAGCCAGAAGAACAGATGCTTATCACCGGTAAAGTTATAGCGGGAAAAAGCATATGCCGCGGGCAGAGCAACCAGAAGCGAGATCACGACGTTGATCCCGACATAGATCATTGAGTTGATATAGCCCGAATACCATGCCGGATCGGTCAGGATGGTTGCATAGTTTGCCAGTGTCGGATTATCCGGGAACAGGGTCATTGCGCCCAGGATTTCCGAATTGGTCTTGATCGACATGTTGAACAGCCAATAAATCGGCAGCAACAGGAACACGATATAAAGAAGAAGTGCGATATGACGTTTCTGGAACCGCATTTTATTGTTCCTCCCGCTTTCCGGCGTTCATTACGACGGTATAGAAAACCCAGCAAACCAGCAGAATGATCAGGAAGTAGATCAGCGAGAATGCCGCAGCCGGACCAAGGTCGAACTGACCCACTGCAATCGTGACCAGAAACTGGCTGAGGAATGTGGTGGCCGTACCGGGCCCGCCGCCCGTAAGCACGAAGGGTTCGGTATAGATCATGAAGCTGTCCATGAAGCGCAGCAGGACACCGATCACGAGGACCGACTGCATTTTCGGAAGCTGGATAAACCGGAATACGGCCCAGTTCGATGCACCGTCAATCTTGGCGGCCTGATAATAGGCATCCGGGATCGACCGAAGACCGGCATAGCACAGCAGAACAATCAGGCTGGTCCAGTGCCAGATATCCATCACAAGGACGGTCACCCACGCATCCATCGGGTTCTGGCTGTAGTTGTAGTCCATGCCAATCATGTTAAGCGCATAACCACCAAGACCGATATCGGCACGGCCAAAAATCTGCCAGATGGTGCCAACCACGTTCCATGGAATAAGTAATGGCAAAGCCAGAAGAACCATGCAGGCCGAAACACCCCAGCCTTTGCGTGGTAGGGTTAACGCAATGCCAATACCCAGCGGAATTTCGATGAACAGCACGCTGCCGGTATAAATGATCTGGCGGATCAGGGCATCATGCAGACGGCTGTCTTCAAGGACCTGACGGAACCAGTCGGCACCGACAAAGAAACGGGTTTGCGGATCAAAAATATCCTGAACCGAATAGTTCACGACCGTCATCAAAGGAATGATCGCGCTGATGGCGACGATAAAGAAGACTGGCAGGACGAGGAACCATGCCTTATTGTTGGTAATCTTGTTCATTTCCCCATCCCCCTCACGCGACCAACTGACTGTCGGCATAAAGCTTGGTCCATTCCGGTGCAAACCGGAGGATGCCACTTTGGCCTGTGATCTGCTGATCTTCGCTAACCTTGACCTTCATTTCGGATGACCCGAAACGGGTGGTCGCGATCTTGTATTGGCCAAGGTCTTCGACCTTGACGATATTGACCTCGATCCCGTTATCGCCTTCGGAACCGTTACCGGTTTCAATGCGCAGGAATTCGGGCCTGATGCCAAGTTCAATCGGGCCTGATGCCTTGGCAACGGCTTCGATGTGGCGATCCGAAAGCGCGATGCGTTTGCCATCAATCCATGCTGCACCTGCATCGATATTGCAGGGCATGATGTTCATGCCGGGGCTTCCGATGAAGTAACCGACAAAGGTGTGGGCCGGATTTTCAAACAGTTCCTGCGGGGTTCCAAGCTGCACGACCTTGCCACCGTACATGACAACGACTTTGTCGGCGAAAGTCAGGGCTTCGACCTGGTCATGGGTCACATAGACCATGGTAGGGCGCAGTTTGTTGTGAATTTCCTTAAGCTTGCGACGCAGGACCCATTTCAGATGCGGGTCAATCACGGTTAGCGGTTCGTCAAACAGGATCGCCGAAACATCGTCGCGAACCAGTCCGCGGCCAAGCGAAATCGTCTGTTTTTCGTCCGCTCCCAGACCGCGTGCTTTTTGCTTTAGCTTGCCGGTCAGGTCGAGCATTCCGGCAATTTCGCGAACACGTTCGTCAACCCGTTTTGAATCAACGCCACGATTGCGCAGCGGGAAGGCAAGGTTTTCGTAAACGGTCATGGTGTCGTAAATGACCGGGAACTGGAAAACCTGCGCAATATTGCGTTCTTCCGGGGCCAGTCTGGTGACGTCCTTGCCATCAAAAAGGACCTGTCCCTCGGACGGGGTCAGAAGACCGGAAATGATGTTAAGCAAAGTGGTCTTGCCACAGCCCGACGGGCCAAGAAGGGCATAGGCCCCGCCATCTTCCCAAACATGTTCCATGCGGCGAAGGGCGTAGCCCTCGTCCCCTTTCGGGTCTGGGAAATAAGAGTGCGCAAGGCTTTTAAGATCGATACGTGCCATTTTAATTCTCCAACCTCAGGCGGCCTTGCCGTTTTGAATTTCAACGGGCGGTGCCGCCACAAGGCGATCATTGGCGTCATAGGCAAACAGACGTTTGGGATCGACATAGAAGGTGGTTGCCTCGCCAAGCCGCGGGTTGTGCACACCTTCTTCCTGGATCACCCAGGAAACATCATTGAAATGGACATGGACAAAAGTCTCGGAGCCAGTGATTTCAGCAAGTTCAACCTGACCCTGCATCGCAACGCATTCCGTACTGGTCTGATCGACCGACAAATGATTGGCACGAACCCCGATGGTGTATTGGCCATTCGCGAGTACCGAAAGATGGCCGGTCAGCGGGACCTGATGGCCGCTTGCCAGATAAAGTGCGCCATCGCGGACTTCGGCCTTGACCAGATTGATCGGCGGATCGGAAAAGATCAGACCCGTCTCGACAAATGCCGGGTTGTGATAGACCTGCGTCGTCGGGCCGAACTGGGTTACGCGACCTTCATGCATCACCGCGCATTTGCCGCCCAGCAAAAGGGCCTCCATCGGCTCGGTGGTGGCGTAAACGACAATTGTGTCGCGTTTCGCCAGAAGGTTCGGGATTTCTTCGCGCAGTTCTTCGCGCAGTTTATAGTCAAGGTTGACCAGTGGTTCATCAAGCAGCAGCAGAGTGCAATCCTTGACCATGGCGCGCGCCATGGCGGTGCGCTGCTGCTGACCACCCGAAAGTTCCTGTGGCAGTCGGTCTAGCAGATGTTCGATATGCATCAGTTCGGCGGTGGATTTCACACGGCGTTCAATTTCAGCAGCATCAACGCCCTGCAATTTAAGCGGTGATGCGATATTGTCATAGACGCTCATCGACGGGTAGTTGATGAACTGCTGATAGACCATGGCGACGTTGCGTTTCTGAACCGGCATGCCGGTGACATCCTTGCCATTGACCAGAATGCGTCCGCCGGTTGGTGGTTCAAGACCGGCCATAATGCGCATAAGCGTCGTTTTGCCAGCCAGTGTCCGCCCGAGCAGGACGTTAAATGATCCCGGCTCCAGCGACATCGACACATCGTCGACGTGGGTTTCCCCTTCCACGGTCTTGGTTATGTTTTCAAGCGTAAGGGTCATTTCACATTTGTTCCTTCGCCCGTTTTCACGGCGTTATTCGATTTGGTTTCAGTCGCAAACCATTGCGCAATGGCGGTCTGGGTGTCCTTTGACAGATGCAGGCCGAGTTTGGATCGGCGCCACAGAACGTCATCGGCAGTACGCGCCCATTCCTGAGCCGCCAGATAGCGCAGTTCGCATTCGTAAATATCATCGCCAAGATGCGTGCCCAGCCCCGAAAGGTCGGATGCATCGCCAATGATGGTGTGGGTCAGTGTGCCGTAGTTTCGCACATAGCGGTAGAGTTGAGCCGCCGGAATCCACGGAAATTTCTTTTGCGTTGCAGCAAGATAGCTTTCGAAATCGCCATTAGGCATGTCGCCCCCTGGAAGGGGCACGCTATCGGTCCAGCGATCATCCGCAAACCCGAGATAGGGCGAAAGTTTGCTCATCGCTGATTCGGCCAGTTTGCGATAGGTGGTGATTTTGCCGCCGTAAATGTTCAGAAGTGGCGCACCCTTGTCACCATTATCGATTTCAAGAACGTAGTCGCGCGTGACCTGGGATGCGTCTTCGGAGCCATCCCCATAAAGCGGGCGAACACCGGAATAGGACCAGACGACATCGGCCGGTGCGATTTTGTGAGCGAAATAGGTGTTGGACAATTCGCACAGATAGCTGATTTCATCGCTGCTGATCGCGACTTTGGACGGGTCGCCTTCGTAATCGCGGTCCGTAGTGCCGATCAGAGTAAAATCCTGTTCGTAGGGGATGGCAAATACGATGCGGCCATCGGGATTCTGGAAGATATAGCAGTAATCATGGTCAAACAGTTTTGGCACCACGATGTGACTGCCCTGCACCATGCGGATACCTTGCTTCTTTTTCGCTTCGACGCGTTTGTCAAGGATTTCGGCACACCATGGACCGGCAGCATTGACCAGCGAGCGGGCCTTGATCGTGTGTTCACCCGCACTGTCGCGAACCGCAACAGACCAAAGATCGCCCTCGCGACGTGCCGATACGCATTCGGTGCCGACACGGATAACTGCGCCGCGATTTCGGGCATCCATGGCATTAAGCACAACAAGGCGCGCATCCTGCACCCAGCAATCGGAATAGATGAACGCCTTTTTCATGCCAGTTACCAGTGGGGCACCGGCGACATGATGATCAAGGTGGATGCCTTCGGAGCCGGGAAGTTTTTCGCGCCCCCCCAGATGATCATACAGGAACAGGCCCAATCGAATCATCCAGGCCGGACGCAATCCTTTAACGTGGGGGAGAACAAAGCGTAGCGGCCAGATGATGTGCGGGGCAGCGTTCAAAAGCACTTCGCGCTCGATCAGGGCCTCTCGCACCAGACGGAATTCGTAATGTTCCAGATAACGCAACCCGCCATGGATCAGCTTTGTGCTGGCCGATGAAGTCGCACTTGCAAGGTCGTTCTTCTCGCAAAGAAAGACTTTAAGGCCGCGGCCGGACGCATCGCGCGCAATGCCTGCACCGTTGATGCCACCGCCGATAATGGCAATGTCGTATGTTTCTGAAGTGAGCAACCGCTTCCTCCCTGATTGCCCTGATTTGTGACAGATGTTCTCAACTGTCATTCTGTTATGTCAAAAACGTTACGAACCACCCAAAATAATTGCAAGCGAAAATTATGAAGAATTTTAATTTTCGATAACGAAATAAGAATGTGGGGTTGTAGTGTATTGTTATAATTGAGGTCTTCGATTCTGCACGATTTGTTTCGGCTCTCCGTTCGATGTCGGGATGATCCGGTTTGATCTGGAAAGTTGATCAGAATCGTTTGAATCCGAAAAAAATAAAACAGATCACCTGTTCCCTAATTGCATAAGATTGCAACGTCAGCCCGGTGCAATTTGCCCCCGGGCGCGGAAGCTTACGGTTTTGCCAGCCGACTATGCGAAAATGCCAGCCATGGCTGATGGGCAACGCAATCTTGTTGCAAAGCGCGGCGGTCGAGGTGTTTGCGATTGCCAAATGGTCTTTTAACTTGCGAAGATGTGGCAACCACCACGGATCGAACTAGATGAAGTTCATGACTTTCATGCTTCGATCCCAAAGCAAAACTCCGGAGGCATTCCTATGGTTTCTTTAAAAGACCCGTCCTTGTTTACCCAGCAAGCCTATATTGGCGGTGAATGGGTCGACGCCCCAGACGGCAAAACCGAGCAGGTCACCAATCCCGCGAATGGCGAAGTGCTTGGCACTGTGCCTGTTTTGGGCCGCGATGCCGTTGCCCACGCGATTGAAGTCGCCGAAAAGACGCAAAAGCAGTGGAAGAAACGTACTGCCAAGGAACGCTCGACCATTTTGATGAAATGGTACGACCTAATGATGGAAAATCAGGAAGACCTGGCACGCCTGATGACGGCCGAACAGGGCAAGCCGCTTGCAGAGGCGCGCGGTGAAATAGCCTATGCGTCGTCTTTCCTCCAATGGTTTGCCGAGGAAGGCAAACGCATCTATGGCGATGTTATTCCGACTTTTGCACAGGGGCGCCGGGTTGTTGTTCTGAAAGAGCCGGTTGGCGTTTGTGCGGCAATCACGCCGTGGAACTTCCCCACCGCGATGATCACGCGCAAGGCGGCACCGGCTTTGGCAGTGGGCTGTGCGATGGTCGTCAAGCCGGCAATAGAAACTCCATATTCGGCTCTGGCCATGGCAGTTCTGGCCGAACGCGCCGGTTTGCCAAAGGGGCTTCTATCTATAGTGACCGGTGATGCCAAAACCATCGGTGCCGAAATGACCGAAAACCCGACGGTTCGCAAATTGACTTTTACCGGTTCAACCGCAGTTGGACGTTTGCTGATGCGTCAATGTGCCGACACGGTCAAAAAAATCAGCCTCGAGCTCGGTGGCAATGCTCCGTTCATAGTCTGTGAAGATGCTGATATTGATGCCGCAGTCGAAGGGGCGATTGCCTCTAAATACCGCAACAGTGGCCAGACCTGTGTTTGCGCAAACCGTATCTTTGTTCATGATGCTGTCTATGACGAATTTGCCGAAAAATATGCCGCCAAGGCATCGGCGATGAAAGTTGGCGATGGCACCGAAGAAGGTGTTGTCCTTGGCCCGCTGATCACGGAAAAGGCTGTCGAGAAGGTTGAAAACCAGATTGCCGACGCCGTTTCCAAAGGTGGCCGGGTTCTGACCGGTGGCAAGCGCCACGCAAAAGGCGGCAGCTTCTTTGAGCCAACCGTGATTGCCGATGCCAACCGGGATATGCTGGTCTTCCGCGAGGAAACTTTCGGTCCGATGGCACCGCTGATCCGCTTCCACAGTGATGATGAAGTGCTGGAAATGGCCAATGATTCAGAGTTCGGTCTGGCCTCTTACTTCTATTCACGCGACATTAGCCGCATTTGGAAGCTGGCCGAGGGCCTTGAAACCGGTCTGGTCGGTGTCAATGCTGGTGTGATCGCAACCGAAGTTGCCCCGTTTGGCGGCTACAAGCAATCCGGTATCGGCCGCGAAGGTTCAAAATACGGGGTAGAGGATTACCTTGAAGTCAAATATGTCTGCATGGCAGGCATTGACGATTAAGGCATTTTCGGACTTCCGAAACGAAAAAGGCGCTGTCGAAATGACAGCGCCTTTGGTTTTTACACGCAATCACAATGTTATGCTGCGTTCTCGTTCTTTTTCTTGTTATCGGATGTGATCGACTGGACCGAGCCATCCGAAAGTTCAGATTGAAGGGCTGTGAAAACGTCGAACATATTCGGGTTGAATGCAATTTCAGCCTGCATGCGATCACGTCGTTCTGACGGTGTTTCATCGTCGTTGTTTTGCTTGTTGGCGAGTGACGCGCCGTTCAGCTTTTCCTCGATCGCATCAGCAATCGCTTTTTCGATGGCTTGACGTTCGGTTGCGCCCATCTTGGCCAGACTTTCCTCATCAAGGCCCATCGATTGAAGGATCTTGCGGCGCATCTCTTCGATCTTGCGTTCTTCAAGCTCCTTCACATAAGTCGTGAAGCCGTGTTCCTTGATATAGGCGATATCGGCATTTTTTTCCTTGTTCTCTTCGGGCAGGGGGCGACTGTTCGACGCAATGGTTTTTGCCGCCGCATAGGTGCTTTTGACGCTGGACGCCGTGTTGGTGATGCTCATCAGGGTGTCATATATTGTCATCCCGATCCTCCATGGGAAAATAATGCCGGTAAAATCCTGTCATGGGACTTAAGGTTGCAAATCCCGTGCCGCGATTTATCGGTGAGCTTCACCGAACAAACGGAATTAGCGTATCAAGCATTCGCCCGGCTGCCTTACCATCCCAGCCGGCAGGCCGGAAAGGGGACGGGAGCATTTTTACCTCGAACAGGCTGGTGGCTTTTTTGACCAGGTCTTCCGGTTCACAAATTTCCAGCGCGGAAGCACTCAATGCAGTCGGACGTTCTGTTGTCGGTCGCAAAATACATCCAGCTTTTCCAAGCCAGGCGCATTCATCAATCATACCACCAGAATCCGTTATCACATAGCGGGCGTGAAAAAGAACTGACAGGAAATCGGGATAGAGCATGGGGGATGTGACCTTGATGTTTTCGGCATCCCGAATACGGCGCCAAAGATCGCTTTTTACAAGGGATTCTTGCGCGCGGTGGTGAAGCGGCCAGACGATTTGAGTTTCCCGGGCAAGGTCAACAATCGCATTCACGATTGATGATAGTCGAACAAGGTTATCAATATTTTCAGCCCGATGTAGCGTCAGTAATACAGGCCCGGTACCGGGCGAAGAAGGATCAATTGGTATGCTCGTTCCACCAAAGCGGAGCATCGCATCAATTATGATATTACCGACATTTTGGATTCCCTTTGCGTCGATGCCTTCTTTGCGCAGGTTGTTGGCCGCAGTTTCATCCGGGGCCCAATGCATGTCGCAAAGGATGTCAATTTCAGTCCGGTTGGCTTCTTCGGCAATGGCATCAAACCCGCCTCGCAAGCCGGCTTCGAGGTGGATCAGAAAAATCGAATGTCTTCTTGCCGCGCGCGCGACACCCAAAGAGCCGTTAACATCACCGATGACGATCGTTGCCTGCGGCAGTGATTGGTCTAGCACCCGGCAATAGGCATCGTCTGCATTCTGAACGAGTGTGCTCCGGTTATTTCCCGGCTGCCCGATTCCAAGTCGGATTTCAGGAGCAGGTATGCCAAGCGAAAAACGCAAACCTTCGGAAAGGGCCGGGTCCCAGTGTTGGCCGGTATCGATCAGACGAAGGGTAAAAGGTAAATCATCGCGCCTTTCCCACCACGTCAGATAAAGGGCGGCAGCCTTGATCAGGTTGGGGCGGGTGCCATAGACCAGATCGATGATCATTGCGGCGTTTTTCCTGATGAATGCTCAAGCTGGATGAGCGTATGATAACGTGTTGTCTTTTATATCATTTTGGCTGATCAGCTGCCAAACGGGATAGGTGGTTTGTCAATAAATGTGATAAAATTTTCGAAAACGAATTGTTTTTTGGTGTGTTTCTTTTCTAAATAGAAACAGAAAATCAGTTGAACCGGTCGGATGCACGGTAAAAATCAGCCGCCGCAAAGGACCGGAACGGTACGGCAGACCAACTGTCGGCTCGGGAGGAAACAGAAATGACCGATACACGTTACATTCTGGCAATTGATCAGGGTACCACCAGCTCACGCGCCATCGTGTTCGATGCCGCTGGCCGATCCGTGGCGGTCGCGCAACAGGAATTTCCCCAACATTTTCCCAATAGTGGCTGGGTGGAACATGATCCTGAAGACCTTTGGGAAACGGTTGTTGCGGTTTGTCGCGAAGCTTTGTCGCGGATCGATATTGCCAACGTTGTGGCAATAGGCATCACCAACCAGCGTGAAACCACCGTGGTTTGGGACCGCAAGACGGGCAAAGCCGTTTATAATGCCATCGTTTGGCAGGATCGTCGGACTGCGGCTTTGTGCCATGATTTGAAAAAGCGTGATCCGGACCTTGAAACTGATGTCAATAATCGAAGCGGGCTTTTGATCGATCCGTATTTCTCGGCAACCAAGGCTGCGTGGATACTCGATCATGTCACCGGTGCACGGGCGCTGGCCGAACAGGGTGACCTAGCGTTTGGTACGGTCGACTCATTCCTGCTGTGGCGTTTGACCGGCGGAAAATCGCACGCGACGGATGCCACCAATGCCGCACGCACCAATCTTTTCAATATTCGCGACAATGTCTGGGATGACAGGTTGTGCGAAATCTTCCGTGTTCCCAAGCGCATGTTGCCGGAAGTCAAGGATTGTGCTGCCGATTTCGGAATGGTGGATGCCGATATCTTTGGGCGTGAAATTCCTGTCCTGGGTATGGCAGGCGACCAGCAGGCGGCCGCATTCGGTCAGTGCTGCTTTGAGCCAGGCGACATCAAAAGCACCTATGGCACCGGTTGTTTTGTGATTCTCAATACCGGGGATGATGCTGTGACATCGCAGCATCGTTTGCTGACCACGGTCGGTTATCGTTTGAATGGCAAAACCAGCTATGCCATCGAAGGGGCGATTTTTGTTGCCGGAGCGGCGGTGCAGTGGCTGCGTGATGGTCTTGGCATCATCAAATCGGCCGCCGAAAGTGAAGGTTTGGCCAAATCGCTTGACGATAATCACGGCGTTTATCTTGTTCCGGCCTTTACCGGACTTGGTGCGCCTTATTGGGATCCGGATGCGCGCGGTGCCATTTTCGGATTGACCCGTGACACGGGGCCACGTGAATTCGTTCGTGCCGCACTTGAAAGCGTTTGTTATCAGACCTTTGATCTGTTCGAAGCGATGGCGGCAGACGGTGTTTCGCCCAAGGCCGTTCGGGTTGACGGTGGTATGGTTGCCAATGACTGGTTGTGTCAGAACCTCTCAGATATTCTTGATATTCCGGTTCAGCGCCCGGTTGTGACGGAAACAACTGCACTTGGTGCCGCCTATCTTGCGGGGTTGCAGGCGGGGGTTTACCGCGACCTCCATCATATCGCCGAAAACTGGCATATGGATGCTGAATTCAAACCAGAACTTGAAGCTGGTCGCCGGAAACATCTTTTGGGCGGCTGGAAGAGTGCGGTCAAGCGAACCATGACAGAGCAGGGCTGAATAGTTTCGCTGTTGTCCGATGGCTTTACAGACTGGTCATCGCATAAATTGCTTTGTAAGATCGGGACGGTACCACGTGGTACTGTCCTTTCTTTTTGCGGATATTCGTCCGTATTTTCATAGAACTGCTGCTATTGGATACAGGGTGCGACCGTTTGGGGACCGTCACCGGGCGGCCAGGGGGGAAGATGCTTGATCTGATCGTTGGAAAAGTTGGACCTGTTTTTTTGACGATCCTGTGTGGTTATCTTTTAACCCGTTTCCGCGTTATCAGCCGCGAAGGCATTCCGTTCCTTGCCCGCCTTGCGATGAATGCCTTTATTCCGGCTATGTTGTTTCAAACCCTGTCGCAATCCGACATCAGTGCGCATTTCGATTTGCGCTTGTGGGGTAGCTACTATGCGGGCGCACTTCTGAACTTTTTACTGGTGTTTATGGTGGCACGGGCGTGGCTTAAGGCGAGAACGGACGAGGCGGCTGTAACCGCCATGGGCGGGGTTTTCTCCAATATTGTGCTGCTCGGTATTCCTCTGGTTCAGGCGGTATACGGTGAAGAAGGTCTGGTACCGCTTCTGATTATCCTGTCGATCCATCCGCTGACCTTGTTGGGGCTTACGGTGATGATCGTGGAAGGTTCGCGTTCTGGCGGCGGGCATTGGTTGCCCAATGTCGTTCGCAGTGTCATTCGGGTTTTGCGCAATCCGATTATCATTGCGATTATCCTTGGTGTACTGGCGTCCCTGATTGATCTTCGATTGCCCGAAATGATTGATGGAACACTCGAACGGTTTCGGACGGCAGGGCCCACAATCGCGTTGCTTCTGGTCGGGGCTGGGCTTTATGGGCAGTCCGTTCGTGGCAATATGTCCGCAAGCATGCTGTGCACTGTTGCGAAAATGTTTGTGCAGCCGGTTCTTGTGTTCCTGATCGCTCATTTTATTTTTGACTTGCAACCGCTGTGGTTGACCATCGTGGTTCTGATTGCAGCTCTTCCTGCGGGGGCGAATGTGGCAATCATTGCTGGTAGCTACAGTGTTTGTATCGATCGGTCTTCCACGACCATTCTGATCACGACGCTGATCAGTGTGATCACTTTGCCGCTTATTGTGCTTTATGCCGGGGCATCATGACGGCTGCCTTCGGCCGCGGACAGAATTTGGTCCATCAAGCTTATTTCTGCTGCGATCCCTTGCATTCGATGGTCGTGGATGCCTGAGCTTAGGGCATCAATGAAGCAATCAATGGCGTTGTCATGCCCTTTGTCAGGGCTTTTAAAAATGCCTTTTCGCATGACAGTGTTGCCATTGATCACAAGCTTCCGCCAATCTTGGATCGTGGCAGAAAATCCCGGTGCAAGGACCTCAAGAGTTTCCTTTGGCATATTGCGTCGGGCGGCATGCATGTAAGAAACTTCGCCTCGTGATCCGTCGGCAAAGTGCATGTACCAAACGCTGTCACCGGCCTTGCGATCAATCCAGTCACATGAAAGGCTGATCATTTCAGCACCTGTCAGATAGCCAATCAGATCAATGAAATGACTGATTTCTCCGATTGTTCTGCCACCTTGATCAGGACGGTACAGCCAGTGATCGGAAGGGAGTGGATTGGGACGTACCTGATAGCGGAATTGCTTTTTGCCTTTGACTAGATGCTGTTTCAGGCAGGCTGTCATCGGCGCAAAGCGACGATTATGTCCAACCATGAATACCTGTGTTTGGCTCAATCCTGCGGCCTGTTTGAGTGCGCCGATCTGTTTCGGATGGATGCAAAGCGGCTTCTCCAGCCAGACATGTTTCCCTGCGCCCAAGGCCTTACTGGCGAGGTCAGCATGGCTATCGTGCCGGGTGGCAATAAACACCGTATTGATATCGTGATTTGACAGAATTTCATCCGGATCGGACGCGGTAGTTATATCCGGCATATGCCGGCAGATGGCCAGTGCCGAAAGACCTTTGCCCGAGACGACCGCATTCAATGCGACCTTTTTGCGCAGCTTTAATCGAGGGAGCAAAACGCTGTTCATGTAATTTCCCGCGCCTATCAATCCGATCCGGACCGGCATGACATTAGGCTTGCTGATCTTTTTGACTGGGGCTGGTGGTTGCGGTTTGCTATCGGTTCGATGATATTTAATGACCGTCGCCATTATGGTCGGGTCATCACCTCCTGATAGAAAATCAGAAGCTTCATGCAGGTTAATCCGATGGGAGATAAGCGAGGCCGGGTCGAGCTTTCCACTTTCCATCAGGGATAGTGCTGCCGCCATGTTCCGTTTTACCGTCCATCGGGCATGGCCGATCGGGTAGTCCTGTCCCAGTTGCTCGTAGTTCGCGTCATAACGGCCCGGGCCATAGGACCGCACCTGCCGGATGGTAATTTCCTTGCGATACAGGATATTGCGCGGTGCGTTCACAGCAACGTCTCCAACGCAGACAATGATGCCACGATCACGGCAAAGCTTTGCGGCCGATTCAATTACGGTGCGTGCTGCTTTGTTATTATTACTGCAAACAAGCACAGCATCGAACTGGTCAACAGGGGCGGTGCTGATATCTGCATAGGCATACTTGGCCCCGCTTTCTTCTGCTTTTTTTCTGCGCTCCGAAAACGGTTCAATCACGGTCACAATCGCACCGGCTGCGATTGTGATTTGAGTGACTATTTGACCGATTAGGCCGCATCCAATCACGGCTACCTTCTGCCCGATCTCAAGTTCTCCTTGGTGGGCGGCATGAAGTCCGATGGCGTAAAGGGTGGCAAAAGCTGCCATCTCGTCTGATACAGTGTTGGGGACGGGGCAAGCCAGATTGCGTGGGACAATGTTATATTCTGCATGATTGGCATGCTCCATACCCGCACAGGCAACGCGCTGACCAATATCAAAGTCGGTGACATCCGGGGCCATTGCCTCGACAGTTCCGCAATTGGCGTATCCGGTCGCCATTGGTCTGCCAAGGCGTCCTTTAACGGCATTGAGGGTTGCCTGCGCGCCGTCGCGACGAAACTTTTCAATTGTCAACGCTACCAGATCCGGTCGCTGCCATGCCTTTCTAATAAGGGACGCTTTGGTTTCGCTAGCTTGCTGTCTTTCCGTACCATTACTGATGACAGATATCTCTGTGCGGACCAGAATGGTACCGGGCAATAGGGCGGGAACGGGGCAGTCGGCCACGGCAAGCCGCCTTTCACCGGGAAACCGTAATAATGCCCGCATATCCGTCATGATATCGTCCTGATGCACGTTAGGGATGAAATATGGAACAGGAATTAAATCATATCAGTATGTGCAGGTCGATCCGTCATTGACGGGACTTTGGCAGGCGTTTAGCAAAGCCGATGTCATAATCACGGAATCCGTCATATGAAAAAAAATGTCTCGGCAAAGCGTAGTCGCAAACTGTTATTCGTCTGCGGAGAGGATTGGTCTTTCGTTTCCCATCGGATTGGTTTGGGTCGGGCCGCACTTTTGCGTGGCGATGAGGTGATTGTCGCGTGCAACGCGAATGACGCCGCTGTCCAACTGCGATCCGAGGGTTTCCGTGTTATCGATGTGCCGATTGCGCGCGGTGGACTTAGCCCTTTGAAATCGCTGAAGACGATCAGGGCGCTTGCATGCCTTATCCGTCGAGAGCAACCGGATGTGGTTATCAATGTCGCAATACAATGTGTTGTTTTATCTTGCCTTGCTGGGTTGATGGTTGGCGCGCGTCGTTCCGTAAACATGGTAACCGGGCTCGGGTTCATGTTCGTTTCAAACGGGACCAAAGCGCGTTTGGTGCGTGCTGTGGTTTCGATGTTGTTGCGATTTTATGCCAGATGCCCATCAATCCACATCATTGTTCAGAATTCGGATGATTTCGATCTGATGCGTGGATTTGGCTTCCGCAAGACGCGCCTTTCTCTCGTGCGTGGTTCCGGGGTGGATATCAGGCAATTCCATCCGGGGAAGCAGGATGGAATTGATGGTTTACGCAAAACTGTGATCTTCGTGGCCCGAATGTTGTGGTCCAAGGGATTGGCGGAACTGGTTGATGCCGCGCGTATCCTCAAATCCAGAACCCGAGATTACCGAATACTTTTGGTCGGTGATTCTGATCCGGTAAATCCTGACTCTGCCGATACCAAAAGCCTTGTGAAATGGCAGAATGACGGTTTGATAGAGTGGCTTGGCAAAAGAAGTGATGTTGCTGAATTGCTCAGGCAATCTGATCTGGCTGTTCTGCCATCTTGGCGGGAAGGGTTGCCGAAGTCTTTGCTTGAGGCCGCTGCGAGCGGTCTGGCGATGGTTGCAACAGATGTTCCAGGCTGTCGTGAAATCGTAAAACAGGAACAGACCGGTTTGCTGGTAGGGTTGGGTGATGCGGAAGCTTTGGCAGATGCGATTGAGAACCTTATGGAGGACGATGCAAAGCGTCAGAAGTTTGGCCAGAATGCGCGTGTCATGGTCGAGCAGGAGCTGTGTGATGCAGTGATCATCCGCGAGACCCTTGATGTTATCTCCGGCAAGCCGGGATTAATGCCGTAATAAAATTGGAAAACTGAGACTATGAAACCAAGATGGGCTCCGCATGGCGGGGCCTTTTGTTTTCTAAAATTTCCCATTGCTATCGAATTCTAAAATTTGTATACAATATACATATATGCAGTTTGGGCCTGCGAATTCGCGGGTTTGGGCGATTAAACGGTCTAACCCACTAATGGGCGCGCGACCAAATCAGGAGGTTACTTTCCATGCAGGTAAACTGGACTGGCGTATTCCCCGCCGTTGCCACCCAGATGAATGAAGATGGTTCAATCGATTTCGATATGACCGCCCATCAGATCGAAGCCCTTATCAAGGCCGGTGTTGACGGCCTTGTCATGCTGGGCTCGGTTGGCGAGAACGCAGCCCTTGAGCCGGAAGAAAAAATCGCGGTTCTCAAGCTTGCTGTCGAAGTTACCAACGGTCGCATACCGGTTCTGTCGGGCGTTGCCGAAAACTCGACCCAGGCTGCCATTCGCTACGTGCAGAAATGCGAAGAACTTGGCGCTGATGGCCTGATGCTTCTGCCGGGTATGATCTATACCGCCGATCCGCGCGAAAATATAAAGCATTTCCGCTCGGTTGCTGCCAAGACCAAGCTACCGATCATGATCTATAACAACCCCGGTGCCTATCGCATCGATATCAAGCCTGAAGAATTCAACCAGCTTGCCGATGTGAAGAACCTGGTTGCGATCAAGGAAAGCTCCGGCGACCCGCGCCGTATTACCGACATCTATAATGCCTGTGGTGATCGTTTCGTTCTGTTCTGCGGCATGGATGACCTTGTCATGGAAACCCAGGTTCTGGGTGCGGTTGGCTGGATTTCGGGCTTTACCGATGCTTTCCCGCAGGAATCGGTCGCACTTTGGAAGCTGCTGTCTGAGGGGAAATACAAGGAAGCGCTTGAAATCTATCGCTGGTTTACCCCGGTCCTGCATATGGATGTTCATGCCAAGCTTGTTCAGTATATCAAACTGGCACAGGAGATGACCGGCGTGGGTAAGGCCCATGTCCGTGCTCCGCGTCTTCCGCTGGTTGGCGAGGAGATGGAACGCATCCGCGCAACCATCCAGAAAGCCATCGACACACGCCCGAAACTTTAATTCGCTTTGCAATCAACGCATTCATCGCATCAGCTCCGTAAGGCGTGATTGCATTTGCGTATGATTTGATGGCAAGTGTGAACTCTCCTGTGATTTTCGCAGGGGAGTTTGCTGCCCTCTGGCACGAGACGAGAGATCAAGATAAAACGCGCACACCAAAGCAGTCAGGGCCCGGAACATGCCAAAACCTTCTTCCGCTTCAAAGTCCCCCTCACAGTCAAAACAGCATGCCGTCGTTGTCGGCTCCGGGATAGTCGGGGTCAATGTCGGTTTGGCTCTTTTGAAGAAGGGCTATGACGTCACCCTTCTGGATCGCGAAGAACCGGGGATGGGGGCATCCTTTGGTAATGCTGGGGGAATTGCCGTCACGGAATGCGCGCCTATTGCCATGCCGGGTATCTGGACAAATGTGCCAGGCTGGCTGATGGATCCGCTGGGGCCGCTTTCGGTGCGCTGGTCCTATTTGCCTAAAATGATGCCGTGGCTGATCCGTTTCCTGGCCGCCAGTTCGAAAAGCCGGGTAGAGCAGATTGCGACCGAATTAGCAGCCATCCTCAACCGTGCTTGGGAAGATTACGATCCGGTGATCGCAGAAGCAGGTCTTTCCGGTGCGGTGTTTAAAAAAGAAGGCGCTATGGGTGTTTATCGCAGCGAGAAAACACGCCGGGATGCCCGATACGGAATTGATCTTCGCCGTCGTAACGGGGTCAAAATTCGTGATCTGACCAAGGATGAGGTCAGGGATATTGAGCCCGATCTGGCCCCGATCTTCGCGTGTGGTGTGATGGAGGAGGATTGGGGCAGGGTTCTGGATCCGTTCAGGATTGTTACCGGCCTTTACAACCATTTCATCGAACGCGGTGGAAAGTTTCAGAATGCCGAGGTTATCGATTTCGTTTACCGCGATGGCAAACCGCGTGCCGCGATGACGGCACAAGGTGAACAGATTACCTTTGACAAGGTTGTTATTGCATGCGGTGCATGGTCAAAAACGCTGGCCACGCGACTTGGTTCATCGGTGCCTCTTGATACCGAACGGGGTTATAACACAACGGTCCCTTATAATGGCGTGAAGCTATCGCGCATGATTATTTGTGCCGATGACAGCTTTGTTCTGACGCCGATGGAAATGGGTATTCGTGTGGGCGGGGCGGTTGAGCTTGGCGGTCTGGTTGCTGCCCCCAATTATGATCGCGCCAAGGCTCTGTTTGCCAAAGGCAAGGAAGTTCTTCCGAAACTCAGTGCTGAAGGTGGCACCGAATGGATGGGATTCCGCCCCTCAATGCCGGATTCCAAGCCTGTGATTTCGGCAAGCCCCAAACATGAAAATGTCTTCTTCGCATTCGGTCACGGCCATCTTGGCCTGACCATGGCGGCCACCACCGGACGGCTGATCGTCGACCTGATGAGTGAAGCGACTCCGCCTATTAACATGACCCCGTATCGTATTGATCGTTTCCAAGGATAAGGCCGCCCCAAATGGCAAAACACAGCTTCTTCTGTATTGATGGACATACCTGCGGTAATCCGGTGCGTGTGGTTGCCGGTGGCGGACCAAAGCTTGAAGGTGCAAATATGCTTGAAAAGCGTGCGCATTTTCAGGCGGAATATGACTGGATACGAACCGGACTGATGTTCGAGCCGCGTGGCCATGACATCATGTCGGGCTCGATCCTTTATGAACCGACCCGCGATGATTGCGATGTAGCCATCCTGTTTATCGAGACGTCTGGCTGCCTACCGATGTGCGGTCACGGCACAATTGGGACGGTCACCATGGCAATCGAGGAAGGTCTGGTAAAGCCGAAAACCCCGGGAGTACTGCGTCTTGAAACGCCTGCCGGGCTGGTGATTGCCGAATACAAACAGGTTGGCGATTACGTGGAATCGGTCAAGCTGACCAATGTACCGTCCTTCCTGTATAAAACGGATATCGAGGTCGATTGTCCCGATCTTGGCCCGATCAAGGTTGATGTTGCTTATGGCGGCAATTTCTATGCGATTGTCGAGCCACAGGAAAACTTCCGTGACATGGCCGAATACGCGGTTGGCGATTTTCAGCGCATCAGTCCGGAACTTCGTCGTCGCCTGAACGAGGTTGGCGAGTTCATTCACCCACTTCACCCGGATATCAAGGGCCTGTCACATATCCAGTGGACTGGAAAACCGACCCAGCCTGACAGCACCCATCGCAATGCAGTGTTTTACGGTGATAAGGGGATTGATCGATCTCCCTGCGGGACGGGCTCTTCTGCGCGTCTGGCACAATTGGTTGGCAAGGGGAAGTGGGACCCAGCGCATGAGCTGGTTCATGAAAGCATTATCGGATCGCAGTTCCGTGTCTCCGTCGTCGAACAGACAAAGGTCGGCGACTATGACGCGGTCGTGCCCGGGATCGAGGGCTGGGCACGCAAGCATGGTTACAACACGATTTTCATTGATGACCGTGATCCTTACGCGCATGGATTTATCGTGAAATAGGCGTTTGATCGGGGCCGGTTTCTGTTCTCAAGCTCCTGATACCGTAGCGGCGTGATTGCAATTATATTGCGCGTAAACCAACGCATCGGTATGACTAGAAAAAGGGG
>NZ_CP004388.1:2752500-2872500 GCF_000300235.2 Thalassospira xiamenensis M-5 = DSM 17429 | reverse complement strand
GCGTACCTCTTGCATAATGGGTCAGCGAGTTAGTCTTACAAGCGAGCTTAAGCCGATAGGTGTAGGCGCAGCGAAAGCGAGTCTGAATAGGGCGATTGAGTTTGTGGGATTAGACCCGAAACCAGGTGATCTAGCCATGAGCAGGTTGAAGGTGATGTAACAGTCACTGGAGGACCGAACCCACGTCTGTTGAAAAAGACGGGGATGACTTGTGGTTAGGGGTGAAAGGCCAATCAAACCTGGAGATAGCTGGTTCTCCGCGAAATCTATTTAGGTAGAGCGTCAGACGAATACCATCGGGGGTAGAGCACTGAATGGGCTAGGGGGCCTTACCGGCTTACCAAACCTAATCAAACTCCGAATACCGATGAGTACTATCTGGCAGACAGACTACGGGTGCTAAGGTCCGTGGTCGAGAGGGAAACAGCCCAGACCGCCAGTTAAGGTCCCAAAGTTGTGGCTAAGTGGGAAAGGATGTAGGACGGCCAAGACAACCAGGACGTTGGCTTAGAAGCAGCCATCGTTTAAAGAAAGCGTAACAGCTCACTGGTCTAAATAAGCTGTCCCGCGCCGAAGATGTACCGGGGCTCAAGCCACACACCGAAACTGCGGATTTGTTCTTTATAGAACAAGTGGTAGCGGAGCGTTCCGTAAGCCTGTGAAGGTGTACCGTAAGGTATGCTGGAGGTATCGGAAGCGAGAATGCTGACATGAGTAGCGACAAAGGGAGTGAGAACCTCCCTCGCCGAAAGCCCAAGGGTTCCTGCGCAAGGCCAATCCGCGCAGGGTGAGTCGGCCCCTAAGACGAGGCGGAAACGCGTAGTCGATGGGAAACAGGTTAATATTCCTGTACCCGTGAGAAGTGACGGCCTCTGGAAGTAGTTTTTCCTTATTGGATTGGAGAAGCTGCCAAGGAGGTCCAGGAAATAACTCTCACATATGGACCGTACCCGAAACCGACACAGGTGGGCAGGTTGAATATACCAAGGCGCTTGAGAGAACGATGTTGAAGGAACTCGGCAAATTGCCCCCGTAACTTCGGGAGAAGGGGGCCCACCGTGAAGGCAACTTTACGGTGGGGGCACAGACCAGGGGGTGGCGACTGTTTACTAAAAACACAGGGCTCTGCGAAGTCGCAAGACGACGTATAGGGTCTGACGCCTGCCCGGTGCCGGAAGGTTAAGAGGAGATGTGCAAGCATTGAATTGAAGCCCCGGTAAACGGCGGCCGTAACTATAACGGTCCTAAGGTAGCGAAATTCCTTGTCGGGTAAGTTCCGACCTGCACGAATGGCGTAACGACTTCCCCACTGTCTCCAACATCGACTCAGCGAAATTGAATTCTCCGTGAAGATGCGGAGTACCCGCGGTCAGACGGAAAGACCCCGTGCACCTTTACTACAGCTTTGCAGTGGTATCAGGATGTGAATGTGCAGAATAGGCGGGAGGCTATGAACCCGAAGCGCCAGCTTCGGTGGAGCCACCTTTGAGATACCGCCCTTTTGCTTCCTGATATCTAACCGAGGTCCGTTATCCGGATCCGGGACCCTGCATGGCGGGTAGTTTGACTGGGGCGGTCGCCTCCCAAAGAGTAACGGAGGCGCGCGATGGTAGGCTCAGGCTGGTCGGACATCAGCTTAAGAGTGCAATGGCAAAAGCCTGCCTGACTGCGAGACTGACAAGTCGAGCAGAGACGAAAGTCGGTCATAGTGATCCGGTGGTCCCGCGTGGAAGGGCCATCGCTCAACGGATAAAAGGTACGCCGGGGATAACAGGCTGATACTCCCCAAGAGTCCACATCGACGGGAGTGTTTGGCACCTCGATGTCGGCTCATCACATCCTGGGGCTGGAGCAGGTCCCAAGGGTTTGGCTGTTCGCCAATTAAAGTGGTACGTGAGCTGGGTTTAGAACGTCGTGAGACAGTTCGGTCCCTATCTGCCGTGGGCGTAGGATACTTGAGAAGAGCTGTCCCTAGTACGAGAGGACCGGGATGGACGCACCTCTGGGTGTACCGGTTGTTCCGCCAGGAGCATCGCCGGGTAGCTAAGTGCGGAAGGGATAACCGCTGAAAGCATCTAAGCGGGAAGCCCCCTTCAAGACTAGGTATCCCTATCAGATCCCTGGAAGACCACCAGGTTGATAGGCTGGGTGTGGAAGCGTGGCAACACGTGAAGCTAACCAGTACTAATTGATCGATCGGCTTGATTGATCCCTCTTGCTAATTGAACATTCTGACTTCTTGCGCAGCGGTAAAACCCGCAAATACGCAATCAACCAATATCGCATCACAAAATCTCCGATCTCTTCGCTGTGTTTCGACGGCCCGGTGGCCATAGCGGCCGGGAACCACCTGATCCCATCCCGAACTCAGAAGTGAAACCTGCCTGCGCCGATGGTACTTTGTCTTAAGGCACGGGAGAGTAGGTCACCGCCGGGCCTTCAAAACACAGCAAATATTCCCTCATCACACAAAACATCCAGCGCCGCCTCACTCCATGATGCGGCGTTATCTATTTAACCCACCGGTTAATCATCACCCTGACGCGGGGTGGAGCAGCCCGGTAGCTCGTCAGGCTCATAACCTGAAGGCCGCAGGTTCAAATCCTGCCCCCGCAACCACTCTTTCCGATCCGTCGAGTTTTGAGATATAGACTCGACGGATTCGCGAAACAAGAGAAAAAGTTCGGGGACACTCCTCAAAAAGAGGAGACGGCAGTTCCGAGTTTTAGTTTTTCCTGACTTTTCAAGAATTTAGGCAATAAAAAACCCGTCGGCGGCAACCAACGGGTCTTTGAAAAGGCTTAAACTGCCTCAGTCGCAAAATCTGAGTACCAGTTTAGGTAACAGGATCGCTTTGTCAAGTGCAAATGCGAGAGCAAAACTCCGCCGATACCAAACATGACATCCCTTCATACATACGCCGAAATCCGCAAAGGTGCCGTACAGTCTGCACCTGCCGGAACATCTGCCGTTGCCCGCTGGCAATGGGTGCAAAACGAGATCTTCGATCACGAGGATCTCAGCACTTCGGAGATTTGCGTTGCCGTGGTTCTGGCATCGCACGTCAATGACCGAACCCAGGACTGCTTCCCCAGAATTGAAACTATCGCCTGCGAAGCCGGGTTATCAGAGCGCAAGGTCCGTCAGGCTCTTAAACGTCTTGAACAGCTTGGTCTGATCCGGCGTCTGGTACGGTGTGCCGGACGGCTGCGCAATCGCAACGCCTATCAGCTGGTCGGGCTGGGAGCCAAAGCGGCATCTGGTTCCCTCAAACCGGCACCTGATTCCGGTGTTAAACCGGCATGTGGTGCCGGTTCCAATATGAACACGGATAAAGAGGGTAACACGGATGAGAAGGAACAGGCCCACGCCCATGCCACAAGCGGCACGGGGGCCGTCATCCTGCCTTCCGTCGATGATCAATGCTTGATCCTGACAAGAGAGTGGCAGCGCCTTTGTGCCGATCCCTGGACGCTGGCCAATGCCTGTTTGCGCGTGAATGAGGCCATTGACCGTGTCGGGTTTGATGCCGTTCAGCAGGCTTTGGAAGAGGTTAAACGACGGGGAAAAAGGCCCTCACGGCTTGGTGTGCTGGATATTCTTGATGGGTTGGTTGCCAAATGCTTCGAAGAAGAAAAGGCGGATGCTGTTCCTGATCTTTGTGATCCCTCTGATCCCTCGGAATGGCACGACATATGTCAGGTTGTTGCACAGGCCGACATTCCCGGATGTCGCAATCCGCGTCTCTGGCTATCGCAGATCCGCGCGGTTGTTAATGGCAACACAATCGACTTAAAAGCCCGGAACAGGTGCGTTCAGGACATAACGCGTCATCATTTGATGCCGGTCATTGAAGCCGTTGCCGGGAGCCGGGGATTGCTGATCGGAGATGTGTCATGCGTGAGCTGATGATGTCCTTTGATCATATTTCCATGTCGTTTGAAGTGCGGCTTGAGGTGTTTCGTCATCAGGTGGCTGCTATGTCGCGCATTCGACGTTGGAACGGAGCCTGTGATGTTACCGTTGCCCCGCACTGCTTGCAGGCTTGCGATCTGGCTTCCCCCGGGGCTGCCGGTTATGCACTGATCCACGATATCGAGGAGTTTGACAGGCGTTTTTGTGTTTGGAAGCATTGTGGACGCGGGTGGCGAGCAATGGGAAAGGCTTCAAGATTATTACTCAATATCATTTGATGTGATGTTCGGAGGAATATCAACCAAAAATAAGCTGTCATCGCCCATAAGTGTGTATATTCTAAAGGTGAAAAAAGCATAGTGGGGGTGCAAATTGGCGATCCCAGGACATGTGGGGCGGTTAACCAAGGTTGGTCAACACAAGAAGAGCGCTTGTGGACGGGACATTGAGATATGGGAGCTAAATCTAAAGGACAAGGAAGCGATTTTATCGGAATGGGCTACTCACTTTCGCAAGCACTATATTTCTGATGCTGACCTTCCGGAAATGGTGGCGGGTACGGGTAAGACAAATGCGGAGTATTTGCGTGATGTGCTATTTCCAGACGCAAAAGTGGCGCCGGGTCCCAGCCTCCGTTCGGGAGATTTCGGTGAAATCCTTGTCGCCGACTATATTGAGTATTTGCTGGGGTATTGGTGTCCACGTGAACTGCGCTACCAAGAGCGTTGGAACCGTAACGATTCAACAAAAGGTTGCGACGTTATTGGATTCAGGTTTGTCGCTGATGGCCAGAATAGCCCGGGCGACGAGCTCTTCATTTTTGAGGCAAAGTCTGGAATGTCAAAGTCAGACAAAAACCGTTTGCAAGACGCTGTTACCGACAGTGACAAGGACAAACTCCGGGAAGCAATGAGTCTGAATGCCATCAAACAAAAGTTTTTGGGGCGCGAGGAGATGGACAAAGTTGCCCGTGTGAAACGTTTTCAGAACATGGCCGACAGGCCATTTCGCCGGATAAGCGGTGCCGCAGCAATTCTTGACGACGATGTGTTCGCAGAAACAGACCTGAGTGCAGTTGACGCTTCAAATCATTACAATTCTGATAACATACAGCTGATTGTCATTAAGGGCCCATCGCTTATGCAGATGGTTCATTCGCTTTATGAGAGAGCTGCTGATGAGGCCTGAGGCAAACGCTCAAAATGTACTTTCGACGACTCGAGCTCGTGCAAAGATGCATGAGTTCCGTGTACCTGAGGGCGACTTCAACGAACTGCCGCGCGATCCGGCGATCCTCTTTGGGCTTGCGATCGCTATCCTCGGCGAGATAGCGTCGGCTATCGCAGACCAAATTGGTGACGGTTTTGCGCATGGCGAGGAAGTCTTGCCTACTCCCGCTGGCTGGAGGGAAGATGGTGCCGAACCGCAAGTATCACTGCGTTTCGCTTCAACATTTTTCGATTCCTACATCAACGCGGAACTGGATGTTGAGCTAACTCCCGAGTTGTCACTTTTATGCGCGACAACTTACTACATCAGTGGCAGCGTCGGTAGTGCTGCTGTTATCGTTCGACAAATGGAAGCGCCAAGCCTGGAAATCGCGGGTGGCTTAGCTTTCCTGTTATATTCGATATTGCAAAACCAGTTTCAGCCAATTGATGTCGAGCATAACCATCACGAAAAGACAAACACTTTACTTGGTTCCTTGGTGGAATTTTTCAATCTACAGGGAGACCCCGCAGTGGTGGCTACCGCCACTGAACAATTGCGACGCTACTTCCAAACAAATGGATCACCGCGTGAATTACTCTTTGCTGATCTGATTGGGGCTGTTTGCGCCCTAAAACTCAAAAATGCAGCTCGTACGATACTTCCTATAGCATCCCGCCTCGATATACAGTTATGGCGGTCTGCACTTGAAAAGCCGCGTTTTCCTTTGGAGTTGTGGCCTGCACAAAAACGGATTGCGGAGGCTGGAGTGCTAGAGGGGAGGTCCGTAGTTATCCAGATGCCGACTAGCGCTGGAAAGACTCGCGCGACTGAACTGATCATTCGTTCTGCTTTCCTGTCCCAACGTGCACGGCTAGCTGTTATCGTTGCCCCATATCGGTCGCTTTGTCACGATATACGGGGTGACCTTGTTGTAGCGTTCAGTGGCGAGAACATCCGTCTTGATGAAGCGTCGGACTCGTATCAGTTTGATCTCTCTCTTGATGCTCTTTTTGCAGCCGAGTCAGTCCTAGTTTTAACGCCAGAAAAGCTATTGTACATGCTTCGGCGTGCACCTGAACTTGCCGACCAGATAGGGTTGATGATCTACGATGAAGGCCATCAGTTTGACGGAATGGCGCGCGGACCGACATATGAGTTATTGCTTACATCGCTTCGCATGGCACTTCGTCCTGAGACACAGATCATTTTGATTTCGGCAGTTATCGGGAACGCTGGTGATGTCGCAGAATGGTTGATCGGGGATCGTGAGGCGGTTCTAGATGGAGTTGGTCTACTGCCAACGTCCAAAAGTATCGCCTTCTCCAGTTGGCAAGACCAACGCGGACGTCTCGAGTACGTCGACCCACAAGACCCAGATGAGCGTGAGTTCTACGTCCCACGTGTCATCGAAGAAACTGTTCTTCAGGCACGTGGAAAGGAGACAGCAGAGAGAAGGTTTCCCACGAGAACTGGAAGTGATGTGGGGCTTTTTCTGGGGCTTCACGTGGTCAGAAATGGTAGTGTGGCAGTTTTCTGCGGGCGTAAGGATAGTGTGACGACCGTTGCTAAGCGTGCCGTTGATCTCGCTGAACGTAACCTTGAGATGGAGTGGCCCATTGCGTACTCCGATTCAGAGGAGGTCGAATCTATTCGAGCTCTTGCTGAATACCAGCTTGGGGCGAATGCTCCTGTGACTAGGGCTGCGAGCCTCGGTATCTTTTCGCATAGTGCAGATACCCCCCATGGCCTGCGGCTCTCGATTGAACATGCAATGAAGTTCGACCGCGCGAAGTTTGTTGTTTGTACTTCTACCCTAGCTCAAGGCGTCAATTTTCCACTTAAGTATCTAATTGTTACCTCAACCCGTCAGGGTGGTGAGGATATGCTTGTTCGAGATTTCCACAACCTTATGGGACGTGCCGGGCGTGCTGGAATGCATACGGAGGGAAGTGTCATTTTCTCAGCCCCAGCTACTTACGACCAACGCAACCGCTGGGGTCGTGGTCGACATAATTGGGGAGAAGCTGTTAGGTTGCTTGATCCGGCCAATTCTGAACCATCAAGCAGTGCGATCCTCGGCTTGTTTGAGCCTTACACCGAGCGCGGTGCTCAATTTGAAGTGGAGATGCAGCTTGACTGGCTGGATCTGGTGTTTGCCGATACAGAAAAGGTGGAGCTAGTGGTGGCTAGCGCAATCGAACTTGAGCCAGAGATAAACTCAGTAAACTTTCGCAAGTTTATTAATCGAAGAGCTCGGGTAGTCCAGAATATTGGGGCTTTTCTAACTGCAAATATGACGTTTGGCGAAGGTGAGGATGCTGACGAGAAGATAGCGGAGCTGGCGACCAGTACGCTCGCCTATCACCTCGCTGACGAAAATACCAAACCTCTTCTTTTACTGTTGTTTCGGGTGATCGGCGAGTCTATCGCGGCAAATACAGATGCCGGTGAGCGTTCTCTCATCCGACGTTCACCGCTGCCACCTAGGACGATAACTGCGTTGCGAGAATGGCTCGTTGAGAATCTAAAGGTGCTCAAGGAGGCGGCTTCAGAAGGACGATTATTGGAACAAATCACTCCTACAGTGCTTGCCTTCGTATCTTCATCTAAGATTGCTGCTATTAGTGATCAAACAGTGATCCCCAGGGTGCTTGATGAGTGGGTATCAGGGCATAGCTTTGCTCGTATTCTTACAACACTGTTGGAAGTAAATGCTCGGGTTGGTGGAAGGAGGCTTAAGCCCAAAGTGGAAGATGTGGTGGCGCTTTGTGAAGGGGGATTCGGTTATGATGCGGCGATGATAGTCGCCTCAATTGCCGATCTAGCAGAGGATATGGACGAAACTTTACATAATGCCGCGTCGTTACTACAACGCCAGATTAAGACTGGTCTCACCGATGCAGCAGCGTTGGCATTCCATGAGGCAGGTTTTGCAGATCGCCATGTTGCAACTTTCCTCGGCCAAGTTTGGCCGCATGCGGTTGACCGAGGCGCTGTCCATGCAATCTGTCAGAACGAGGAAATAGTTAGGTATGTTCTACCTCTGTTTCCAAGTTACTTTACTGCAGTCGCTGCAGAAGTAGGGGGGTGGGAGCCGTAATTATCTAAACTTTGATAAAGGGGAAACTGTGATCCTAGATGTTTCTTGGAGTATTGTCGGCTCATTGTTTGAAGGTTATTTTGACCTGGGCCCTAACTTTCCTCCACTTATAAGTGAGCCTTTGGTTAAATCCATGCCCTGATTTGGTGTTGGGCGCAATCATGTTACAGTCAGGAAGAAAGCCGTTTATCGGCAGCGATGATCGCGGGAAAGTCAAACGTCACCTCGCATCTTCGATCCCAGCTTTCCTCGATCTCATCCCAAGTGGAATGAATGGTCAGTCTGTCGATGATTTGGCGAAGCGGGATCACCGCTTCAGGGTCTCGGGACCAGACCTGTAATTTGGTAATCAGTTTGTTGTGTTGAGCAAGAATACGGTCGATGCTTTTCGGGAGTGATGTATCGGCCAGTTGCCGTTCGCATCGGGAAATATCGAGTTTCGTGCGATGGATCTGTTCTGACTTGTCATCGAAGAATGCGCGGATTTCATGAGACCTAGCATCGGGGCCCAGAGCATCAATTACCTTGTTCAGGCCTGTGCGTATATCCTCAAGCTCTTTTCTCAGTCGCTTGACCTCGCCTTCAAGTTTGGACCGCCTCTTTACCATGTCTGCATTGTCGAAATGTGCCTCGATCATGTCCTGATCAAGCCTACTGATTGATTTGATCACCATTGCGATGATCTGGTCATAACTGAGGCTCCGGTTCGGGCAGCCTTTCGATTTGCAGGAATAGTGCCGGGCATAGGTCGCAACAATCGGCTCGCCATGCTTAGCGCAATAGAGCTTGCCGCCAAAGACCGCGTTCACGCGTTTGCTGGTGATGGCCTGATTGCGTCGCCATTCCCGTGACCGATTGATGGCCTGTTCGCGCTTTTCGTCGGCGGTCGTGACTTTCGGAGTCAGCTTGCGTTCGCGTTGCCTGGCCGAACGTACATCAAGAGCCCGCTGCACCTTGGCAAACAGGTTTTCATCGACAATAGCCATTTCGGGGATCGGCACTGTTACCCATTCGCTTTCCGGACGCATCACCGAGAGACGTTTGCCGGTTTCCGGATGCTTGCGATACTGCATCTTGTTGAACGTTATGGTGCCGTTATAGAGCGTCTGTCGCAGCAGACCGGTCTGGCGGACAAAAGAACCGACAAGTGTAGTCGGAGCCCATTTGCCGCCGTTTGGGGCTTCGATACCACGTCGATTGAGGTCTTCGCAGATATGCTTGAGTTTCTGGCCGGAAGCATAGGCTGCGAAGATATCCCGAACGATTGCGGCTTGTTGCTGATTGATTGTTCGCTTGCCGCGTATAGGCTCGCCTGCTTCATCAAGTGCGTGCACGAGATCATAGCCGTAGAGTTTGCCGCCAGGGACGCCGCCACGCAGGACGGCTGCGATAACGCCTCTATGGGTTTTTTCGGCCAGATCCTTGAGATATAGAGCATTCATTGTGCTTTTCAGGCCAATATGCAGCTCGTTGATCAGCCCTTCGCTGACAGTTTCCACCGGGACACCGAGGAAGATCATTTTCTTGAAGAAATTGGCTGTATCGGCCTGATCACGACTGATGCGGCTTAGATCTTCTGCGATGACAACGTCAAATCGACCGTCAAGCGCACCGATCAGCAAGGCATTGATGCCGGGGCGATTTTCGATGTGTGCTCCGGACAGGGCCTCGTCCCGATAGACCTTAACGACATCATATCCCTTGAAACGGCAAAATTCCTGACAGCGACGGATTTGATCTTCTGAGCTCGTCCCTTGTTTGTCAGTCGAGTGACGAGCGTAAATTCCAGCTCTCAAGGAAGCCTCGTATTCTGGTTATATTTTTGTGATGGGTGAAGCGCACGGAGCAGCGTCAAAGGTCCGTAGCGGCGAATTAATGCAATCGCCTTTGCCAGCAGACCCATTCCGGCATGTAGGTGCCAATGCCGGGAGCGAGAATCTCGGCTATGGTTTCGTCATTGAAATCAGTCTTTTCGAAAAGCAGGCGGGCAACGCCCTTAAACTTGTCGTGGGTGAGTTTCCCTTTAACCAATGAACGGTTCTCTTCAAGCAGGCTGATTTTGTCACGAAGGGCTTCGATCAGTTGATGCTGGTCGGTGCCTTGGGCTGCCAGTGTCGTGTCAGCATGATGATATGCGCCGGGGTTGCGGATGGATGGCAGGACTTCGGATGTCACCCACTTTTTGAAGCGCTTTGCTTCCGGCTTCCTGCTTCGAAGGATCAGTGAATAGAGACCGCTTTCATTGATAATCAGCAAATTCTGATCACCGCCAGGGGTCCCCACAATGTGTGTACCCTTTTCATCTTCATCGAGATTTCGCAAACCGTTTTCCGCATCCCGGTAACCAAGTGCTTTACAGACATCTTTACCCACAGCCCAGATTTGACCATCAATTTCGATGGCGCGAAAATCGACGTTATCGAAGTGAAAGGTAATGATTTCGCTCATTTCTGCCCCTTGCCTGTCGATGATGCGTATTTCGTTCTGGTTGTAGAAACGCATCGGGATTCTTTTGATTACTCGACCGGGTGACGACTGCGCAAGGGTAAAAAGGCATGTTCTCGTAAGAATAGGAATATCAAAAAAATGAATGATAACAGTGTATTGCATAAGAATGCATGAGAGTGCACAAGATTGCACGAAAATGCAAAAGATTGCATGATAGTGCACGAGATGGCACAACTTTCACCTGTCGTGACGGGGGCAGGATAGGTTCGGTACCGGTACCGAACGGCCCAAGGGGCTGCTGCTTATTCGCATGGCTTTGCCATGCTCAACGGAAATTACGGATTGGAAACATTCCATTGATATCTGGGCAAACCGCACATGAACTGCCTATAGAATGCTGGATGTGAATTTCTCCTATGATTGGGCTGGTTTGAATCGACCCGTGGCAGGGCAAAAATAGAAACGAGAGTAAAGCTGAATGGCAATCAAGAAATCTGAACTCTATAGCTCCCTATGGTCGAGCTGTGACGAGTTGCGCGGCGGCATGGATGCCAGCCAGTACAAGGACTATGTCCTTTCACTCCTGTTCATCAAATACATCAGCGACAAATACGCCGGTGTTCCCTATGCCCCTATCACTGTCCCTCAAGGGTCCGGCTTCGCGGATATGGTGGCGCTAAAAGGCACGTCTGACATTGGCGACCAGATAAACAAGAAGATCGTGGCTCCCCTGGCAGCCGCGAACCAGCAGCTTTCACAGTCTGACTTCCCTGACTTCAATGACTCGGTAAAGCTTGGTGACGGTAAGGAGAAGGTGGATCGTCTCACCAACCTGATCGGCATTTTCCAGCGCCCGGCGCTGGACTTCTCCAAAAACCGCGCCGATGGCGATGACATCCTGGGCGACGCCTATGAATATCTCATGCGCCACTTCGCCACCGAAAGCGGCAAAAGCAAGGGCCAGTTCTATACCCCGGCTGAGGTGAGCCGTATCATGGCGCAGGTCATCGGCATCAAGGCCGCTCACACCTCTGCCGATACCACCGTCTATGACCCGACTTGCGGCTCTGGCTCGCTTTTGTTGAAAGTCGGCGATGAGGCGGGGACGGCGCTCACGCTCTACGGGCAGGAGAAGGATGCGGCCACCAGCGGTCTCGCCCGTATGAACATGATCCTGCACAATAACCCGATAGCGATGATCGAGCAGGGCAACACGCTCGCCGATCCGAAATACAAGGAAGGCGAAGGCCTGAAGCAGTTCGACTTTGTCGTGGCTAACCCGCCCTTCAGCGACAAGCGCTGGAGCACAGGGCTCGATCCGCTGAACGATGCATACAACCGCTTTGAATCCTTCGGTGTTCCACCTGGCAAGCAGGGCGACTATGCCTATCTGCTTCACATCATCCGCTCGCTCAAAAGCACAGGCTGCGGCGCGTGCATTCTGCCACATGGCGTTCTGTTCCGTGGCAATGCCGAGGCCGATATCCGTCGCAACCTGATCCGCAAGGGCTACATCAAGGGCATTATCGGCCTGCCCGCGAACCTGTTTTACGGCACGGGTATTCCGGCCTGTATCGTTGTCATCGACAAGAAGGACGCCGCCGCCCGCAAGGGCATTTTCATGATCGACGCGGCCCAAGGCTTCATGAAGGACGGCCCCAAAAATCGCCTGCGCAGCCAGGATATTCACAAGATCGTCGATGCGTTCAACAAGCAGATTGTCATCCCCGCTTTCTCCCGCATGGTGCCTTACGAGAAGATCGCGGAGAACGACTATAACCTTAACCTGCCGCGCTACATCGACAGCCAAAAGGCAGAGGACAAACAGGATATTGAGGCGCACCTGAAGGGCGGAATCCCTGCCGTTGACATCGATGCCCTGGATGCCTATTGGCAGGTGTGCCCAAATCTGAAGGCGGCGCTCTTTGCCGATAACCGCCCCGGTTACATGGATCTGACGGTCGACAAATCTGCGATCAAGCAGACCATTTATGATCATCCGGAATTCGCCACCTTCATCGCCAGCATGAACACGCTGTTTGATGAATGGCGTCACCGGTCATCGGCAACGCTAAAAAGCCTTGCTGCTGGCTGTAACCCCAAGGATGTGATCTTCGACCTCTCCGAAGACCTGCTGGCCCATTACACCGGCAAACCGCTGATCGATAAATATGACGTTTATCAGCACCTGATGAACTATTGGGCCGATGTGATGCAGGACGATTGTTACCTCATCGCTGCCGATGGCTGGAAGGCTGAGACCTATCGCATCATCGAAAAGGACAAGAAGGGCAAGGAAAAGGACAAGGGCTGGACCTGCGACCTGATCCCCAAAAGGCTAATCGTCGCCCGCTACTTTGCTGCCGAACAAGCGAAGATCGAAGAACTGATGGCGGCGCTGGAAGCCGCCAGCGCGGCCATGACCGAACTGGAAGAGGAGCATGGCGTGGAGGACGGTGCCCTTGCCGAATTGGAGAAGGTCAACAAGGGCGCGGTGACGGCACGGCTAAAGGAAATTAAGGGCGACAGGGACGCCGCCGAGGAAGCAACGATCCTCAATCAGTGGCTTACCCTCTCCAAAAAAGAGACTGACCTGAAGAAGCAGCTGAAGGAGGCCGAGGTCGCCCTCGATGCCAAGGCCTATGCCCAATACCCCAAGCTGACCGAGGCGGAGATCAAGACGCTGGTGGTGGACGACAAATGGCTGGCGACGGTGGACGGATTGATCCACGGCGAAATGGATCGCATTAGCCAGGCCCTGACCGGGCGGGTGCGCACGCTCGCCGAACGCTACGAAACCCGGATGCCCGATCTGGTTGCCGAGGTTGCGGCATTGGAAGCGAGGGTCAACGGGCATCTTGAAAAGATGGGGTTTGCGTGGTGATGGAGGCTGTAGCCAATGATGAACGCGCTGCGCAACCCAATCATCGGAGTCAGAGCGGCTACCATGAGACTGAGCTTGGTTTAGTGCCGTTAGACTGGGGTATCAAGTGTGTCGAGGATGTTGCCGACATAACGACAGGTGGGAGAAACACGCAAGATCGCGTTGAGGACGGTTTATACCCCTTCTTCGTCCGATCCCAGAAAGTCGAAAGAATCAATAGCTACTCTTTTGATGGCGAAGGCGTTCTGACCGCGGGCGATGGAGTCGGAACAGGCAAGATTTTTCACTATATCGCTGGAAAGTGCGACATTCATCAGCGTGTTTATCTAATCCATAATTTTGGCGACGATTTATGTGGACGATATTTTTATCGTTATTTCGCAGAAAATTTCTACAACCGCATTATGCAGATGACGGCGAAGTCGTCCGTCGACTCTGTCCGGCGCGAGATGATCGCTCGGATGCCAATTTTGCTGCCGCCCGTTAAAGAACAGCACGCCATTGCCGAGGCGTTGAGCGATGCGGATGCGCTGATTGAGGGGCTGGAAAAGCTGATCGCCAAGAAGCGACTCATCAAACAGGGCGCGATGCAGGAACTCCTCACCGGCAAACGCCGCCTGCCTGGGTTTAGTGGGGAGTGGGAGACAAAGGCGATTGGTCAATGCCTGCGCATTCGCCATGGCAAGAGTCAGCACGAGGTCTCGGTTGCAGATGGCCCCTATCCGATCCTGGCCACAGGTGGACAGATAGGAACCGCTAAAAGACCTCTCTATGATAAGTCGTCCGTTTTGATAGGTCGTAAGGGAACTATCGATCGACCTCAATATATCGAAGAACCCTTCTGGACGGTCGATACACTTTTTTATTCAGAGCTGTTAGCGGGAAATGTTGCAAGGTTTTTCTTTTACCGGTTTCTACTTATAGATTGGTACAAATTTAATGAGGCATCCGGAGTGCCTAGTCTAAACGCTAGAACAATTGAAAGCATTGAAATCTCAGTGCCGAAACCTGCAGAGCAGCACGCAATAGCTTCAATAATTTCAGACTTGGATTCGGAGATATCTTCCTGTGAAGCCAAGCTCGCCAAAGCCCGCCAAATCAAGCAAGGCATGATGCAGGAGTTGCTGACGGGAAGGATACGGCTGGTATGAATATGGACCGATCCTATTATCGCATCATGCTAGGCCAGAAGAGCGCCTTTGCTTCGGAATGTCATGAAGGCCGGTGGTTTGGCGGCGACTGGGGCATTGCCCCCGACCTGACGCACGAATTGACTGACAATTGGCGCGATTTCAACGCCAAGTTCATCTCGATCTATCTTGAGGCGAACCCCGGCAAGTCCAAGGTGGCGGCGGGGCTTGCCTGCGGCATGCTGCATACGATCTGCAAAGGCATCCAGAAGGGTGACATCGTTCTTTGCCCCGACGGCAAAGGCTCTTACTGGATCGGCGAAGTCGTCAGCGATTACTACTATGTGCCCGGCGAAACGTTGCGACACCGCCGTAAGGTGGAGTGGTTTCCAAAAAGTATCGCGCGTGCGGAAATGAGCGAAGGGTTACAACGCTCTACGGGCTCCATTGGTACCGTTAGCAATATCAGCAAGCACGCCGTTGAAATCGATGGCTTTCTAGAGGGCAATACGCCGCCAAAATTGATCGCGACGGATGAGTTGGTCGAGGACCCGTCTGTTTTTGCGCTTGAAAAGCACCTTGAGGATTTTCTGGTCCAGAACTGGGCCTTCACGGAACTCGGCAAGGGGTACGACATCTTCACCGAAGATGGGGAACCGGCAGGACAGCAATACCCGTCCGACACCGGCCCTATTGATGTTTTGGCCATCAGTAAGGACGGCAAGGAACTGCTGGTGGTGGAGCTGAAGAAAGGCCGGGCCAGCGATGCTGTGGTCGGCCAGATACAGCGCTATATGGGCTATGTCCTTGATGAGTTGGCCGAGCCGCATCAAAGCGTGCGCGGCTGCATCATTGCCCTGGAAGATGATCTTCGACTGAGGCGCGCCCTGCGGGCGACCAGCAATATCGACTTCTACCGCTATCAGGTCAGTTTCAAGCTATTCAAGGGGATGTGATGAGCAACGTGGGGCAGGCCGAACGGGTCACGCAGAATCGAGTCATCAAGCTGTTCCAAGACCAACTTGGCTATGCCTACCTTGGTGAATGGTCTGACCGCCCCAGCAACAGTAATATCGAAGAGGGGTTGCTGGCCAAATACCTCACATCTCGAGGCTATTCGGCGGCGCACGTTAGCGCCGCACTATATCAGCTGCGTGTTGCCGCCAATGATACGAAGCTAAGTCTGTATGGCCGCAACAAGGCCGTCTACTCACTGCTTCGCTATGGCGTGGACGTGAAGGTGGAGGCAGGCAAGCCGACCGAGAAGGTTCATCTGATCGATTGGCAGAATCCGGAGAAAAACGACTTTGCCGTTGCCGAGGAAGTGACGTTGAAGGGCGGGCTGGAGCGCCGCCCCGACATCGTGCTCTACGTCAATGGTATCGCGGTGGGCATTCTGGAGCTGAAGAACAGCCGCGTCTCCATTGGCGACGGCATTCGGCAGAATTTGTCGAACCAAAGGCCTGAGTTTAACGAGTGGTTTTTCAGCACAATCCAGTTTGTGTTTGCTGGGAATGATTCCGAGGGGCTGCAATACGGCGCAATCGGGACCGAAGAAAAATTTTTCCTGAAGTGGAAGGAAGATGAGGCCGATAACGACGGGTACAAGCTCGATAAATACCTGAAAAAGATGTGCGCCAAGGACCGGCTGATCGAGCTGATGCACAATTTTGTGCTGTTCGATGGCGGCGTTAAGAAATTGCCCCGTGTGCACCAGTATTTCGGGATCAAGGCAGCGCAGGAGCATATCCGCCAGCGCCAAGGCGGGATCATCTGGCATACTCAAGGGTCAGGCAAAAGCATCGTCATGGTGCTGTTGGCGAAGTGGATTCTGGAGAACAATCCTAACGCCCGTGTTGCCATCATCACCGACCGCGATGAGTTGGATAAGCAGATCGAGCGTGTCTTCACCGATGCGGGTGAACCGATCAAGCGGACAAGCAGCGGGCGGGATTTGATGAGCCAGCTTGCCCAGCCGACGCCGCGCCTGTTGTGCTCGCTGGTCCACAAGTTTGGTCGCCAGGGTGTCGATGACTTCGATGCCTTCATCAAAGAGCTAGAGTCCCGGCCCAGTAAGACGGTGGGGGAGCTGTATGTTTTTGTCGATGAGTGCCACCGTACCCAAAGCGGCAAGTTGCATCGGGCCATGAAGGCGATGATGCCCAATGCCATCTTTGTCGGCTTTACCGGCACGCCGCTGCTGAAAAAAGACAAGCAAACGAGCATGGAGATTTTTGGCGGGTACATTCACACCTACAAGTTCAGCGAAGCGGTTGAAGATGAGGTGGTGCTCGACTTGATTTACGAGGCGCGGGATATCGATCAGCGCCTTGGGTCCGAGGAAAAAATTGACCAGTGGTTCGAGGCGAAGACCAAGGGCCTGAACGACTGGCAGCGCGATGAGCTGAAGAAAAAATGGGGCACGATGCAGAACGTGCTCAGCTCCCGCTCACGCATGGACCGTGTGGTCAGCGACATCATTTTCGATTTCAGCGTTAAGCCGCGCCTATCCAGCGAACGGGGCAACGCCATCCTCGTCGCCTCTAGCATCTTGGAAGCGTGCAAGTATTTTGCTCTGTTCCAGAAGACGCCGTTCAAGGGCAAGTGTGCGCTGATCACCTCCTATAATCCGAACGCTCAAGACGTGACCAAGGAAGAAACTGGAGCAAACACTGAAACTGACAAGGAGGTCATTTACAGCATTTATACTGATCTGCTGAAGGGCGTGGATGCCAAGCCAGGCATGACCAAGACCGAAACCTATGAAGAATGGGCCAAGGCGCTTTTTTCCAAGGAACCGGCGAACATGAAGCTGCTGATTGTGGTGGACAAACTGCTGACGGGTTTTGATGCGCCGCCCTGCACCTATCTCTATATCGATAAATCCATGCAGGATCATGGGCTCTTTCAAGCTATTTGTCGGACCAACCGACTGGATGGAGACGACAAAGACTTCGGCTACATCGTCGATTACAAGGACCTGTTCAAGAAGGTCGAAAACGCGATTGCTGTCTACTCATCCGATGAACTGGACGACACGGCGGGCGGGTCTGATCCGAATGTGCTGCTGCAAGATCGCCTAAAGAAAGGCAAAGAACGGCTCGACGTGGCGCTTGAGGCGCTTGCGCTGCTTTGTGAACCTGTTGAGCCCCCAGAGGGCGAGTTGGAGCATATTCATTATTTCTGTGGCAACACTGAAGTGCCAGAAGACCTTCAGGAGAGGGAACCGCAACGCTCAGCGCTCTATAAGGCAACAGCATCGTTGATGCGTGCCTATGGCAATATCGCTGACGAGATGGAAGCGGCGGGCTATTCGGCAGCGGATATAGTCAGGATCAAGGGGCAGGTCGAGCATTACGTCAATGTGCGCGAAATCATCAAGAGGGCCAGCGGTGAGACCCTGGACCTGAAGGCCTATGAGGCCGATATGCGGCACCTGATCGACACATACATCGAAGCTGACGAACCTCGGAAAATATCGCCATTTGACAATATGAGCCTTGTTGAACTGATCGTGAAAACCGGCATTGCAGATGCCATCGCGTCCCAGCTGGGCGGGTTGAAGGGCAATAAGGATGCAATTGCCGAGACAATTGAAAACAACGTCCGCAGAAAGATCATCAAGGAACACCTGAATGATCCAGCTTACTATGAGAAAATTTCGGCGCTCCTTGATGAAATCATCGCAGCCCGAAAGGCGAAGGCTATCGAGTATGAGGAGTACCTGAAGCGCATAGCGGATATCGCGTGCAAGGTTGAAGAAGGGCAGCCGAATGACGCACCTGAAAATCTTGATACGCCGGGCAAAAGGGCGCTGTATAATAACTTGGATAATAACGAAGATCTGACGCTCCAGGTCGATGCCAAAGTGAAATTGATTCGCCCGCATGATTGGCGCGGAGTACAGGCAAAGGAACTTGTGATAAAAGGCGCACTTTTCGAAATTCTTGGTGATGAGGCGCTAGTAGAAACAATTTTTGCAATTTTGAAAGCGAATCAGGAGTACTGATGCACACGCGTTTGGATATTGGCGATGTGTCTGTGGATATTCACTTCAAGAATATCAAAAACGTGCATTTGAGCGTTTATCCACCCACCGGCAGGGTGAAGATTTCAGCTCCCGAGCACATGACGGTGAATAGTGTCCGAGTTTTTGCTATTTCAAAGCTGCAGTGGATCAAGTCCCAGCAAAAAAAGTTGCTAGCACAACCAAGGGAGATGCCAAGGGAGTTTTTAGAGAGAGAAAGCCATTATCTTTGGGGAAAACGCTATCTTCTGGAATTGCATAACGCGAAGGGTAAGGCTGAGGTCTCGGTAACGCATAAAAAAATAGTTATTACATCGCAGCGACCACTTGCGCGGGATGGATTGAGTGCTCTTATGGATGACTATTATCGTGAGTCACTTCGCGCGAAGGCCCTTGAGTTTGTTGGACACTGGGAAAAAAGGTTGGGTCTGACTGTGAACAAGCTTTTCATTCAACGAATGAAAACCAAATGGGGTAGCTGCAATCCTGCTGCGCGGAATATTCGGATAAATTTGGATCTCGCTAAAAAGGCACAGGAATGCCTTGATTACATTATTCTTCATGAAATGCTTCATTTCTTCGTACCAAACCACGGGCCAAAGTTTGTCGAATTGATGGATCAACATATGCCGCACTGGGTCGAGGTTCGGCGAAAGTTGAATGCAACACCGCTGTCTCATGTGGATTGGACGTATTGATTTCCTCCGACCAAAGGATGCTAAATTCTTGGAGTTAGAATGGCGTACATTGATGATGTCAAATACGCGACAGAAAACTTAATCTCACTCCTCGGAAAAGAAAAAACGCAGATAGCCGATTTGTCTGCGCAATTATCGAGTGCCGAAGCCAAGTTCGAACATTTTCATTGGGATTTCAAAACAAGCGATCTGAATGATGATTTTACAGACGCGCACGTTCAACGTGCCTTTATCAATATGGCAGAGGCTAAAAAAGATCGCGATGCAATCGATGATCAGGTTCGCGCTCTCAAGGCAATAATACGTAATCGTCAAATGGCGCTGCAATCATTGTCCGGAGCCTTGCTTCAAATCGCTAAGCAAGGAATTTCGATTGCTCATGGTGGATTGGGAGCATGCCCAGATGGGCGCATGATAGGTCAGTCGAAATTGAAAGAAGTAATCTGGCAAGCAAGAAACCAATCATTGCATTACTAAGAGGGACGGTTTCGTCAACTGGTGCTGAACCTTTTCAATCAAATGGCAATAGACTTTGGCAATCATTTATCGCTTGTAATGCACCCGACAAAAAATATGGCGGAGGATGTCGTTAAAGTACTCGGATGGCTCGAATATACGACGTTTGAAAGTGATATGTTGATACTTAAAGTTTGAGGGCAATGTGGCTTGGAAAATAGGATTATGAGGCGTCTGCATCCTTCTTCCACGCTTCACGAAGTAAGACTTCTAAGAGATTAAATTGATATTTTTTGGTCCGCGCCGAGACTGCTTTGCGCCGTATGCTGCAGTTCTCAAGAACTCCTGATGCGCTATGATTAATACTGTCGCCAGCGGATCTTGATGGGTTTCAATCAGCAGAAACATCTTCCAGCTTCGTAAGGCGCGCGACGTCAGGCTAGGCTGCCGATGCAGGGTTTTTCGGGTGTTGAGATAACGACGCCAAAGGGTCAGGGTCTTTCTGTGCCGAACGAGTGGGCGGGGCTTGTAACGACGTTTCGATTTACCCTGAGCTTTTTCTCGTCGTGCCTCAAACACCCCAAACCGTCCTTCAAGCGTATTCTTACTGCAAGATCGGTCCAACTGACTGGCCTTCATCGCTTGACCATCTGGGCTAATCAAAACCATGCCATTACCGCGCAAATTGATTGATGTGTCGTACTCGGCCAGAACCTGGTGCACGTCCTGCCAGTTCGTAGCTTTCTTTAAGCCCTCAAGTATTTGCTTACGATGTTTCAACACATGCCGCTGGAATGACTCCTGCCAAGTATGAGATTCGTAGTTGCGTGCTGCAGGTGACAGCTTGTTTGGGTCACGCTCTTTGCCATCGGTCATGCCGGGATCAATAGCGAGGCCATATTTCTTCTCCATCTCGCGCGAGACCTTTGCGAGGATCTTAAAATCGCGATGCGGCGTGACGACTTTGAGCGTTTCCGGATGCACCTTGTTAAAGGCGATATGCATGTGGAAATTATCGGTATTGATGTGTGTTCCCGCCACACGCTGATGATCTGCGTAGCCAAGTGCATTGGCATATTCGGCTTCAATAGCCATCAGATCATCTGTGGTCAGTTTATCCTGATCACCAGGCCGGAACGAAACAACAAGATGATAGGTCTTATCGGCGATATCGGGCTTTTGTCGCCGAACTGCTTCAATTTCCAGAAGGGCGAGATCGAGATCCTCGATATTTGTGCCGGCATCGCAATTGCGGATCCAGAACTGATGAAGTTTCTCGCCTTTTTCTTCGGCTGCGGCGATGTATTCGCCAAGGCGGGTGTAATTATCCGGGACGCCAGACTTCTTGCCGATCTTGGTCGCGATCATGATTTGTCCTGCTTGCGTTTGCCGGGGTGAAGCTGATCGCGGATATTGCCAATGGCCGCCTTCAAGTCTTCTTGAGTTGTTTCAATATCACGGATCAGGCCATCAAACTTTTTGAGCAGATCCGCTGACAGCGGTTCATCAAGTGCGAGTTTGAACAGGTTCCCGAGCCGTGCCTGGTCTGCGTTGACCTTGAGCAAACCCCGAATGCCTTGCCATGCGGCAAAGTCGCTTGCACTGGGCAGCTTGGTATTCATCAGAAGTCGCTTGAGCAGCTCGGAACGAGACAATCGCATTTGTTCGCAGAGTTTATCCAGGCGTCCTTTTTCCTCATCGTTGAGATAGGTTTCGATCTTTTGACGTTTGGTCGGCATGGTCATTTTTTCCGGTTTATATCGACGAAGGTGCCGGTGGCGTACATTGCGCCACCGGCATTCGGGGATCAGACGGCCAAACTGGCGGCCTGCTGCTCGCGCCCCCGTGTTCTGGCTTTGGCTTTCGGTTTGGTCATGCCGAGCTGTTCGGTGACAGAGCGTTTCAACGCCTCAATCCCGCGTTCCCGATGGATGTCGTTAAAATCGGTCAGGCCTTTGGCTTTTTCGTCATCACTCAAATCCGGACGCAGGATGTTCGCGCCGGTAAGCTCAGATGCCCGCTCGGCTCCCTTGACCCCGGCATTGATCTGTTTGGCGTGATCGTCATCGGCGGCAATTACCAGGACGCGATCCGGATGCCTTTTGTGAAGAGCCTCAGCCACGGGGGCGAGGTTGCCTGAATCGAGCGCAACCACAACGGTCAGCCCGCTGGCCATATGCAGGCTTTGGCCGGTGGAATAGCCCTCAGTAACGATTGTTGGGCCTTTTGGGTCGCCTTCTATCACATGCATCAGGCCGCGCTTCTTGCCGTCCTTGAGATACATCTTGGTGCCATCGGGATGGATGGTCTGGATGTTCTCGATAAAGCCTTTCTCATTGGTCATCGGCATCAGAAGATTGCCCGATTGATCGATCCGCAGATCGCCAGCAGGCACCTGTTTGTTTTGCAAATAGGGGTGATTGCCCGGTGCTGGTTCTGCGTTCTGGAATATCCCATAGGCCCGCTTGGCAACGGCGCGATACTGCGCGCGGAGTTCCTGTTCCAGGGCCGCCTTGCGGGCAGCGGCTTCAGCTCTGGCTTGTTCCAGTTCCTTCAGATCAACCTTGGTGCCGGTCGCGACCCATTTGACCGGATCCTGCCCGGACTTGTAATTGGTGATGTTGCCTGCCGGGAGACCTTCGAGGAACCCGCGATAGGATCCACTTTTCTGGCCTTTGCGATCTCCTTGGACCGCAACCCGATGCCATTTGCCATCCATGGTCGGCGGTCCATCGAGAATCAGGCCGTTTTCCTTCAGCGCCTCCGCAAATTCCTGCTCCGGACTGATCCTAGGCTCAGGGGTTTGGGCTTTGGTTTTCTGCCAGCGTTTGAAGGGCGCAAGCTCCATATTATCTCGTGCATACCAAGCCTTGGCCCGGCGATCCCATTTTGCGCCCAGCGCCTTGGCTTCATCCTTCTCACTAAACGGCACATTGAGATAGATGCGTTTGCGCTCGATGTTGGTGTCCTGGTTGGGAGCCTGTGACATCTCATCACTCATGGCATTTTCCTTCTGTTGTTCAACAGCCGGGTTTTGGGCGATGGTTTTGGCTTGTTCTTTGGCTTTCTCCGGGATCAAGCTTTGGCGCAGATCCGGCTCCATGATCCAGGTGCGGATGTTTTCTGCATCGCGCGCCGCAGTGAACAGCGCATTGCGGTCTTCCTTGATGGCTTTCATCCATGAACCGACATAGGCGGCGTGGCGTTCCGGATAGTGGCCAAGGCCAAGCTCGGTGGTCAGCATGTAGCTTGCGATCTCGGCACGGAGCTCTTCTTTGGCGTAGACTTCCGAGCCAAACGGCCCGAACGCGCGGGCCATGCGTGAACTATGCCCTGTTGCATGACCAAGCTCATGCAGGGCGGTGGCGTAATATTCGTATTGGCCTTTGAAGGCGGCCTGATGAGGCATGTGGATCTGATCTGTTGATGACCGATAAAACGCCCGGTCATTCTGATCATGGAAGATCGGCACATTGCCTTGCTTGAGGATCTGCTCGGCCCGTTCAACCGGGCTGAAGGTCGGCTCTGGTGCGATATAGGGTGCAAGGCCATCGATCTGTTCGGCATTAAAGACCACAGCATGAAACACCCGTGGCCGGTCCAACCGCACATCGCGGGTTTTCGCAACACCCTTTTCGTCAAGAACCGGTTTGCCAGTGTCATCGAGCACCTTCTCGCGCTCGGACCATTTCCAATATTCGATCATGGTGCCTTTTTCGCCCTTACGGACTTGCGCGTCCTGAGCTGTTGCTTGGCGGTAGGTCATCCAGCGCGGATCGGAGCGCCCGCGCATTTCAAGCCAAAGGGCATTGATGCCGCGATAGTCTTTGCCGGAAACCGGATTGAACGGGGCCATGCGGACTTTCCCCGGTTCCCATGGCTTTTGCCAGGGCGCGGTGCCTGCTTCGATATGGCCAAGCAGTTCTTCGACCACCTGATCACGATAGCTTTTCTTATCAGCCATGGTTCGAACCCTCCGCATCAGAAGTCGGGTCGATACCGTCAAAATGACTGTCGAACGCGTCATCGGCAGACAGGGCGTCTTCGGAGAATGCGCCCATGGCTTCGGCAATGTCCGGATCGACCGGCACAGGGCCAACCTGGCTTTCACTGTTGATCATCGAGGAGGCCAAGGTGAGATAGTCCTGGTCATCAAGACCGGCAGAAGTGGGGGTGTTAGTGTTGTTAGATGTGTTGGGTGACTTCATGATTTGGTTCCTTTGTGAGATGCAGAGGGCGTGGAAGAGAACGCCATTTGGGGTGGCGTCATTTTCGAACGACGAGACAGTTCGCGATCCAGGAAATAGAGCTTTTGACGGCCAAGGATGGGCGGCAGACCGGCGACAAAGATCAGCGCATCGCCGGGGACTGGTTTGCGGCCCTCGGTATCAATGATCTGCAGGCGCATGCATTCATCAGGGGTGAGAAGCGGGCGGGAGGTTTCGGCCAGATTGTCCGAGACAGACCCGAGGTCGCCCATTCGTCCAGAGCGTGACCTGCGTTTCTGAACGATGGTTGCCTTACCGGTCATGTCCGAGAGCAGCTTGGCGGTTTCGAGTTTGTTTGGCGTGAAGGCGACCCGGATCTTGCAGTTGGCCATGATCGATTCATCACGACCGTAATGCTTGAAGAGCTGTTCGGTGTTCTGGACGATGATCATCGCCTTGAGGCCATAGCCTGCCATGAAGGCGAGCGATTCCTCGAAGATCTCCAGCTTGCCGATGGAGGTGAACTCATCGAGCATCAAAAGCAGACGGTGCTTGTATCCGGCGAGCGTCTGGCCAGCCCCAAACGCCATGCGTTCCGTCAGACGACGCATAAAGAGATTGAGGATGATGCGCAGCAGGGGCCGCAAGCGATCCTTGTCTGCAGGTGAAACGACAAGGAACAATGCCATTGGCGCATCGCCATTCATCAGATCATGCAGGCGGAAGTCACTGGTCGCGGTATTGCGTGCGATGATCGGATCGGCAAAGACGGTCAGCTGCGTTTTGGCGGTTGAATGCACGCCAGAGCGTTCCTGCGGGGCCTTGATCATCATACTGTTGGCCCCGCGCCGAACTTCCTTGTTCACATGGGATTTGCCATGATCAAAGGACGCCATTTCGGCAAGAATATGCTCGAAATTATCGTCGCTTTCTTCCGCGTCGCCGTCGCCGGTAATGCCCGAGAGAAAGGTATTCACATCATCAAAACAGGCCGTACGGTGTTCATCACGCCGCACCCGATAGATGACATGAAGCAACACGACCGAAAGCCAGCCATAACCTTCCTGTCGCCAGTAATCCTTCATGCCCTGGCCATCGGGATCGATGATCATGGCTGCGATGTTCTGGCAGTCGGCGATGTCCTGTTCGGTATCAATGCGCACTTCGGCCAGCGGGTTGAAGCGGGCCGAGCCAGTGCTGGCGGAGGGCTCAAAGCGCAAGACCTTGTGCCCGATGCTGGCAAGCCAGCCGCCGGTCTTGGCAAAGTTCTCGCCCTTGATATCAAGACAAAGAATGCTTTCGCGCCAACTGAGCAGGGTGGGCAGGATCAGGCTCACGCCTTTGCCCGTGCGGGTTGGTGCCCAGACCAGAACATGCTCCGGCCCGTCATGGCGCAATTCGCGGATCCGGCCAAACCATGATGGCCAACCGCCAACAACCACGCCGTCTTTGCGAAACAGTCGTGCTTTCTTGAGGTCCTTGAGCTTTGCCCAGCGGGCGGAACCATGCAGTTCATCGCCCTTGCGGTTGCCTTTAAGCGTGCTGTTATTGGCCCGTGTGGCAAGTGCCAGAACACCAAACATGGAAAGCAATCCGGTGATGCCAATCCAAAGGGCCGGATACAGCATTTCATCGGGAAGGCCCGCCGAATGGGTGGCGGCCTCAAGCGACCATTGCCACCAGCGCAGATCAAGCGCGTCAAAGCCAACAGCCAGATGCCATTGCCAGAGAATGGCAGTGATCATGGCGAGCAGGATGAAAGGGAGAGAGAGGCGGTAAAGAGCAGTCATTATGCCACCTCCTTGCCGTCTTTGAGCACATAGCGATCATTGCGCGGTTCCCAGATATCGGTGATCCGCCGCCAGCCATCGGCGTTGCGTTTGATCTGAACGACAACATCAACCAGTTCGGCCAGAAACTCCGGCACACGGGGCATGGTCTCCCCGGCCCAGGCGATGTTCTGATCGAACTTGCGGTGAATGGCTTGCCAAGGGCTTTCGGCATGGATGGTGCACATAAATCCGGTGACCCCGGAATTAAGGGCCGCCAGTGCGGCAAAGGCGTTCTGGGTGCTGATCTCACCAAACAGAATATGGTCAGGCGTGATCCGCATCAGATGATCATAGATCTCGCGCCAGCCGACCATGCCGCTACCGGTTCCGGCCTCACGGGCCGCAATCAGGCCATTGCCATCCCAGAACTGTTCGATATGCAGCTCTGGCGTATCCTCGATGGCCAGCACACGCCGGGCCGGATCGATGGTGGCGAGCAACATGTTGAGCAGGGTGGTTTTGCCGGTATTGGTTGCCCCGCTGATGATCATGTTGGCATCACCCGCGACCTTCTCGATCAGATAATCGCGGATGGCCGGTGTCACCCCGGCCTGTTCCCAGGTCGGGGTGAAAGGATGTTTGCAGCGGATCGCGAGGCTGAGGTGTGATCGCACCGATGCACCGACGAGGATCTCGCAACGATGATTGCCCGGCAAAACGCAGGAGAGTTTTGGATTGTCATCGGGATTGAACTTGAGACCACGCTGGTTGGCGAGGCTGATGGCGATCCGCTCTATGGCGGCCAGTGTAAGAGCAGGGTCTTCGATCTCGCGCTTGCCTTCCCCGCGCCGTTCAGTCACGACGCGGTGAGGGCGGTTCATGCGGATTTCGACGGTTGAGAGATCGCCGTAATAGGTGGCCAGAGGCCCAAGGATCTTTTCAAACAGCGGATTGGGGGAAAGGGCGTTCATTGCAGCCACCCCCAATTCCCAAGGCAGGCGGATTTCACGCCATTTGTGTGAGAAGGGTAAGACCAGCCAGAAGAGGGAAATCCGACGCGGACATAGCCTTGGAAACTTCCGTCGGCATCTGATCCGCCAGTGTAATATTTGGCTTTGACCGGGGAATAGGCATTGTACGTCGTGCAGGTGTTAGAGGCCGTGCCGATAACCTCACCATCTTCACGAATGGTCTTGCGTGTTCCGACTGAGCTTGTACTGGTGCAGTGATAAGCAGCGTCATAAACGTGCGCATAGTTTTCAAACACACCACATGGACCGCTGGATTTGTTCGAAGAAACCGGGTTTTCAAACCGTCCATGCGTTACAGCAGCCCACGTAAATTCATTGTAGCATTTGTTCCCAAGACTGAGCGGGTCGGCTTCACCAATGACGACTTTGTGCACCGAGCCGTCCGGGCGGTCATAGGATTGCACCAAGTCCCGAGCATCAAACCGGGTGCAGCCTTCATAAAAATGCTCGCCGTTTGTTGCAGGCGCTTCGCCTGAATAGACATAGACAGTCTGCGGTTCGCCCGGCAGAACTTCGCTGGTCTTGATGTTGAAGCGTCCCCTTGGGGTGCTTTCGATATAGACCGTAGTCAGGCGATAGGCGAACAACTGGTCATCATGGTTTTGCCAGCCGGTGGTCTCGACATGATGCGGGTAGGCAACCTCGCTATCCTGACATTCGGTGACATATTTCGGAATGCTATCTAGCAGGTAGTAAAACCGCTCGCGACCATAACTGGTGCCAGCCGCCAGATCATGGTTCCAGAGTGAAGGATTGTCACAGCCATCAATCGTCGATTGGATGGCAATATTGGTGCTGTCGGGTTTGCATTCGGTGATGAATTGCTCAACCCCGTTGACCACGATCTGTTTGCGGCTTTGGCGGGTGACTGTTCCTGCCGCCTGATTAATGATCGGTGCGCAGACTTCCTGACCGGCAGGGTTCTTGTAAACCGTTTCGTGGGGGTATTCGGTGCCATTATCCGAACAGGCATCGGCCTGCCAGGTGGTGCCGTTCAGCTCATAAATATGGCGACCGGTTTGATAGGATCGACCAGCGGCAAAATCATGCCGGATTGAGCAGCCATCGGCTACCGAGACAAGTGGAACCGCCGCAATTTCTTCGGACGGTTCGCAGCTTCTGACCTGGACTTCATTGTTGCTCGCATTGACATAGACAAGGGATGCCTGTGGGACAGCCATCATCTCGTTATAATCAAGATAGACCGAGCAGGCCGAGGTCTTCTCTGTGATGTCAAAGACGTTGTCTTCATCCTTCAGGCAATCCGTGACTTCCTGACGGTTGCCGCCGCCATCGGTGTAAAAAAGCAGATACTGTGCGGTTGCCTGACGTGTTTCCATGTCGATGGTATCGCCGCAAACTGAATAGCTGCGGTCCAGCGGATAGCGATCTGCACCATCTTCGCAGGCCCCTGCGCTTACATTGCCGTCTTCGGTGGTTTCAACCCGGCTTTGCTGGACAGCAACAAGCTGTGCCAGATCCACCCGGATGTTGCAGCCTTCGGTCGTGACACGCACCGTCGGTGTGCTGGTATCTTCGTCCACATCAAGGGCTGATGGTGTCGAATAACCGGCAGCATCGGCATTCTTGGAAGCATTCGATCCGACAGTGTTTGAGGCACCGGTATCAGCTTCAGCGCTTTCGGTTTCCTTTTCTTCCTTGTCGTCCTCTTCCTCGACATCATTCAAGCGCTGCAGAGCGGCAAGCAGCGTTTCCTGATCACCCTCGATGGTGACAGTAGACGCCGGATCAAGCTCGGGGCTGTCCATATTGAACTGGGCGACAAAATCGTTTGAATCGAGTGGTTCCGATTTGCCGTCTTTTTCAACACCGGTCAGAACCAGTTGCGCGATAAGGCTGTCTTCGTAATTGACATAGCGGGCATATGCCTTGGCCGTTACGCCCTCGGTCAGTTTGGGCGGCGCACCGGGCACATCGACCAGACCGAGATCAATCGCCATCGGTTCGTTTTCCGAGACGGCGGTGCGGGTTTTGGTGCGGGTGACGATATTGACCTTGCGCACCATTTCCTCGATGCCGGGCTCGGCCTGAGAGGATGTTGTTTCTTGCTGTGCCAACTGAGCCAGTGCTGGGGAAACCAGACAGGATGACAGGAGCAAACACCAAAGCGTTCGTTTGTTCATGCTTCTACTCCACATTTGCAATGTACCAGTCCGTTGCCGGACGGATCTGAAGGCGGGTGCCTTGCGGGATGGTGATGATGGGTTGCAGTGAAAGCGTCTCTTCAAGGACGCTGGCGCTGATCTCGCCAAAGCGGGTCGAGAGTTCTTCGGCTGCTTTTTCAGCCGCCGCAGTTGCGACTTCGCCGTCGCTTTCTTCGGATTTTGTTGAGGCCGCGGCATAGCGCACAGCCGTCGAAATGCCGGTCAGCATGAAGGCGGTGCCATAGCGTTCCCAGAAACGGCGGTCCACTTCGCCAGCAGCCCCTTGGCGGCCTTGAATGTCTCCGATGGGGGAGGCGAGCTGGCGGATTTCGGCACGGTGTCCGGCAATCAGGATCCGTTCACAGGCAATCGACAGGCGCGAGCTGCCCATGTCCTTGGGTGGATCATAATTGCAGATCAGTCGGGACCCTTTGGGGATCAGAACATTGCGCCCGTGATAGCCATAAACATCACGCGCCGACTGGACGATGACGGTTCCAGTTGCATCACTGCCAACCTGACTGTTAATCCCGGTTTCAAGGATCACGGTGATATAGCGGTCCGCCGTAATGATCCGGCTGTTATCGACCGGAAGCGTGGACGTCCGGCGCGGACCTTCATAATCGGCTTTCTCGTTATCACTGACCGGCAGATCGAGCGGATCAAGTGCAGAAGGGGTTGCCATACCAGGCAGGACAGCATGGCCCGAAGCCTCGGCCATGTCAGCAGACTGCCAGGCTGGAGAACCCCAGTCTGACGACAAGGAAACGCGATGTTGCCAGGCAGCCTCCAATGCCATGCGATAGGGATCCGGCGCGGGCGGTTCAGGAACAGGTTCAGGTTGCGGCAGAGGCTCGGGAGCCGGGGCTGGCTCTGGTTCCGGTTTGGCTTCCTTGATGATGATCGGCGGCATAGTTGGGGCAGGGGCAGCTGGTGCTGGTGGTGGCGGGGCTGGAAGGGCCCAGACTGATGGATCATCAGCTGGAAGGGTTGGCGGTTCATTGACGACCGGTTCGGCACATACACCCCCAAAGGTCAGGCCCAGCACCAGTGCAACATCACAAAATGCACTCATGCGCCTTCCCCGGTATATTCAATACAGAGGAAGCTCTTGCCGCTTTTGAGCGTGATCAGCGGACGGGTGCTTTCGATGATGTAGGTCTCACCCTGCACACGGGTATTGACCAGCTCATCTATGCCATCGACCACCACATAGGCAGTCGGCAGTTCGATATCCTTCCAGCGCTTGCCAAAGCGGATATAGGTGAAGTGGTCATCCCGAAATACTGTCTCCGGGCGCAGTGTTTCATCGCCCCAGAGATCATACTCACCCCACCCATGCAGGGCGTTCGGGTCAAACGGGGATTGCGCGACAAAGTCGCCTTCAGGCGTGCCCGGATTGGAGTCACTCAGTCCGGCAATCGCAGTATCGATAGCGGCAAACTTGTTGCCAAGCCCTGGAACAGACATCGCCGGAAGGCTGGCTTTACCGTTGTCGTCAAAGCCAGCAACCGCCGGATCGCTTTCGATTTGAACGGATCCTTCAATCCGCACGATCAGATCGGGCACATTGACCGAGTTGAAGCTCTCGGCCCTTAGATAAAACGGATAAACAGCACCTGATTTGCCATAGACGACAAGTGAGGTGTCATAACCGTATCCGCTGGGGCGCACCGCCAAACGACGTTCACCGCGTGGTTTGACAGAAAACCCGCCATCATCCCCCAGATCGACAGCTTCGATGATCTCACCGCGCGGCAGTTCAAGCACAGTGACCATGAACTCGCGGGTGCGGATCTTGTAAGTGCAATCATTACACAGATCGGTCGCATAAACCGCGTCACTCGGGTCTGCATCATCCCAGACATCCTGAACCTGGCCGCTGGTACGCGGACGGCTCATTGCGTTGAAGTAGCCCTCATTCTGATCGCGGGCCTGATCGACCACGCTCTCGGGCACCGGCATGGTTGGTGCGGATTGTTGCGGGGTGATTTGCGCACCAGAAAACGGTTGTTGCGATTGCCCCGGCATAGGTGGGCGTGCGGCGGTCTGCGCATTGGCCTGCTTATAGCCAAGAATGAGGACCGCCAGAATGAGGCTGCCAAAGACGAGATGGAAAACAAGATTGGTCAGGCGTTTCATGACGCGCCTCTTTCTCTAAGCACCATGTCGAGCACGGTGACGCCAAAAGGATTGGTGTATTTGTCAGCTTCGGAGACGTTTTGCGGACGGGTGGCCAGCGTCAGGTAGGCGCGCAAGTTTTTGCGCGAGATCTCTTTGCCGCGACGGTGGTCGATCTGGATGAAATCGACCGCGTATTTATGGTCTGACGACAAGGTGGCGATGGGATCGATGGAGACGATCCGCACTTCGCGCTCGATGCCTTTTTCAAGAGCTTCGGTGATCAGGCCGCTATCGATCCGCTCGCGTTTGAAGCGTTCCCAGAAGCTGGCATCAGAAAGTCTTGATGCTTCGCGCTGGCGTTCTTGCTGTGTGACCGGATCAATCTCGTTGGTGATGAGAACAAAACGTTTGGCCTGGGCTTCAAGAAAGACTTCAAAGCCTTCGACCTTCTTGCTGACAGGTTCGACAACGTAGGTGCGATCATCGGGGCCATAGGTCCGGACCAGGGCAATCTCGGTTTCCTTGAGCGGTACGAGATGCGCAACGGTTTGCACCAGAACGACCACACCTGCACCAAGCACAATGTTGGTTCCGGCAGACAGGCGCAGCATCCAGGCGAGCCTGCGATGGCTGGCCTGAAAGCTGAACGGATCTGCAGCAACTGTGGCTTTGTGCGTTGAGGTGGTTTTGATCATCGACTTGCGCCCGTTATCGCGTTTGCCGATACGCCCTAGCCAAGCCATGAGAAGCCCTCGCCATTGAACTCAACCGGATTGCAGACGCACGGGCTGAGTTTCATTTCATCGGTTCCGGTTCCGTCTTTGGGGATCTCGCGGTCCTTTGAAACGGAGACACAGCCGGAGAGGAAAACGACGAGGCAAAGAATTGGGACGAAATGTTTGGGGATCAGGCGCATGGCTGCGATCCTTTCTGATTGGTAGCGGTTTTGGGGGAAGAGGCACCAAGCCCGAATGCAAGTCGGGCAAGGGCAAGGACGAATGAAAGCGCGATCCAGATATGAACGGCACTGCGCATCAGCCCGGCGAGCTGGGCGGCATCAACTTCGCGAAGTGCCATGACGAAGACGATCAGGCTTTCGGGCGAAAACATGCCGGTCAGAACCATTAGCCAGAGCGCAACGAGCGGAAAAATTACGAAGGTCAGAGTGACATCACGCAGGAATTTCTTGAGCCGGTTCATGGCTTGCCTCCCCGATCAAAGGTCGGTGTCTTGAGGCGTTCCATGACGGCATTCTTGGCGGCAACGAGACTATCTTTGGCAGCCCCTGCCGCTCCAACCGGATTGCGGGCGGCTCCCGCACCCAGCAGAGCAGCATCAAGTGCGGCTGAGGCTCCACCCGGTGCGTATTTCTTGGCAGCATTGACAAGGGAAAGACCGGTTGCGGTCATGCCAGCGGTAATGACGGCTGCGGCCTGATTGGTGAGTTGGGATCCGGCAATCGAGTTGGCCATGCCGGTTGCCTCGGCCATAAAGGCTGTACCCATCCAGCCAAGAACAATCGCAACCCATAGGCCCGGATTGTCGATTGATGTGATCTCGCGAACATTCTCGGTATTCTGGATATCAAGCGATGCTGCACCATAGAGACACAGTGCGAGTGCAAGCGTTGAGCCGAACAGCACCATAAAAGCGGCAAAGACAGTTCGAACCCCGGTGATTGCCATGCCGCGTCCCCAACCAAACCCGACGGCAAGCATCAGGATTGGAGAGAGGGCCGAGAACATCATCACGCGGAAGATGCTGACAACAACCTGGCTGAAATAAACAATGATCAGGATGATGTAGGGCAGGGCAAGCAGGACGCCGTAGACCCCGGCCATCAGATTGCCGAGCGAGATCGATGCCCATATCTCAAAGGCGATGCGAAGTACGCTCATCAAGCCTTGTTCGGCGACATAGACCAACTGAGCCATGCCACCAAGAGACGTGGCTTCACTCGGTATCGTCGCGGCTGTAATGCCACCTTCCATACCGGCAGACAGAACGACGCCAGCAGCACTACCCATCGTTGATAAAGCCATCTGATAGATGGAATTTACGAGAGTGGGCCCTTGCCCGCCGAGCAGCAGACCAGCTATAATGATGAACGCGAATTCATGAGCGAATCCAACCAGATCGCCCTTGCCCATGATCATCTTGCCGCCATGAATGACGATCCATAGACCAACGACGGAGAGATAAATGAACCACATGGGTTCGAGCAGCACGGTGCTCAGATTCTGGGTGAAACTGTTTGCCAGATCGACATACTCCGTCACCACGTCACATGTCAGGCACATCAGTTCAGTGCTTGTGTTCGTTCTACCGCTCATAGGGGTGTTGTCCTTCTTGCCAAGTGTGACAGCGCAGGCAAATTCGCTTGGCGTTGCGCTGAACAAAGGCGATTACTTGGATTGGGATTATTCGGTGTCCGTTTGGACCGATCTCCAGACGGGTAGCGAGTTCGACAAGGAATGGGATCAAGTGATGCCAGCCTACGAGAACCATCAGGATCTGATCGCAGGCACTCGCGAGGAGGTTTTGCAGAAGCTTGCTAATCACCCGCAGGGTGATTTGATCAAACGCGGTCATGACCTGCGTCTGGTTTACGACGTTTGGAAAGATGCCTACCGTTCGATCCTGCCACCAGGTGCGAAGGCGCAGCCATGGAACCAGCTTACTGGCTGGAACTGCACCTATGTTAAGAGGCGCAACATCTTCACCGGTGGCTGCAATGACATGCCTGACTGGCGTACCGAAGCTGATATCAAGCACCACAATGCGTTCATCGCCAGAGGCGGAAAGTAAGCCGATCATTCTGCTGCCTCCGCATCTTCGCGCTGCTGGGGCGGCAGGTATTGCAGCAGCATGGTCGACTGGATTTTGACCAGCTGCGCCATGAGTTGCTGTTGTTGAACTTGCTGGCGGTTTGACATCGCCATCCATTTGGCAATTGCCATCAGAAGGCGCTTCATATCCGCCGCACCGTTGGTTCCAGCCTCAAGTTCTTCAATGGCTTGTTGAATTTCTTCTGCGCTTTGAACAGTCAGATCGCTCTGGGCCAATCCGGTTGTGACGGCATCTTTGGCCAGTTCTTCGCGTCTTGCTTCGACCATGGCACGGGCTTGTTGCTGGGCCTGCCATTTGGCCTTGTTGACGGGATGATCGGGATTGGACCAGACACCGCTGCCGGAACCTGAGCCATTGTTGCTGCCAGCAAACTCGCTGCCTTCCGGGAAAGTCCAGGTCGAAGGATCGTTCGGATCAAACCAAAGCGACTTGCGATAGATGCTGCGACCCTCGCAGATGCTAAAGAAGTCGAGATCATCGAGATTCATGCCCGGCATCAGACCAGACAGATCTGGCGTCAGACATTGAATGTCGCGCATGATCCGGTTGGTGAGCTTTTGCATATTCAGCACGGGCAGGGTGATCTGCCCCATGGCCCCGATGGCATCAATCGTGCCTTGAGCTTGGGCGCTCAATTTGGTCAGCCATTCAGTATGTTGCTTGAGCTGATCAATCTGCTTTTGCATCTTGCTGAGCTGTTCACCCAACTTCGCAATGGCAGACACATCGATCACCGGATAGGTCGCATAGGCAATGGCCGGGGTCGCCAGAACAATCCCGAACGCAAGAGCGACAGAACGAAGACGCCTGTTCATGATCGATCTCCTGCCAGAAGAAGAACAAGCATGACGATCAGGACAACACTGGTTGCGAGCGGCCAATGCATCATCGCAAGTATGCCGACAGCACCAACGAGGCTGGTTACAGCCATCATTAAAATGGATTGTTTGATCATGTCCGGGTGATCGCAGTTGCTTACAGATGGCTTGGCCATGCTTCCCCCCATTTGCGTTGAATGGTGGCTAGATCGTTGTTGGCATCCGGCCCGGAACGGTAGAACCGCGCAGCATCGCCAAGCGGTGTCAGATCGACATCAAGAATGGCGCTTTCCTCAAAGCCGCTGGCCTCATCGCGCTTGATGATCAGAACCCGCCGATCATTCTTCTTGCGTGATCGCGTGCGGCCCTGGACAAACAGCTTTTGCTCTTCATTGAGATTGAACGGTTTGAGGCTTTCTTCCGTGACCTTGGAGTTCGGGAAGAAGATCATGGTGGCGGTGTTCTCGATGATCGCTTCAGCGGCACCGGTTTTGCCCAGACCTGCCGGATCCTGAAACGCCATGCCAACCGCACCGCCAAGCTTGCGATATTCGCGATACATCTCAGCCCCGAGATCTCGGAAACCGGGGTTGGAAAGCAGTTTGGCCGCTTCATCAATGAAGATGACAAAGCCACCATTACGCCCGGCAACCGATTTACTGATCGCTTCAGAGATATGACCAACCACCGGCCCGCCAAGTGCCGGATCGGCCAGGGCCTCGTTCATGTTGATGCCAACCATGTGCGACTGGTTCAGAAGGCCGCCGAGGCTGTCATGCGGGGCGTTGAAAATGTGGCTCCGAAGACCTGTATTGCCCTTGTCATCCGTCACCCACTGCGCAAAGGCGCGGCGAAGGGCGGAGCGACGGGCAAAGGCAAAGGGATAGATGGCGTTTAATGTGCGATGAGGTGGTTCAATCTGGAATGCCAGATCGACGGCATGATTAAGCGCATCGATGTCACCATCTTCGAGATCAATACCGGCCAGCGATTTGAGGATCGCATAAACACGTTCGCGGTTCTTTGGTGTGTCGTCCCCGACATCGAGCGGGTTAAGCGATAGGCCGTCATAGGCTTGATAAAGACCGCCCATGGCTTCAACCATGAAGCGTGTGCCTTCCTTGGAATCAAAGATGTAGGACCGCACATTCTCAAACTTCGCAAGCCCCCCCATCAGATGCATGATCAGGGTGGATTTACCGACCCCGGAAGGCGCAAAGACCAGAAAGTTGCCGAGCGAGAACGGCTTGTTGACCACCTGAAACTGGAATGCATAGGACTGGCCAGTAGGTGTTTTAAACCAGCGCACTGGTGCCGGGCCAAACTGGCTGGCCAACATACCGGTTGCGGAATGCGGCAAAGCCCAAAGGGCTGCAATGTTCTGATCACGCAGATCCAGCGGGGCCATAAACTGACTGCCAGGCAGTCTGATCTTGCGTTTGGAGACGACAGGTAAGCGGTTAAACCAGCAGACTGGTGCGCCCTTGGTTTGCACGGCATAGCCGATCCGCTTGTTGCCAAGGATCTCTGTGATCTCGCGGATCAGACTGTTGAGTTTTTCCTCGGTTTCTGCGCGTGGAATGATCTGAAACTGCGTGGCGAAAAGGGCCGTTTTACCTTCGGCCAGAAGATCCAGAAGCGTTGAGACTTCTGCTGCTGCCGCTGGATTGCCAAACCAGGAATTAGATTCACCCGCCATGCGGCGCTTATTGACCAGCATCGCCTGATCACTGCCCCACGGATCACAGATCTGGCAGATCTCGATATCACCCTGCAGAGCGAGGATCTCGCCGATCAGATGGCCCGACACTGTTTCCGGCCAGAGTGTAACCGTGATGACCTTGTGAAACTTGCGGGCCGGAACATGTGTGGTGATGGTGCCGGTCACCTTGTCGCAATGAAGATCAGATGCCGGAAGGTTCGCAGACAGGTTGTGACTGGTTGCAGGAAGGTCACGGCGATAATCGCCGCTGACCAATCCATTGAGAAACCCGGTAAGGAGACAAGGCTGATTGTCATCAGAGCGCACAAGAAGCTCTGGACGATATTCCGAGAGGATAGCAGGGATTTTCTCTTCGGCATCCAGCAAGGGCTGCATGTTCTGAGCCGTTGCCATTAGATACCAGTCGATAAAGTAGCTTGATTTATATTGTCGTGCTTCTGCCGTGCCGATTTCATCAAGCACGCTATTGGGCCACTTCGCATGAGCGGCAATCTCACGCTGGCGTTTGATTGCGAACAACCGAACAGTGACTGACCGTTTGCCGAGTTCCTGAAGCAGAGACTGACGACCGAGCAACAAGGTTTGTTGTTCGCTCTCGATACGGGCGTCATAGCTGGTTCCTTGCAGGTACCAGATACGCGACAGCGAGCCGTCTTTGCCGCGCACCGTGACGCCATCGACCGGATCAATCCCGTCGAGTTCCAACTCGTCCTGCAGCCAGTCTTGCTCAATATCGCCAAGCAGAAGGCGACGCCCTGCCGGAATGACCAGCCCCCCGGCCATACCGGTCACAAGGCCGGTGGTGATCACATCGGTCCAAATCATTTGCGTCCTCCCGTGGTCAGGAGGCGCTCACCCTTACGGCTGCCCCAAAACATCGGGGTCACCAGCAGGTCGCGGTCATAGTTCGGATTGATCCGCTGATGTTTGACGAGATAGACCCATGCACCGACAAAGCCCACGATCCCGCCCGGAATGACCAGGGCAGGAAAATCGAACACGACGGGCAGGACAAAACCCAAAACGCCAGCAAGACCGGCAACAAGCAGAAGCGGGATCGGCAGACCGATCAGCGTCATCTGGCGCTGGACCTGAATGAGAACAGCACTGGCGGCTTTCATTTGAGAACCCCCAGAAGACCCGAAGCTATGGCCGGTCCTGCAGTGACCAGAATGCCACCAATCACCATCATGATGCCGCGCTGCGGATCGAGCCTGCCGGTGAAAGCGCCCCAACCGCCATAGACGACCAAACCAAGACCCAGGGCGATGGCGAAGATCTTGCCAAAGCCTTCCGCCAAGAGTTCGAGGAAGGAGACAACCGGATCCCACCAGTTGCCACCTGCAGTGTCTTGTGCAAAAGCCGGTTCGGTCATTGCCAATGTGGCAAGTCCTGCAATGACTGCGATTTTGAGTAGGCTGCGTTTATCCATGTTCTGTTTTCCTTGTCGTCAGATCGTCAAAACGGTGAGGACGCCCAGCGTGAAGACGACGGCGACCAGATTGAGAGCGGTGAGGAGGGAGATCAGCTTGACCATCTTGCGAAAGCGGTCCTGGGCCGTGTCGGCAAGGCGGGCAGCTTCCTGCATGGCAGACAGACGTTCCCGCACGGCATCGGTCAGGGCTTCGTTCTTGAAGTCCTCAATGGCGGCAGTGACATCGTTGGTGAAGGTTTCTGCCTGTGCCTGGATGATCCCGGACAGGGTCCGGTTATGCTGATCAATCAGGCGGCGATGCTCGTCGAGCACGACCTTGTGGATGGTGTAGATCATGAGTACCGGGTCACCGTCTTCGACGGTGACCCGATGAACTTTCCACAAATGGGTGCGCAGCTCTTCGATGCTGTCCATGGTCAGGGGCGGCGGCGGAGCCTCGTCAAGAACGCTGGTCATCACAGCACCGCCTGTTCCATCGAGGCCCCAATGCTGCGCCAAGTCATCATCAGGCGCTGGCGAGACATCAGGGGAAAGTCGGCATGTTTGCCAGCTTCATCGAAGGTCAGGCGGGCACGCATCATCTGCTCGATATCATGGCCAAAGGTTTCTTTGCGAACCTCGGGTAGGCGCACCAGGGCATGAATGCGCGACTTGTTCTTTTTATAAAGCCCGGAATGCTCGAAGCTCTCGACTTCGCCCGATCCGTTCTTGCGTTCGATCCGCCCGAAATACTCATTCAGCCAAACGACAACGGGAATATCGGGAACGCTCTGCAGAACCTGATGGAGACCCTGCATCGTGTCATTCAGCGCCTGCCCACCGGTAAGCACGGTATGGAGGCGAACCTCATGACCAGCATCGGCAAGCATTTGCAGCGCTTGTGCTTCCACCATGTAGCCAAGCAGCGGCAAGAAGGTGCTAGCACCATTATCGATCACGACAACACCGTCTTCCGGGCCGGTCATGATCTGTTCGATCAGGGCATCGAAATAACGCGGGTTGATCTCGTCAGGACGTTCGCCGAGGCGAATGGTTTCGACAGGGAACGCTTTGTATCCGGCAAAGGTCTGATTAACCGGATCGGTGTCGTAGCAATGAAGCGGGGTGTCGCGTTTGAGGTAGTGCTGCGCAAGAAGGCTTGCGACAAACGACTTGCCGACCCCGCCCTTGCCCTGAAGGGTAAGATTAATCAACGCCATCGGCGATAACTCCATCTGAAATGATAATTTTGATGCCCAGCACAGTGGCGAGGCGGAACACGTGGGCTGCAGACAGATCCGTCCTGCCAGCCTCAAAATCTCGATAGGTGCGTTCGCACACGCCTATGCATTCACCTGCACCAGCTTGGGTGAGGTGTTGGCTCTCGCGGGCTTGCCGCAGGCGGGTGTGAAGGGTGAGGTAGTCGGATTGCCAGGAGCTCATTGCGATGCCTCCGTCTCGTCGGAGGCATCGTCTTCTGGGTCATCCCCGCCCCACAAGCGATCCAACGCCGCCTGTTCTTTCGCCTTGAGCGTTGGCAAATAACTGGCGGCTTGAGTGTTGCTTGGCGGTAGGGTGGGGGGAGTGGCAGAGGATTGGCTGGGTGCTTTTGTAGGCACTCCGGTTTTTGTTGCGGTACGCCCAGAACGCAGTTGTTTAACCCGGTCATAGAACGACCGGCGGGACATCGTGATACGTCCCGAAGCACTCAGTTCTTCGTAGATTGTTCGGACCAGAACGCCTTGCTCAATCTTGCCGAGAATTTCATCTCGCAAAGCAAGGATTTCGATCTTGGCCTGACCCCATTCTGCGGGCATTAGCGCGCTCCTTGTCATAAGCGTTAACCACTTGACAAGGATCGGAAATGTATGGTCTCAATTCTGTGTCGAGGGTGCAGACAGCGTCTGTCTCTCGATCATCAGAATTGGGCAACAATGAGTGCCCCCGCAACCACTTTTGTTATAACTCGCTCCTGTGCGAGATATAACAGTGCTCTAGATTAAAACACCCTGCTCGGTGAAAGTCGAGCGGGGTGTTTTGTTTCATAGGTTACGGTTTACGAGTTGCGAATTTTATTTGCTTTAGGGATGGTTGCCTCAATTCGGGGCTATATTGATCGGTAGCTCTACTGTTCACGTAACGAAATTGATCGTAAAGATAGAGATGCGCTCTCGCTTTGAGATATAGCGACCGTCTTTAGCCTGAACTTACTGATATCCCAAACGTCTTTCCTTTAACGCGTTATCATCAAAGGAAAGATAAATGTTTAAGCAACGCGAACCTTCAATTGATGCACTTCGTGCGTTTGCCCTGTTTGGGATACTCGTGGTCAATCTGCCATTTTTTGCCATTACGTATGGCTTTGCCGGTGGGGTATGGCAGGATGCAACGCCACTTTGGGCGAATGTCATCGCTGCTGGTGTGATTCAGGGGCTGTTTGAAAGCAAGTTTATCCTGATCTTTTCTGCGCTGTTTGGTTTTGCTGCCTTTCAACAGTTTCAGCGTTACGGTCTGTCATTCTACATTCGACGTCTCGTGGTCTTGGCATTGTTTGGCGTGGTGAACCTGACGCTGCTGTTTGAAGCAGATATTCTTTTACCCTATGCGGTCATTGGCCTGTTGTTGGTCTTTGTGCGCAATCATTCGGTACGTTCTCTTCTGACCTATGCCATCGGACTATGGGCTTGGGCTGTTATTGGCAATGCCTTGTTTGGTGTAAACATGACGGTAAACCCTGTACCTTATGTTGCGCCGGACATACCGGTTTCCGAAGTGCTGGCGTCGGGGAGTTTTGTTGATGTCATGGCCATCCGGCTCGATAGCTGGAGCGGGTTCCAGCTTTACTGTCTTTGGAGCAATTACCTGTTGGTGGCGGCAGCGATGTGCGGCGGGTTGGCCGCCGCGCGATATTGTGATGCACTTGGATTTGATGTTCTGATTGGCAGGTTGCGATTGATTGCATCGTTTGCGGTCATTCCGGCAATTCTGGGTAGCGTGGTTTATGGCGTGTTGGCCGCCTTGCCAGCATCAGCAGAGCCAGAACGCTTCTTTATGATGGCCCTGATTTTGCGTCCGTTGTTCGCTGTGCCGCTGTCTCTTGTTCTGGTGTCAGTAGCGATGTGGGGCTTCATGTCGAGATCATGTAACGGTTTGACATCATTTATTGCGCCAGCAGGACGCATGTCACTGACCATCTACCTTGGCATGTCGTTGATCATGGGGTTTGTATTTTTTGGATATGGTGCCGGATTGCACAATCAGGTCAGTTTGGTCGACTGTTTGTGGATTTCATTGGTGATGTATCTGGGATGGGTTGTATTTGCACAAGTCTGGTTCAGGGTGGCATCGCGCGGCCCGCTTGAATGGATATTGACGTTGTTGACTCGACCCGGATCGCGACGGATTGAGGTTTCGGTGAGCAGCAGTTAGTTCTGTCTGTTTGGCAAAGAACGAAAAGGGCGCCGTCTGGGCGCCCTTCAGACTGCTGACAAAGTCCTCGCCATTGGCGGGGATTTTTGATTCAATGGGGAATGCTTAAGAAACCCAGCCCACATCAAACCGAACTTGAGATGGTGACACTCGACAGTTTGGTCCCCAGCGATCATTTGCTTCGTAAGATCGATGCCGTGATCGATTTCAGTTTTATCCATGCGCGCGTGGCCGATTTGTACTGCGCGAACAATGGCCGTCCCGCCCTTGATCCGGTGATGATGTTTAAGGCGCTGTTCATTGGCTATCTGTTTGGCGTGCGCTCGGAGCGCCAGCTTGTGCGCGAGATTGAGGTCAATGTCGCCTATCGCTGGTTTTTGCAACTCAAGCTGACCGACAAGGTCTTTGATGCCTCGACCCTGTCGCAGAACCGGCGGCGTCGATATCATGATGCCAGTGTTGCGCAGGATATTTTTGACGAGATCGTCGAGCAGGCGATCAGGCACGGGCTGGTGGATGGTAAGGTTCTCTATACCGACAGCACGCATTTGAAGGCCGATGCCACAAAGAACAAATGGGACCGCGAAGTGGTTGCCAAATCGCGCGCGGCCTATTGGGATGATCTGGATCTGGCGATTGAGGAAGACCGGGCGGCTCATGCGAAAAAGCCGCTCAAAGCCAAGGAACGCCAGCCGGTTGAGAAAGAAACCAAGATCAGCCGAACCGATCCCGACAGCGGATATATGGTGCGCGACGGCAAGCCCAAGGGCTTTTTCTATCTCGATCACCGCACGGTCGATGGCAAGCTTGGGATCATTACCGACAGTTACGCCACCCCGGCCAATCTGCATGACAGCATTCCCTATCTCGACCGTCTTGACCGACAAAGGCAGCGTTTTGACCTTGATGTTATCGCCGTCGGACTGGATGCGGGCTATGCGACCGCCGCGATTGCCAAAGGCCTTGAAGATCGTGACATCCTTGGCGTGACGGGCTATCGCTGCCCGAACCTTCGGGAAGGCTACATCCCCAAACGCAAATACGTTTATGACCCTGAACGTGATGCTTATCGCTGCCCCGAAGGTCAGCTTCTGTCTTATGCGACAACCGACCGAAATGGATACCGCCATTATCACAGCGACCCGGAAAAATGCCGCACCTGTCCTGTGCTGGCTTCCTGTACCGCCAATGCCCACCACCGAAAAACTGTCACGCGCCATGTCTGGCAAGACGCCAGAGACCGGGCTGACGCCTATCGTCTGACAGAGTGGGGCAAGCGGGTTTACAAGCGCCGAAAAGAGACGGTCGAACGCTCTTTTGCAGATGCCAAACAGCTTCACGGTCATCGATATGCAAGGTTCCGGGGACTGATCAATGTCAAATGCCAATGTCTGCTGGCCGCCGCCGCCCAAAACATCAAGAAAATAGCCCTGGCTTTGGGCCCCAAGGGGCCAATCGCCGAGGGATAATCCCCTCGGCACACTCAAGCCAGCTTTCAAACACCTCTAAAAGCAAAACCCCGCCAAAATATGACGGGGTTTGTCAGCGGTCTGAAGGGCGCCGTCTGGGCGCCCTTTGCTTTTGGTCGTTCCGGAAAACCTGCGTCTACCGTTTCAGACCGACGGCAATTGCCTGTTTGAGGTCGGCAAGCAGGTCTTCGGGGTTCTCAAGCCCGCCATAGATGCGGACAAGTTGGGGGTTGAGTTTGAAGTGACGGAACGCGCTGACATCGTATTTCTGATGAAGTACCGCAGCTGCAGGCACGACAAGGCTTTCAGGGCCGCCCCAACTGACACCCAGGCGAAATATTCGAAGTGCGTTGCTAAAAATCCGGATATCAACTGCGTCATCAAGAATGATCGAAAACAGGCTGGAATGACCGTGCAGGGTTTTACTTCCGGGGTGGTCACTGAAACCGGAATAAAGCACGGATGAAACCTGTGGATGCACGGCAAGATTTCTGGCCAGATATTCTCCGTTCAGGGCGTGCCTTTGCATGCGCAATTCGAGGGTATCAAGCCCACGCAGAAGAAGCCATGCTTCAAACGGGCCAAGCTTTCCACCAAGATAGGGGAAGGTCGATGCATTGATACGGTCGATCAATGATTGACGCCCTGTAACAACGCCTGCCACGGTATCGCTATGCCCTGACAGGAATTTTGATGCGGCATGAATGACAAGGTCAATGCCGTGATCCGCAGGTTTTTGAAAAACAGGTGTCGCCCAAGAATTATCAATGACCGTAATGACATCGTTTGACTTCGCAGCAGTGGCGAGTTTTTCAAGGTCCTGTAACTCGAAGGTCAGCGATGTCGGGCTTTCCAGAAACAGTAACCTTGCATCCGTAATAGCGGCAATAACGGCATCGGTATCTTTGCCATCGACATAGTCAATCTTGACCCCCATTGGCCTGAGCATCGTTTCAAACAGGCGATAGGCATCCGAATAGACATTATGGACAGTCACAATTCGATCACCTGGCGCAACAAGAGCCATGACCGTTGCGCTGATAGCACCCATCCCACTGGCAAACGCGCGGGAGGCTTCGGTATTCTCCCGCCGGGCGATTTCGCGCTCGAACGCCATGACAGTCGGGTTGTCGCCACGGGCATAGATCGGTCCCCCCGGATTCCCGGCATAGGCATTTGCCATGTCGTCAAAATCACTGAATGCGAAAAGGGATGTTTGATAAATCGGTTGAGAAACAGCACGGAAATGTCGTTCATAATTTGGGTCATGCGCACCCAAATGCCGTGTTTCGCCCTGATGTATACTCAATGGTTTTGTGGGCAGTTCATTCATGATGAAAGCTCCTTGATGGGAAGTGATCTGATCCCCGAAAAGGTAAGGAAAACCGCAAGCAGGGTCGTCAGCACAGCGGCAAGTGCCGGTGCCATGACAATTCCATCAAACCCGACGGCCATTGGTAAAAGGATGGCGAGCGGGATCTGGATGTAACCTTGTGGGGCCATGCTTACCATCGCGGCGTGCCGGGCATTGTTGGCGGCCTGAAACCGCGATACCATTGGTTGGTAAATCCCGATGCAGGCGATCTGAATGGCGAGAATATCAAGCAGATGCCCTCCAAATTCGACAAGCTCTGCACGATCAACAAATGCCGTGATCAGTAGATCACCAAACAGAAATGCAATAAGGGCACAGCTTAACGAAAAACCAGTGCAATAAAGAACGATCCCTTTGAAAACGGCATCAAAGCGATTTTGATTATGGGCACCGGCCGCATAACTCAGGATCGGTTGTGCTCCAAGGCAAAAGCCGATGATTGGCAGGATTGCCAGCAGCACGATGCGAAGAGAAATGGCCAGTCCGGCCAGTTCATCCTCGGTTCCATGAACGTTTGCCGCCTGCATCAAAATGGCAAAGCAAACGGATGCAAGTACAGTCGTCGAGCTTGCCGGTATGCCGAGCTTTGCGAAAGGATAAAGAGCAGGCCGCCATTTCAGTTGACGAAGAGCCGATAACGCTGGGTGCACGCGGCCCAGACGTTTCCGGAAGTAACAGAGATATGCCCCAAGGGCAGCGATCTGTGAGATAACGGTTGCCCAGGCTGCACCGGCAACGCCCATGTCAAAACTGAAAATCAGGATCGGATCCAGGGCCATGTTCAGACCAAATGATCCGATCAGGGTGTACATGGAGAACCGGCTGTTGCCTTCGCCGATTGCAATGAAATCACATACGATCTGCAAAAGTACAAGGACGGCACAGGCTCCAAGGATGCGCATATAGATAGCAGCTTCACCAAAGACATCGCCGCTTGCACCAAGGATATGCAGGATCGGAACATGAAAGAGGAAGATCAGGGCCGCAACGACAATCCCGAATATGATCGCCAGCGCCAATGCGAGTGAAGCCGCACGGGTTGCATCATTTGCATTTCCGTGACCAAGCGCCCGACCAATTTCGGTTGAGGCCGTGATACCCAATCCATGGCCAATGGCACCGACAAGCATGAAGCACGGGATCGAGAGCGTTACACCGGCCATGGCACTGAGCGCATAATGCGAGACGAAAAAAGCGTCGACAACCTGATTTATCGCATTGATCGAAAGCCCCGCCACAGAAGGCAAGGCCAGTCGCAGGATCAAACGCATGATCGCAGGATCATTCAGGTCCGGAAGTTCACGTTTGCGCATCAGGATATATCCTCGTTACGAACAAAGTCCGGAACATAAAGGCGGTCATCAAAGAACCGTTCACGCAGCAGCATCACCAGAAGAGATGTCTTGTGCGGGAAGCGAACCTGTTTGAGACCGGCAAAGCCTGAACGTAAAAGATTGCGGATTTGCTGATCATGACCAGCGTCGGGCTCGCCGACGATCCGCTGGGTGCGAGGATCATCAAGGAACATATAGTGCATCAGTGATGGCAACCATGCTGTAAGGTATTCCTTGCCGCGAAAAGCTTCCTCACCGATTGCAACATGCCAGCCACGATCAAAATCCTCGGCCGTGTAGTGTTCGCCCAGCCGGTCCTCCTGGGCCCAATAGAGTTCGAAATACCCGAAAGGTGCATCATCAAAAAATCCGATAAGCGGTTCTGTCCGGGGATCATTCAGCCGGTTTTCAAGGAAGGCCTGATGCTTCGCTTCCGTGCCAGATTCTTCCCAGAAAACATCTACGCGTGGGTCATTCATCCATTTATGGAAATACCCAAGGTGGCGCGTTGGATCAGCCCGTTCAAAACGGATCGTTTTATTGATCCATGGAATGTAGCGGGAATAGAGCGTCTGGTGCGCGCTTGGTCGACGAACCGGATGGCGACGGCCATTCGTTGAGGTGTAGCGTAGCGGAAAGCTATTCCTTTCAGGATGCTCCAGCCAGTTAAGAGACAGTTGGTATAGGTCACCTGAATAGATGGTATTGTCGCCTGCAGTGTGAGTAATCAATCCACTTCGGGCCATCTGGCTAAGCCAGTCAGGATCAAGTTGATTGGGAAGGCGGATTTCATAGCGTGCCGGATGAACGGCAAAAAGCGCCTCGGCCAAAGCAGCCAAACCATATTGGTCAAGAACACATAAAGTCATACTGGCGATATCATCAAGGACGATCTGATTTGATGTCAGTGTAAAATAAAAGTCGTGATTCTCGTTTTCGCCAGACAGGTGCAGGTGCCCACCTTCGACTACGGAATGCCGCCTGCCCACCTGCTGGAAGTGTTTGATCTGAAATGTTTTCATCGAGGATTGTGTTGGGCTTTCTTGTATCATGACATTCATGTCCGGGACTCCTTGTTTCCATGGTACCAGCCCATCGGGGCCGATTATCTTGCTCTAGTCCGGACGAGTGAGAGGGCAGGAAGTTCAGTGATCTTTTTTGCGTTTGCGTGCAGAAAAAACTGAATTTACATCCGAACGGATCGTCTCCCCTGCAAATGCAATAATTGCTTTGTCAGCATGGAGACGACCATGAACGGTTCTCAGGCGGTATCTGCCGCTTCTTTTGATTTGGCTACAAAGCCCTTTTCCAAGTCAGACCAGCACTTGATTGCGAATGGATTACCTTGGGCAGAGGCCCCTTGGCCCATGACGGGGTATCCACATGAAGTCATTGACCGTTTTTGCCAAAGCGATCAGGACCGGACAGTCATTCTGGCGACGAACGATGACTGGTCGCGCAAACGTTTGAAGCAAACCTCAGACGCGATTGCACATGCGCTTGTGGCAAGGGGTGTTGGGGTTGGTGACGTTGTTGTTGTTGTTTTGCCGAAGTCAGCGATGGCGATTGCCGCCATTCTGGGGGTCTGGAAGTCGGGTGGTGCGTTTGTTCCGGTGGACCCACAGCATCCCGAAACCCGCAACCGGCATGTGCTATCTGATTGCGGTGCGCGCTTCGCCGTAACCAGCCGCGATGGTTTGGCAAGCTTGGGCAACCATGATCTTGAAGCCGTTCTGGTTGAAGATGTCGGGACAGAGGAAGTCCGGTTTGAAGCTACAACACCGAGTGCAGATCAACTGGCCTATGTCATCTACACATCTGGTTCGACAGGAAAGCCAAAGGGCGTGATGGTTGATCACGGTCCTCTCGTTGATCATTTGAACGCGACTGGTCCGCTTTATCTTATGGATGAAACATCGCGGGAACTGCCATTTCTTCCTTTTTCTTCGGACGGTGGCCACGAACGATGGATTGTCCCGCTGATGGCCGGGGGCAGCATTCTGTTGCCAGATCAGCTTCTCTGGACACCTGAAGACACGGTCGGTGCGATCCGCAATCACGGCGTTACGCATGCATCGTTTCCGACAAGCTACGTTCATGAATTGGCCGGCTGGTTACGAGAAAAGGAACAGACACTTGATCTGACGCTTTGTTCTTTTGGTGGCGAGGCAATGCCAAAAGAAACCTTCAATCGCATCGCTCGTGCGATCAATTCACGCTATCTGATCAATGGTTACGGCCCGACCGAAACGGTGATGACCCCAATGTTATGGCGGGTTAATCAGGATCAGCTTTGTGAGACAGTAACCGCCCCGATCGGGCGTCCGGTTGGTGATCGTTGGGCCTATATCCTTGACGGTGATGGCAATCCGGTTGCCGATGGCGAGATCGGTGAAATCCATCTTGGTGGATATTGTGTGGCACGCGGCTATAACAATTTGCCGGAAAAGACCGACAGCCTTTTTGTTTATGACAAATTTGCGCTTGCCGATGACGCGCGGATGTATCGCACCGGTGATCTGGGGCGTTTCTTGCCAGACGGCATGATCCAGTTTGCCGGACGTGTCGATGATCAGGTCAAAATCCGTGGTCATCGGATTGAACCAGCGGAAATTGAAACTGTCCTGCGCGGGTTTGATGATGTTGCCAACTGCGTGGTTATCGCGGCGGATGTTGCATCCCGGCTTGAACTGATTGCCTATGTGGTTCCGCGATCGGGTGCGTCGGTTGATACCCGGTCAGTTCGTGCGCGCTTGCAGCAGCTTTTACCAAGCTCAATGGTGCCTGGTTACATCATTGAGATGACGATGCTTCCGCTCAATGCCAATCACAAGGTCGACAAGGCACAGCTTCCTCTGCCACGTCGGGAAGGTACGATAACGCTTCCTGCAAATGATGATGAGATCGCTGTGCTTGCGACCTGGAAATCGGCGCTGGGACTGGATGACATTGGCGTTAGCGATAATTTTTTTGAAATCGGGGGAAACTCGATCACCGCTCTTCGGGTGCTGGGAAAGATTCGTGAACAGTTCCCGGATAGAAATGCTGAAATCACGGATCTTTTCAATTTCCCGACAGTCCGAACCTTTCTGACGGCGCTTTTTGAACCGGAATGCAAACCGGGTGCTGACATTGTGCATTTGCAGAAAGGCAGGCCAGAGCAGCCCGTTCTTTATTGTTTTCCGGGGCTTCTGGTCAGCACGCGTGAATATATGAAGCTGGTTAAAAGCCTTGGTGCGGATCAATCGGCTGTGGGGTTCATGTGCCATTCGCTTTCAGACAGTCAGGAACTTGACGTTTCTGTATCAGACATTAGCGCACGCTATGCCGAGATCGTGCATCGCGAGGCCAAAGGACGATCCTGTGCATTTCTTGGCTGGTCGTGGGGAGGCTTGCTTGCCTATGAAGCCGCCCGGATGTTGGGCCGCGATATTGATCTGCGTCTGATCGGTATGGTCGATGTTTGTGACATGGATGATGATTTTGATCTGAATGCCCGACCAAAATTCCAACCGGGGGAGCGTGAGGAGATCGAAAGCAACATTCGCCGCTGGCTACAACAAACCGCAATGCGCGAGGAATGGGAACGCCTTTTGGCGCTGATGGATGATCTTGCCTATGCGCAGTTTGTCCATTTCGTCGGTAAAAGCGAATTTGGCCTTCCGATAGATGGTCCAGGAATTGGGACACGGGAGCACACTTTTTGGGTGCTGATTGATAATGCCCTTGTCTTTCGGCGCCATGAACTTCTTCCTTATGACGCACCAATCGCATCCTGGCTGGCAGGTGATACCGTAAGTCGCAAGCTTGATCTCATTGACTGGCAGGCCCTGTCACATCGGGCGGAGCAACCAGAACACATTCCTGGCACAGACCATTTGACCATCATTGGTGACCCTGCATTTCACAGACTGTTTGGACGACGTTTGCAACGTGCGTTTGAACAGACAGTCAGCTCCGAATTTTCAGGCAATTAGAAGGACTCAGAAGATGGATAAGCTGGATCTGGTCGGGATCGGGATTGGTCCTTTCAATCTTAGTCTTGCGGCACAACTTGATGACGTTCGCGATGTGAAATATGCATTTCTGGAACAAAAGGCTGAATTTGCCTGGCATCCCGACATGATGCTGCCCGGTGTTGAACTTCAGACATCTTTCCTGAAGGATCTTGTGACCCTTACCAACCCGACAAGCAAATGGTCGTTTCTGTCCTATATGGTCAGCCAGAAACGTATGCTTGATTTCATGAATGCCGATTTTGCAGCCGTACCGCGTCGGGAGTTTGCAGCCTATCTGAAATGGGTTGCGGATCATCTTGGCGGGCTTGTGTTCAATAATGCGGTGCGGGAAGTCGAATTTGACGGCAATGACTTCCAGGTGCGTTCAGACAATGGCACCTATGTGGCGCGCAATCTTGCAATTGGCATCGGAAAGCCTGCTTTTGTGCCCGGTTGGGCACGTCATCTGCCGGTTGAGAAATGTTTCCATACAAGCCAGGCAAAATCGCGATTGCCTGATTTACATGGCAAACGGGTCGCGGTTATCGGCGGTGGTCAGAGCGGGGCGGAGCTTGTGGAGTATCTGCTTGGCGGAAATGACGGGAATGTGGAAGAAGTCCTTTGGCTATCGCGGCGCGATAATTTTGAGCCACTTGATGATACGCCGTTTGTGAATGAATATTTTACCCCCGGATATGCTGATATCTTTGCCAGATTGCACGATAGCCGGAAGCAGGAGCTTATGTCGCGCCAGAAGCTGGCAAGTGACGGGGCTTCGCTTTCGACATTGAAGTCGATCTATCAGCTGATCTATCGGCAAAGATATCTTGATGAGGGTAACGTCATTGCGCGATTGTTGCCGCAACGTGAGGTCTTTCAGGTTCAGCATGATGGGGAAGATTTCAGGATAGCGGCGCGCAACGGCCTTAATCAGGATGTTGAATTCTTCCATGTCGATGCATTGATCCTTGCAACAGGATATGAAACGGCCTTGCCGGAATTCATGGCACCATTGCGTGCACGTCTTGAAGAAGGTGTGTCTGGTGCCTACCGGCTTGATGCGGATTTTCGTGCCTGTTGGGATGGCCCGGCTGATCGTAGCATCTTCGTTCAAAATGCCGGGCGTATTGATCTGGGAATCTTTGAACCACAGCTCAGCCTGATGGCATGGCGCAGTGCGAAGATCGTCAATGCACTGATGGGGCAGAATGTGTTCGATCTCGATCAAAACCGGCCAATTGTCGATTGGGTTGCAGATGGGACGCATGTGGCAGATGGCGCTGTGGTTCAGGCGTGGGGATAGTATGGTGTGATAATTGATCGGCAAGCGGCCGGGACAAATATTTTTTATCCCGGCTGCCGATCCTCCTTGCCAATCAGGCGGGACGCACCAGTTCGGCATTTTGCAGGGCCTTGCGACAACTTTGATCGGCCAGATGAATATAGGCGCAGACAGATGCCTTTGAAACGCCGATATCTCTGGCAATGACGTTTTGCGCATACCCATCGACACGGTGGCGATAAAAAGCATTGCGAACATGGGGCGGCAGTTCCTGCAAGGTGTGTTCAATGACGCGCAGGGCCTGACATCCGCTTAGTCGTGCTTCCGGACAATTGGCAGTACCTGCCGGGCATAACTCGGTTTGGTCGCTGCCTGAAAACAGGCTGCGTTCAAATGTCATCTGCCGCACCTTGTCAATGGCCATGTTGCGTACAATGCGGGTGATAAATGCACTTGGCGTGGAGACTTCCTCGTCAATCTGTATAGTTAGAAGTTTGGCATATGTGTCCTGAACAATATCATCTGCAAGATGTGGGCATTTGACGATGGATTGGGCAATGCGACGCAACTTTCCTTCAATGTCCCGGGTTTTGATCAGCAGTTCGTGTCTCTGTTTGTGCTCAAAGGATTTCGGCTCAAGTCGGTTTGATAGGTGCATTTTCCAATAGTCTCCATTGGTTTGCTCATAAGTGAAATTAATAGTCACTTGCAAATTTAGGACGTGGCTTTGCACTCTCCGTGAGGTCGATACATCTTTTGTTTTTTGAGCAGGGCCTGATGGTGCTCCAAACCCGCCTCATGATTCATGAGACGGGATTTCTGATCGCTTTCAGTAAGGAAAACTGCGTGTCCGGAAAGTGAACGCAGTTATGCAAGGGGCTTGTGGAATTTCTAGAGTTTTGCGAGCGGGCAGGTGGGGCAGATTTCGACACTGGTGAGCAAATACCGCAGGCAACAGACACGCCTGGAAAGGCTGCCATCTTCTGATTGTTTGGTGCTGTATGGATTTGCCAGAGGGTTGCGCATATCGTCGGGGCGTTTTGCGTCACTGATCAGCGGTACAAGCGAGATACGGCTGTCCTTGAGAACGTGTTTTTCGACATAGGCAATTACCACCCCAACATTTGACCAGAATACTTTGGGGGAAACCTTTGATGAGGTTGAAAGCGACATAATCAGAGGGGTGAGATGCATGGATATCAAATTATCAAAATGTACCCATGGACAAGGTGCAACAGGATCGGTAACCGTTTGGCGAACGTACCCGTCGGTTAAATCAAACCCAACCGGGCAATTGACGTCATCTGACTTCATGCTGACAAAGCCAGCCTGAAACGGCAGTACTACTTCACCCCCGGCACCCATGACCAGCATAGGCGATAGAAGAAGCCCGAAATACCACTGTGACCACATCGAAACCGCGGCACGACGATCATCATTGGGATATTTCATCTTGCAATAGTGATCCAGCAGCGGGGAAAGGCATTCGGGATCATGCAAGTCAAAACAGTCAATACCGGCCTTGGCGTCGGCAGTAACGTGATGACGTTCGTCGAGCCCCTGATAGGGGCCCTGAAAAACCTGAGCCTTGATTTCCGAAAGCAGTTTGCTTTCTGTCCCGTTGATGGAGGGCTGCCGCGGCGGCAGGTTCGATTGATTGTGTGGTGCTGACATCATGATGAGGTTTGTCCGATACGCATAAGCAGCCAAACCAGAACCGGTCCGGCAATGATCGCAGCCATCAGGCCAGCAGGTATTTCCCACGGAAAGAACAACATCCGTCCAAGCCAGTCGGCACTCACCATCAGGGCGGCACCGATAAAAGCAGCTCCGATACTATGTGAAAGCGCGTGGCGGAACCCGGCTAATCGCGCAAGATGTGGGGCAATCAAGCCGGCAAAGCTGAGCGGCCCTACCAGCAATGTTGCCGCGGCCGTCAGAATGGCAGCGAACAGCAACATGCTGCCACGTGACACCGACAGGTCCACACCCATCGACTTTGTGGTGATGGGGCCTAGCGGAAATAGATTAAGCCAGCGTGCAAGCGCAGGCAGGATTGGCAGGGCGGTAACAGCAACGATTGCAAGAATAGTGGCACGGTCGAAGCCCAGCCCGTAAGTGGACCCCGAACTCCAGGCCAGAAGGCGTGCGGCACGTGGATCGCCACCTGCCATCAGGAATGCAATGAAACCATCAAATAATGCTCCGATTGCAATTCCGGCAATGAGAATGCGCTCCGGTGCATATCCCGATTTCCGCGTCAGGACAAAAATCGCAACCAGTGTCACGAATGCGCCAATTGTGGCCCCGGAAATCTGAAGCCATGTAGATGGTGCATCAATCGCAAAGATGATGGCGATCATGCCAATTGCCGCCCCGGCACTAACACCGAGACTTTCGGGGCTGGCCATCGGGTTTGCTGTCATGCGCTGCAAGACGGTTCCGGCAATTGCCAGCATTGTTCCAGCCGCGATTGCCCCCAAAATGCGCGGTCCACGCCATGGCCAGACAGTTTGCAGATCATTTGTCCATTGAAGTTGCCAGAACCCATTTACGTCACGTCCTATGAATATCGCACCCGCAATGGCCAGCAGGACACAAGTTCCAAGGATCATTCTGCTTTGCCGAAGGCTCCTATCCTTCGTCGGGATTGCTGTTGTGCTGCGTGATGGTGGGGAATTGGCACGTAGTTGCCTTATGAGAATAATCAGTAATGGCCCGCCGAAAACACCGGTCAAGGCCCCTGCAGGAACAAGAGTTCCGAGATGACCCGAAAGGACCTGTACTCCTTGGTCGGCGGCACAAAGCAGTAGAGCTCCAAACAGTGCAGATGCGATCAGTTTGTGGCGCAGGCGCCTTATACCGATCATGCGTGTGATTGCGGGACCGGCCAAGCCAACAAAACCGACAATACCAACTGCGGCAATGGTAACTGCCGTCAGCCAGCAGCCGATCAGGAGGCACAGCATACGCAGTCGGGCCGGTGATGCACCAAGGGCCGTTGCCTGATGATCATTCAGGTTCAGCATCTCAAGCGGGCGGGCGAGTATGATCGCAATGATCATCCCAAACGCGATTTTGATGGTCAGCGGACCAAGGATATACCAGCCATCCTGTGTAAGATCACCGCTACCCCAGATGAACAGGCTTTTGAGCCATTCATGGTGAATAATTGCAAGAGCGGTGGTAACGGCCCCGCAATAAAGCGCAATGATCATTCCCGTCAGAATCACAACCAAAGGTGAGAAACCACTGCGTCGGGCCAATGCAAAAACCAATGCGCCGACGGCCAGGGCACCAAGCAGGGCAATGATATCCTGCCCGATCTCAAGTGCGCCGGGCATATAAAGAGTTGTCAGAGTCAGGAACAGTTTTGCGCCGCCGGCGAGGCCAAGTGTGGACGGGGAGGCCAGCGGATTTTTAAGTGTGTGTTGAAACAGTGCACCGGCTGTTGCCAATCCCGCACCGGCCACCAGCGCAATAACGAACCTTGGCACCCAGCCATGTGTTAGCAACAGGGTTTGTGTTCCGGATGCAAATGCAAGATCGAGAATTGCGATAGGGTTGAGGCTCCCGGTCTCAATCTGCAGTGAAAGGGTGCTAAGTACTATGGCAGCAATAAAAAGTACGGTGGGAATCGCACCCTGGTAAGCGGGCCGCTTATTCAAAACTGTGGCAGTCATGGTGCCACCTCGTCATTCCCGGGTGCGATGTCCGAAAGCGAACTTGCAAGCAGATCGGCAAAACGGCCAGCAGCAAACAGGCCGCCAAATGTTGCAACGGGGGGCATTTTGATCAGACCAAACCGCTTGATCGGAGGAAGTTCGGAAAGGATCGGGCTATAACTGATGGCGCGTTCGACATTGTCTGGCACTGGTTCGATAGCAATCATCGCGGCATCGGAATATTGCGCGATCTGATCAATAGAAACGGTTGCAAACCCCCAATGGTTGGTCGGACCAGTCCAGGCGTTCTGGATGGGGAGTTGCGCAATAACATCCTGCATCAGACTGTTCTGGCCAAATACGCGCATGTGTCGCGGTGACAGCATGCTGGTAATTAAAACCGAACGGGCTTTGGGAGTTGAAAGTTGTCGGGCAGCATGTTCAATCCGCGCGGCAGTTTCCGCAACCAGTCTATCGGCGGCGTTCGGGTGACCGGTGACGTCGCCAATTTTGCGTGCTGCGGTAACTGCATTTAAGAACGGGGTTTTGCTGCTGCTGTAAATGTCGATTTTTTCAATCGGTGCCAGATCACGCAGGCTGGCATATTGATTTGCATAGAAGCTGCTGGTCAGGATCAGATCAGGTTTAAGCTGTGCCAAACGTTCGAGGCTTGGCTGGAAACGTGCGCCAAGGTTAATGACCCTATTTGGAACTGCCGGTTGCTGTACCCATGCCTGATACCCCGGAATATCGGCCATCGCTAACGGAACAATCCCCATTGCCAGTGCCGTTTCGCTGATTGCGCCGTCTGCGATCACGATGCGTTTGGGAACTGCCGCCGATGTGGTTTCTGCCATCAGGCCGGATAAAGCGTAACCGCATCCTGATATAATCGATGCCTGCGTGACAAGGCGCAGGAATGATCTGCGTGAATATAAATGGATTGGTTTATGCATTGAAATTCGTCCCGTCACACATTGGCCAAGGCAACAGGATGCCCATTGGTTGGATGGGGCTGGACAAGCATGTCGATGCCGAAAATATCGCGCAGAATATTGGGCTGCATAATGGTTTGAGGGGATGCATCCGCAATCAGATGGCCATTTTTCAAGGCAACGATTTGATCGGCAAAGCGCGCAGCCAGATTGATATCGTGCAAAACGGCGATGATGCACAAGCCATCTTGCTTGCTGAGTTCTGCAAGCAAAAGCAGGATTTCATATTGATGGGCAAGGTCGAGTGCTGAAATTGGCTCGTCCAGAAGCAGGCAAGGTGCCTGCTGGGCCAGCGTGACTGCGATCCATGCACGTTGCCGTTCTCCACCAGACAGGGTGTGGACAGCACGTTGACGTAATGATTCCAGCCCGGTCAGAGCAATGGCACGTTCGATTGCTTGTTTGTCGTGGTCCTGTAATCGCCCGAATGGTCCGTGCCAGGGATACCGTCCCAGAGCGACCAGTTCCTCGACGGTGTAATCTGCGCCGTCGCCGGGATCCTGTGCCAGATAGGCAACGTTTTTTGCAAATTCGCGTGTGCCAAAGCTTGCAATATTTTCGCCATCAAGGGTGACGGTCCCCCCCGATGGTTTGTTCAGCCCAGCCAGCATTTTAAGGGCCGTCGATTTACCAGAACCGTTATGGCCCACAATTGCAGTCAGGCTGCGCGCCCGAAATGTAACGGAGACTTCCTTAAGAAGGATTGAGCCCCCCGATGTTTGGAAATGGGTGTCCTGCATGGCAAGAACGGCGGGGCGGTCAGACAAATCCATGGCGATGAACCAGTTTCTTGGAAATGCAGAAAATCCGCGTTGGACGCGGATTGCGGAAAACGGACCCGGGACGCGGTATTGCGCCCCGGGATGCGCGGTTACCAGTCGTATTTTAATGTTGCTGCAATGGTCTGCCCCTCGTTCTGGTAGCAGTATCCGTTGTTGCAAATGTCGGCTTTGTTGTCGGCGAGGTTGGTGCTGTTGATGGCGAGTGTCAGGCCTTCAAGCTTGTCGCTGACCGCACCGAAGTCATATCGGATTGCGGCGTCAAGCAGTGTGTAAGACTTGTTCTTGCTGGTGTTGGTATAGTTGGCATAGCTTGAGTCGATGTAGCGAACGCCAACGCCAAGTCCGAAGCCACTCAGAGGTCCGCTCTGGAAAGTGTAATCCACCCAGGTCGATGCGGTTTTTTCCGGCGTTACGAGCGGCGTGTTGCCACGATAGGAGCCTTTGACGATCTTGGCATTGTTATAGGCAAAGTTTGCAACAAGGCTCAGGCTTTCGGTCACATTTGCCTTGCCTTCGATTTCAAGCCCGCGTGATTCAAGTTTGCCGATAGGCTCATAATACGAACCAATTGTGGCACTGTAGCCTGCATAGCGGGCAACATTGTCCTCGGTCAGTCGATAGGCAGATACGGTGACTAAACTATCGAACCCGATTGGTTCGTATTTGACGCCAACTTCATATTGTTCACCTTCGGTCGGGGTGAGCATCTTGCCGTTGATATCCTGACTGGTGCTTGGCAGGAATGAAGTGCCCCAACTGACATAGGGCGATACACCGTTATCGAACGCATAAAGTGCGCTGGCATTAAAAGTCGTTGCGGTGTTGTAGTCTGTTGAGCCGGTATTTGTCAGGCGGCTGATGCGCTTGCGCTCTGCATAGTCGAAACGAACGCCGCCATTGAAATGCCAGTTCCCGTATTCCAGCTGATCCTGAACATAGACGCCTGTCTGGTTATAAGTAACATCATCCAATGTCGTGTAGGCAGGCGTGCTGCCGGAAATTGATCTGTTTGGGTCATCAAGATAGAAGCTGTAGTCGCTCAGCACCGCACTTGAACCAAATCGATAATCGGATTTCGAGTACATTAAATCCAGACCGGTCAGCAATTCATGAGAAACCTCTCCGGTTTCAAAGCTGGTAATTGCCTGATTGTCGACCTGTGCGCTCCAGAGTGTTTCCTGGACGGCCTGTGCCACGCGTCGATATTCGTTGGCGTCAGAAGGATTCCAGCCAGCCCCGGCAACGCCCCCGGTGAGATAGCGGGCCGTGAGGTCAAAATAACCAAATCGGGTGTTTTGAGCCAGGGTGACCGGCACGGAGTTCAGATGGTGGGTGAGTTCATAGCCGACCTGAAACTGATCTTGCTTCTGATAGTCGTAATCTGCGTCACTGGTACGATAGTCAAGGACTTCGCCATTCAGGTTCAGCAATGTCGCAGATGCGTCCGTCTCGTCATGTTGTAAAAGGGTATAAACGGTCAGGTCCGTGTTCTCATTGGGTTGCCAGCGAATGGTTGGCGCGAACATCTGGCGATCATCCTGGATGTCATTGCTTGTTTCGCCATAACGCGCCATGCCGACAAATCGCGAGGCCCATTCGCCATTCTTGCTGATATCCAGATTGTAGTCGAAACCACCTTCATAGGATTCTGTGTCGGTGAAACGTCCATATACGTTGTTTTTGGCATCTTTGTGCGGGCGTTTGGTGACGCTATTTAGCAAGCCGCCGGGTGTCGTCTGGCCATATAGTGCCGCCGTCGGTCCCTTCACGATCTCAAGCTGTTCAAGGCTATAAGGTTCGGTTCTGAAGGTTGCGTAAACACCTGTCATCTGCCGCAGGCCGTCACGATAATCGCCATAGATATGAACCGGATAGCCACGGACATAGACCTGATCGAAGCGTGGATCATAGCCGTAATTATTGGTCACTACACCTGCGGTATAGGCGACCGCATCCTCAATGCTGGCAACTGCGCGGTCTTCAATTTCCTGCTCGGTCACGACCGAAATGCTTTTGGCGGTTTCGATCAGGGGAGTGCTGGTTTTGGTTCCCGAACTGCTGGTTGTTGCGACGTAACCATGCGCCAGTTCGCTTGAACTTTGTGCATTTGCTTCGACATAGACCGGATCAACAACCGTCGACGCATCAACATCGGAAGTTTCCATCTTTGACAGGGAAACAGTGCTCTCGCTCGTGAACCGATAGGTCATACCGCTACCCAGCAGCAGGACTTTAAGTGCATCAGAAGGCGTGTAACTGCCTTCCAGTTCCGAACTTTGCAAACCGTCGATACGGTCCAGATCGTAGAACAGTTGCAAATTTGCCTGATCGGCAAAAGTCAACAGCGCCTGATTAAGATCCTGTGACGGGATTGAAAATTCCATCGGTGTTGCACTGCTTACCGACGTATTGTCCTGTTGTGCTTTCGCCGTGGCTGGAACCCCCGTAACGATCAACCCGGCAGCAAGTGCAAACAAACTTGCACCACATATCAACTGATATGCCAAACCTTTTGCCAACCGGGCTTTGCCGGCTTTATTTACCTGCATTATGCAGACCCCCATCTTCGATATTTTCTTAATAACGCAAATGATTTGCATTTGCTGATGCTAGGTGAGACGGGATTTGCATTCTGATTCAGTAAGATAAATTTCTATTTTTTTGTTTTTCTTCAGGAGGAAGGTCGGGAAATGGCCGAAATGCGGCTTTTCCGGAAGACTGGGCGTCCGATTTAGTAAAGGAATGTCAGCAGCGGTGTGATGGAAACCTTGCGGATAGACAGCTCTGTCGCAATCAGGTCCAGCCCGACTTGTGGATCGCTCATGTCGAAAACACCACTGACACGCTTTCGTGCAACGGCTTCATTGGCGATCAGGATTTTTCCATGCTGATAGCGGGAAAACTCGGCAACCACTTCACGCAAGGCAACCCGGTCAAAGATCTGCTTGCCCTTTTGCCAGCTCAGAACGCGGTCTGAATTGACGGGATAGATATCTTCAAGTGAATATCGGCTGTATCTGACAGCCTCATTGGGGCTCAGAACGAGCGATTTTGTGGGGGGCGCGCCGTTTGTCAGGCTGACTTTCACGTTGTGTTGCAATACGGAGACCGACGCATAATCATCGAATTTGTCGATGACAAAACGGGTCCCTAAAGCGCGTGCTATACCGTCGCCGGTGGACACGACGAAGGGACGATCACCGGCATTCTCCATCGGAACTGCCTGAAAGTCGACGAGGCCGGTAAAAATTTCGATCCGTCGTTCCTGTTCACTGAATTTGACGTCAATGGCGCTATCGGGGCCAAGTGTTATCTTGCTGCCATCGTCAAGGGTGATCGCCCTGATTTCGCCTGGTGCAGTATGATAATCTGCCCCCCAGACCAAAGCCGGATCACCCATCAGCACCCTGCCGGAAAACAGTGCGATGAGCAGACAGGCTGCCATCGCAATCGCGGCCCATTTTCCGATACCTGTGCGAGGCGGTTTTTTGCCTTTGCCTGTAATTACCGGAAATGGCCGGATTTCGGCGTTCTGCCTGTCTGCCTCATGCATAGAGCTTTGCGCCGCATTTACGCCGTCAGAAAACAGACTGGCATCCATCATCGCAAGTGCGTGATTGGCATCGGCAAATGCTTGCTGGTGGGAACGGGATTGTGCAAGCCAGGCATCAAGAGCTTTCTGTTCTGCATCATTCAGGCCGCCGTCAATCATCCGCGCAACCCAGTTGGCGGCACAAAGATCAATGCTTTCCTGCGTCTGTTGCGTTTGATTCACGTTACTGATCCGCGCCCGAAAATCGCTGTTTCATTTGGTCCATAACTTTAGGACGTTCAAAGTACAAGAAAAGGCTAAAAAATTTTGCACCAGATCACACGCCTTTCTTGCCCAGCCGTGCCATGACGTGGGCAATGGCACGGGCAATATGCTTTTGGACCGAACTGTCGGAGATACCAAGTCTCTCGGCAGCCTGATGATATGTAAGCCCATCTACGCGCACCAGCACGAAGATATTGCGCGTCCTTTCGGGAAGTTCATCAAGGGCACGCCGCACGAAATCAAGTTCAGACTGATCGCCGACAATTTGTTCTGGCGAGGGGGCATTGTGAGGGATCGTTCCCAGATTGCTGTCATCAGCCCGATTCACCGGGTTACGCTTTTGTGCACGAACATGGTCCACGGCAAGATTGTGGGCAACCCGATACAGGTAGGAGCGTACATGCGTCACATCATTCGATTTATTCTGCCGGGCGTGTTCGGTAACACGCAGGAATGTTTCCTGTGTCAAATCCACAGCAATATCAGCGTCGCGCAACAGGCGAGTGAGATAAATCTGCAATTCCCTTTGATGGGAAAGGAATAGCGTTTTGATGTCGGTTATTGCCAAACCGAAAACCTGACTCTAATGATCCGATACTTGTTGAGTTATCAAAAATAATACTCATTCGCAATTAAATTGGGCCGCGTAACGGTTTAAAGAATGTGAAATATGCTGTTAGATCGCTGTTCTGCTGATCAATCCACGCTCTTCAAGCAGAAGAAAACGAGCAATAACTTATTCATTCTGCAGCATTAAATCCGTGCCATACGACAATTCCCTTTTCTAAGGGCAACCAGATTTCAATTGTCAATTTCAGGCGTACGAATTGGGGGCAGCCCTGGAGCATATATAAAGTTTTTCAGATTTTTCGAAAAAAGTTCTTGATTTGTTCTTTTATTTGTGGCATAAGAGAAAAGTCAACGGGAGAAATGCACCCGGACCGAAACCCGCGAGGCCTTGAGCCTTGCGGGTTTTTGCGTTTGGGGCTGGATGAAAGAGGTGATCAGGATGATGCGGCAAAGAGACGGACAGAGACAGAGACACGGGCCGTGCGGCGGGGTGACCCGCAGGATATGGGGCGGCGGATGGCGGAGCCGTTACGGCGGGATTCTGCCCAAGGACTAAGGGGACTAACCCGGTCATTTGTCATGACGGGAGAGGTGCGTCTTGTTGGAAAAGGAGCGTTAGATTTGCCGGGAGCGGCAGCGATGGCAGCAGCGGGTAGTGGCGATCTGTGACCCGTCGATGGTGGACCAGTGGGGGCCGTGCGCCCGAAGTGTGTCCGGACCTCGGCGGTTAGCGGAAAGTGCCGTCGTTGCCGAAAGTGACCGGAGCGGGTAGTGGGCCCGAAGGCCGTCGGAGAATGAGGATAGCAGACGCCCGAGATGCGTCCGGGCTTCATCGGTTGCGGGAAATGCCTTGATGGCCGGAGGTGATGGGAGCGGGCGGTGAGCCCGAAGGTCGTCCGTCGGTGAGGATGGAAGACGCCCGAAGTGTGTCAGGGATCCATCGGTTGCGGGAAGTGTCGCCGTGGCCGGGAGTGACCGGAGCGTGCGGTGAGTCCGAGGTTGTCTGCTGGCGAGGATGGTGGAGGCCCGAGATGTGTCCGGGCTCCATCGGTTGCCGGAAGAGTCGTGATGGCCGGGAGTGATCGGAGCGGGCCGTGAGCCCGAGGACCGTCCGTCGGTGAGGTTGGGGGAGGCACGGGGGCTGCCCGGACTTCCGGGAGGCGGGACGTCCGGTCTTGGGTTTTGTGTTCTGCCGCCGCATTGGTCATCGGCTGGCGGTTGCCCGGATGTCTTGGTCATGGTTCCGGCGGTAAAGATCATTGACCGAGATGTCATCCGCAGCGTCAGTCCCAGGCCAGGACCAGCCTGGCAGAGAGCCTGTGATCTTTCTGTGTTCCGGGCCGGGGCGGGTAAACGGATCAGGTTTGTTCAGGGCCAGCAGCAATAACGTTTTCTTCGCTCATGCCGCGTCGCCAATGGGCGAATGCGACCAGACGGGATTTGGGGATGCCGATTTCCGTGCGCAGATAGGACCGAATGTCGCGAAAGGATACATATTCGGTGCCGACCCAGCAAAACAGTGATTCCGGCTGCGCGGAAAGGTCGAGCCAGCGGAGCCGGTCGAGGAGCAGTGTTGTTGTCCCGGGCGCGGCGCCGTTTCGATACAGCCAGTGAATTTGAACGCCTTCGGGGTGACGAATATCCTGTTTTTCGCATATATCGGAAACTTCAACCAAGGCATTGCCGCAAGCATTGGCCGGAAGGCCTTCGAGAATGCGGGCGATGCCCGGAAGCCCGGTTTCATCCCCAATCAGGAGATACTGACCAGCCGGTTTGGGACCATTCCCCGCCGGTCCAAACATGCCGACAACATCCCCGGGCCGGGCGTTGTTTACCCAGGAAATACCGGGGCCCGGAGCATCATGAAGGACAAAATCGATATCAAGCGTGTTGGTCGCGGTATCGATTTTGCGGATTGTATAGATACGGGATTCCAGTTTACCGGTCTGGGGCCAGACAATTTTGCCGTTGTCATCGAGCCTTGGCCATGCGGACAGGCTGTGCGGCGTATGGGTGTTGGGGAACATCAGGCGACAATGGATCTGATCGGGAGCGGCATATCGTTCGAGGTTTTCCCCGCGAAAACGGATTCTGCGCATTTTCGCACTTGGCTGGGAGATATGGAGAACCTCGATAATCCTGAGATCAGGGGCCAATGTGGTACCGACGGCATCGCCGGACCAGTCAAATTGAATGGCGTCCGGCTGGGTAATGAAATCAATCAGAATGGTCAGGTCATGTTTGAGGCGGTTAAAAGATAACGGTTCGGTCGCCTCGACATGGATATGAAGCTTTTCATTGCCGGAAACCAGAAGTGCGGTGCCAAGCGGCGATGTGAACAATGATCCGTCATCACGGGCTTCATGTTCCATATTATGCGCGCAGAGGAGATCGATAATGTTCTGGATTTCCCCATCAAGGTCGGGAAAGTCGAAGGCCGCATCTGCCGTGTAAATGGTCATGGCGTTTATCCTTGTCGGTTCTGTTTTCCGCCTTCGTGGCGGATTTTCAGGCATTGTCGCCAAGCGAAATCCAGCAAGGACCGGAAAGCGGCGTGCCGAGATAGAGACGGTTGATGTCATCAAGCGTTTGCTGAGGAGACAGATCGGCAAAAAGGTCGGGATGAAGCCATTTTGCGGCGACTTCGAGAAAGAGAATTTGCAAAGGGGCGATGGTCAGAAGCCCGGTCCAGACGCAGTGCACCCGGTTATTGATGACCGCAGGAAGGGTTGAAAAGCCGGTCCGTCCGGTGAGGCGTTCGAGTGCGGCGCGTGCGGGCACGGGATCAAGGCCCGGACCAACGGCAGGGCGGATTTCGGCGGCATATGCACCGCCCGATGCGATATAGACGTCCGGGGATTCTGCCATCAATTGTTCGATTGATACCTGCGCGTACCATGGTGCTTCGACGACCGACAGATTGCGGCCGCCTGCCTGTCGCAGAAGATCCCCCCATATCTGCTGGCCGGCAGCCCAGCAGCAATCATCATATGTCGACTGGATTTCGAGATAAGCCTGCGTGGGGGTGATCCCGGCAAGGCGGTCGGCAATCGCCTTTTGATGTTTGCCGACAAAGGAGATGAATTCTTCGGCGCGGTTACGCCGGTCCAGGATTTTCCCCCACATGCGCATCAGGGCGGCCATTTCATCAAACGGGTTTGTTGCCGTCTTCGAGCCGGAGGGCACGTTTGATGACACATTGCTGAAAATGACAGGAATGCCGACCTGTTCCAGACGTTGGGTCAGTTCACCATTGCCAAGCCCGGGTTCGGAAAATGCCGTTGCCACGACAAGGTCGGGCTCAAGAGCGATGATTTTTTCATGCGACACCGTGCCCGGTGATGAACCGCCAACAGTTTCGATCAGGCTGCCATCGGCGTGACGGTCATAGGTGGTACGGAGTATTTCGCTATCGAGTCGGGCGGTATCCGCCCATCCCACCACGAGGTCGGATGGGGAGGGGTGGAGGATCGCCATGCTGAGAATGTCACGGGCATCAAGCAGCACAATACGTTTGATATGATCAGGCAGCTTTACCGTGCGCCCTGCCATATCGGTAATGTGCGAGGATGCGTCAGCACCGGCATTTGCGAGGGCGACCGAGGGGGCCGCCATCGCAGCGCCGAGCAGAAGGGAAAATTTCCGTCTGTTCAGAAGCATTTTTAAAGCGCCAATCTTACCATTTATAGCGAAGACCAAGGAGGAACTGCGCACCATTGCCATACTGGCAATAAAAGTTTGAGCTGCAGCTTGAATAGTATTCCTTGTCAAACAGGTTGGTGACGTTAAGCGTTGCCTCGGCGCCATCCAGCGCCGGGCTGATGCCCCCCAGCGCGTAGCTGAGTGCTGCATCGGCAAGCACATAGCCATCCGCCTTGGTCGTGTTGTTGCTGTCGGCGAAGCTGCTGCCGACAAACCGCAGGCCGCCGCCAACGGCCAATCCATCCAGTATACCGTTGTCAAAGCGGTAATTGGCCCATGCAGAGCCGTAATATTCCGGCGCAGCCTGCGGGCGTTTGCCAATATTGCTGGCGGTGGTGGATTGGGTGACTTCGGTGTCAATCAGGGTTGTGGCGGCAATGAGTTCAAGATTTTCTGTCACCTGTCCACGGGCTTCGAATTCAATCCCGCGAGAGCGGATCTCGCCTTCCTGAACCTGGAAATTGGTATTTACCGGGTCGGCTGTCAGGACGTTTTCCTGAACAATGTGGAATGTGGAAACGGTGAATAATGCATCAAGGCCGTGGGGTTCAAACTTGACACCGGCTTCCCATTGTTCTGCCTCGGTCGGGGTGAACGGGTTGCTGGCGGCATCAACGCCCACTGTTGGCTCGAACGATGTTGAGTAACTGATATAGGGGGCGATACCATTATCAAATTCATAGAGCAGACCGGCACGGTAAGATTCCGAGTCACTGGATTGATTTCTGGTTGAGTTCGTCAGGCGATTTTCGGTCTTCTGATCGGTCCAGTCGTAGCGAACCCCCAACAGGGCGTGCCAACCGCCAAGGGCAAGCTGATCCTGAAGGTACAGGCCGGTTTGCTGCAATGTCTGCCTGTTATCGATAAATGTGGTGAACGGACCATAGGCGAGGCTGTATTGCGGATTGGTGACACTAAGCGATGGGGCGGTTCCGACCTGATATTCCCATTCGCTGACGGAGCGTTGGAAGTCAAGACCGACAAGGGTCGTGTGTTCCAGTGCACCGGTTGCAAATTCGAATTGGGCATTGTTGTCAGACGAGATGCCATCGACATTTTCGATTGATCTGGTTGCCTGGCGGGGCAGGCTTCCGCCTGCTGTGAGGGCCCCCGTCATCTGGATGCCCTGAAAATCCAGATCCATTGCCGAATATCGCGTTGCGGAGCTGATGCTGACGACATCATTGATGCGATGATCAAAGTCGTAGCCGATACCATATTGTTCGCGATCATAGCTTTCGTAACCGGGATCGCCGACATTGAAGTCACGGTCAAGAGCCCCGCTATATTGTCCAGATGCCAGAAACTTCGGATAGATCGAGTTGAAATAACCGCCTTCCGGATCTTCCTGATAATAGGTCTGCACCGTGATCGAGGTATTTTGTGTCGGTTGCCATGTCAGTGCCGGGGCAATGGCAATTCGTTCCTCGTCAACATCATCATAGCGTGTTTCGGCACGCCGGGTGATCCCGGTCAGGCTGTATTGCCATTCGCCTGCGTCATCGAGTGCCCCCTGACTGGTCAGTCCTGCCTGCATACGGTTGTGCGAGCCGTATTCAAGGCGGGCTTCGTTATAGGACACGTCATCTGGTGTGCGCGACACCTGATTGACCATGCCCCCCGGGCTTGTCTGACCATACACCACGGCCGATGGTCCCTTGAGCACGTCAAGATGATCAAGCAGGAAGGGATCAATCGAGGGCAAGGCAAAACCCTGTCCGCGGGGCAGGCGCAGACCATCCAGAAAATCGACAATACGCGTCGATGTGCCGAACCCGCCATAGCCGCGCATGAACAGGCTGTCATACCGGTTTGTCGTATCCGGGGTCGACAGGACACCGGCGGTGTAATTCAGGGCATCTTTCACGCTTTGCGGATTTTGATCGTCAAGCTGGCGGCGTGTGACGGTACTGATGGATTGCGGGGTTTCCAGTGCCGGTGTTGATGTCTTGGTTGCACTTTTCGGGGTTTCATCAAGGTAGGAATCCCGTGTCGAAGCCGGATCGGGGGCGTCGGCCTCGATCTCGATCGTCGGGAGCGTTACTGCCGCGTTCTGCGCGTTGGCCGCAAGGGGGCTTAGCATCGTGGAGGTTGCAAGCAATATCATGCGCGCATGCATCGGAGATATCACTGTCATCTGTTGGGCCTTTTCTGGTTCGTCGCTTTGCGGGCAAGCAGATCATGGTTCTGTAATGCGTATCATTATTAATTGCGACTTATGTAAAACAAACGGGACGGTTCCGTCCAGTTAATTTTTCATATTATTTAAGACACTAGATGTATTATGGGTTCTTGAGGTTGGGGATTGGCCGTGGACGGTGGCGGTGTCTTCTGCTAGGAACGGGGCATATTTACCGTGAGGTGCGCCTTTTCCTGCGAGGGCACAGCGGTTGAAATACAGCCGGGTGCCTTGGCGGTGTGGAGAGAGGGATCATGACAAAAACAGGTGCGCCCAAGCGCCGTATCGGACGGCCGCCAAAAGAAGATTCGGCCGAAACATCCAGCCGGATTATCGACACGGCAGCGCAGTTGTTTGCAGCCCAGGGATATGCCGCGACCTCGATGGAGCAGGTGGCCGCGGCCTGCAACGCGGGCAAGGACACGATCTATCGCAGGTTCCCGTCAAAGGCAGATTTGTTCGGGGCGGTGGTGAGCCGTTTACGTGCCGGTGTTCTGGAAAATCTTGAGCAGGAAATCAGTGCGGTTGCAGGCAGTGGCGACGCCCTTGAGCGGTTGCGCCGTGTGGCCAGATGGTTCCTGTCGGTGAACCTGCGCCCGGAGATGGTTGCCTTCAAGCGCATCGCGATGAGTGAGGCTGTGGTGTTTGGTGCTGCTGGTGCTGCTGGTGCGGGGCATACGGATAATGATCCGATCATGGCGCGCCTTGTCGGGCTTGTCAGGGATGCGCAGCGTGACGGATTGTTGCGCAACGGCGACCCGATAACGATTGCCGAACATCTTATCCATTCTATCGTGTTCGGACCGTCAAACCACGCCATGCTGGGCGGAAACAGGTATGACGATGAAACAGTCCGGGACCATTATTTCGATCAGGCATGGGGACTGTTTCTGCACGGGGTTGCCGAGTAATGCTGGTTGATTGAGCTGCTTTGGCTGCGGGCCGTTACGGCTTCCTTTGGGCTGACTTGATTGTGGAGCCCCTGCAACCAAGCGATATGCGCAATGGTACTCTCCATTCGTCGTATTCGTTCAGTCCATATCCTCCGGGTTTTGTTATTCTCTGAAATTGCAATCATAGGATGGTTTTTGTCCTCCGTTTTCCGGGGTTCTGCCTTGGAAACGTTCTGTCCGGGCAGGAGCCTGCTGATTGGAATGGAAGGCCGGGGAAGTAATTCCGGCGTCACATAATCGGAGGAGGAAGCAGATGAGCAGCAACAGAGGTGTGGTGTATGTCGGGCCCGGCAAGGTAGAGGTCAGGAATATTGCCGATCCGGTGATGGCATCGCCGAATGGCCGGAAGCTTGACCATGCCGTCATTCTGAAAGTGATCAGTACCAACATTTGCGGATCGGACCAGCATATGGTGCGTGGCCGCACGACTGCGGAGCCGGGGCTGGTTCTGGGGCATGAAATCACCGGCGAGATCATCGAGAAAGGCAGCGACGTCGAGCAGCTTGAGATCGGGGATATCGTATCGGTCCCGTTCAACGTTGCCTGCGGGCGGTGCCGGTGCTGCAAATCGCAGGATACCGGTGTGTGCCTGACGGTGAACCCGGCGCGGGCCGGGGGTGCCTATGGCTATGTCGATATGGGCGGCTGGATCGGCGGGCAGGCGCGTTATGTCATGGTGCCCTATGCCGATTTCAACCTTTTGAAATTCCCCGACCGGGATCAGGCGATGGATAAAATCCGTGACCTGACGATGCTGTCCGACATTCTGCCGACCGGGTTCCACGGGGCGGTGCAGGCCGGTGTTGGTGTCGGGTCCATCGTTTATGTGGCCGGTGCCGGGCCGGTCGGGATGGCCGCCGCCGCATCAGCACGTATCCTGGGTGCCGCCGTCGTGATGGTCGGTGATTTCAACAAGGAACGTCTGGCACATGCATCGAAGATGGGCTTTGAAGCGGTCGATCTGTCGCAAAGTGATCGTCTGGGCGAAATGATTGCCGAGATCACCGGAAGCCCGGAAGTCGACAGCGCCATCGATGCGGTCGGGTTTGAAGCCCGCGGGCATAGCGGCGGTGAGCAGCCGGCCATTGTCCTGAACCAGATGATGGAAATCACACGTGCGGCTGGTTCCATCGGCATTCCGGGGCTTTATGTGACCGAAGATCCCGGTGCGGTCGATGATGCGGCCAGGCAGGGCAGTCTGTCATTGCGGTTCGGGTTGGGCTGGGCCAAGGCGCAGTCGTTCCATACCGGGCAGACGCCGGTGATCAAATATAACCGCCAACTGATGCAGGCCATCCTGCATGACCGCCTGAAGATTGCCGATATCGTCAATGCGCAGGTGATATCGCTTGATGATGCGGCGAAGGGCTATGAAAGCTTTGATCAGGGGGCGGCCAAGAAATTCGTGCTTGATCCGCACAATGTTCTGGCGAAGGCCAGCTAGTCGCGAGGTTTGGACTAACCCGATTGAAACGAAAAACGGGAGCCAGCAGTGGCCCCCGTTCTTTTTATCCGCAGTGTGGGGCGTTAGCTGCGCGGTTTGAGGTTTTCCGGGTCGTAAAGCGGCTTGTAGCCGATGCCGACGACTTCGACCGGGTAAATCTCGTCAAAATAGGAGACGGTCAGTTTGCGGCCTTCCTGGCAATAATCCCACGGCAGATAGGCAAGGGCGATGTTTTTGCCGATGCTGGGGCCGAATGCGATGGAGGTCGTATAGGAACGACGGCCCAGTTCATCAATCAGGGTTTTGCCGGTGTCCGGGTCCATGACCGGCAGATTGCCGACCGGGTAGCGCGCCACCCCGTTGGCATCCGTGTTGTCGGTCATGACAAGGGTGCAGAGCATGGCCGGTTGGTGGTCGCGTTCGCGATATTCGACATGCTTTGCCTTGCCACGGAAATCGGCCTCTTTGACCTTTGGGCGGGCAAGGGCGGCTTCGATCAGGTTATATTGCGTGTGCAGATCGGCGTTTTGCAGGCGCAGTGATTTTTCCAGACGGCGCGAGTTGGCATAGGTTTCAACACCCACGGCCATCACGCCAATGCCGCGCAGGGCATCCCAGACAGCAAGGCCGTCTTCGTAGCGCATATGAAGCTCCCACCCCTGTTCCCCGACATAGGAAATGCGGAATGCGGTGACGGTTTTACCCGCAATGCTGATCTGGCGGATGGCGGCAAACGGGAAGTTTTCGATATCGAGTTCATCAGGGGCGGCAACAACCTTTTTGAGGTTTTCACGGGCGTTCGGGCCCCAGATACCGATGGTGGTGAATTTTTCGGTGATGTCGGTGATGGTGACGTCCCAGCCCTTGTCCTGTGCCATGCGGCGCATATAGATCAGGTCACGCGGGCCGGCATCCGCCCCATTGACCAGACGGCAGCGGTCCGCCATGCGGAAAACGGTAAAGTCGGCACGGACCATGCCCTCGTCATCGAGCATGTGGGTATAGATGCCCTTGCCGATATTGGCATCCCCGCCGATTTTGGCCGCACAGAGCCATTCCATGAGTTCGACATGATCCGGGCCTTCGATATCGGTCATGTGGAAGTGCGACAGGTTGATGATGCCGCAATCGTCACTCATGGCGAGCTGTTCGGCGTTGGAAACGCGCCAGAAATGGCGGGTATCCCATTCATTTTCACGTACCGGCACCCGGTCGGCGTATTTTTCCAGCAGATGTTCGTTGGCGGCATAACCGTGCGCACGTTCCCAGCCGCCCAGTTCCATGAAATAGCCGCCCAGTTCGACTTCGCGTTCATAGAAGGGGGAGCGGCGAATGCCGCGGGCTTTTGAAAATGGCTCGCGCGGGTGGACGGGCGGGTTATAGATCTTTTTCGCGGTTTCCCAGCAGCGGTCGTAAATGTATTTCTCGTCAAGCTGGAATTCATTGAAGCGGGCGAAATCAATTGCATGGTGATCGACATGGGTGCGGCCATGGGTCATCCAGTCGGCAATCAGTTTGCCCATGCCGGGTCCGTCCTTGATCCAGATGCCGACCGCGTACCAAAGGCCGCGCAGCTTCTGGCTTTCGCCCATCGAAGGGCCACCATCGGCCGAGGTTTGCAGAAGACCATTGAAGGAATGGCTTTCGTTAAAGCCAAGTTCGGTCAGGATCGGGGTCAGTTCCATGGCGCGTTCAAGCGGTTCGATGACGTCTTCGAGTTCAAGATCGCGCTGCGAGGGGGACAGGCGTGCCTGATCCTTTTCAAGGATTTCGCGCGGATGGACCAGACGCGGGTTTTCTTCGTAGTAATAGCCCCATTCGATCTGGCCGCCCTCAGTACTTTTGGGATCGCCGGTATCGCGCATATAGGCGGAATTCCCCTGATCGCGCAAAAGCGGCATGCCGATTTCAACACCGGTTCCGGCAAATTCGTTATAGGGCCCGAAGAAGGTCAGCGGGTGGTCAACCGGCATCACCGGCAGGTCTTCGCCGGCCATTTCGGCAATCAGGCGGCCCCAAAGCCCGGCACAGACGACGACATAATCGGCATGGATCGTGCCGCGTTCGGTTTTGACCCCCGTGATGCGGCCATTTTCGGTGATCAGTTCAAGGGCGGAGGTGTTGGCGAAAATCTTGAGCTTGTTGCTTTCGACACCCTGATCGATCAGCTTGCCAGCCACGGTTTGCGAACGCGGGATGACAAGGCCGGCATCCGGGTCCCACATGGCCCCCTGAATCTGGTCTTCTTCGAGAAGGGGGAATTTTTCCTTGGCCTCGGACGCACTTATGATTTTGACGTTGGTGCCAAACGCCTTGCCGGAATCAACGCGGCGTTTGAGTTCGGCCATGCGGGCATCATCGCCAACGCGCGCAACTTCGATCCCGCCGATGCGGGCGTAATGGCCCATCTTTTCGTAGAAATCGATGGAATACATCGTTGTCCAGCAGGACAGCAGATCATGGCTTGTCGCAAAGCAGAAATCGGACGCATGCGCGGTCGAGCCGATATCGGTCGGGATGCCGGATTTGTCGATGCCGACAATATCGTCCCAGCCATTTTCGATCAGATGGTGCGATACCGATGCACCGACAATACCGCCGACGCCGACGATAACGACTTTTGCCCTGTTCGGAAATGCGGCCATTTCTCTGTTTCCTTCTTATTGCGATGGTTATCTTGTGTCGGCGGCGGTGGCGGAATTTTGGCGGTATTGCTGGGTGAAGAATTATTGAGTGAAGACTACGGTGCGGTTTTTATTGAGCATCACGCGACCTTCGAGGTGATATTTGACACCACGGGCCAGAACGCGGGCTTCGATATCGCGCCCGGTGGCGACGAAATCATCGGCCGACATGGCGTGGCTGACGCGTTCGGTTTCCTGTTCGATGATCGGGCCTTCGTCGAGGTCCGGCGTGACATAGTGTGCGGTCGCACCGATCAGTTTCACACCGCGTTCATAAGCCTGATGATAGGGTTTGGCCCCCTTGAAGGACGGCAGGAACGAGTGGTGAATATTGATGATCATGCCATAAAACTGGCTTGAAAGATCGTTGGTCAGGACCTGCATATAGCGGGCAAGGACGACCAGTTCGGATTTGGTTTCCTTGATCAGATCGGCAAGTTTGGCTTCCTGTTCGATCTTGTTTTCCTTGTTCACCGGCCAGTAATGGAAGGGGATGCCTTCCTGATCGGCGATTTTGCGCGCATCTTCGTGGTTCGAGACGATGGCGGCGACCTCGGCATCGAGCCAGCCGACCTTGATCTGATAAAGCAGATGCAGCATCGCGTGATCGAATTTCGACACCATGATGATGATCTTGGGACGGCGGGACAGATCATCGATCTTGAGCTTCATATTGAAGCGGTCAACCGCCGGGTTCAGCATCAGTTCGATTTCGGCCTTGCTGACATTTTCCGGTGTGCTGGTGGCGATGCGCAAAAAGAACTGGTTGGTCTGACGGTCCCAGAACTGGTTGGATTCAATGATATTGGCCCCGCGCGATGCAAGGGCAGAGGCGACGGTTGCGACAATGCCCGGCTGGTCGTCACAGGCGATACGCAGGGTATAGGAATGTTCGCTCACTGGAGTGCTCCGTTTCAAAGGGGTGTGACGTTCGTGTCAGAGCTGACGCTCCAGTTCGGGAAGAATGTCGAACAGATCACCCACAATGCCATAATCCGCGACCTGAAAGATCGGTGCATCTTCGTCGGTATTGATCGCAACGATGATTTTGGAATCCTTCATGCCCGCAAGGTGCTGAATGGCACCTGAAATGCCACATGCGATGTAAAGATCGGGGGCGACCACCTTGCCGGTCTGGCCGACCTGCAAATCATTTGACGCATAACCGGCATCCACGGCCGCACGCGAGGCGCCGATGGCAGCACCGAGTTTGTCGGCAACCGGTGTCATGATCTGCTGGAACTTCTCGGCGGAGCCAAGGGCACGGCCGCCCGATACGATGATCTTGGCGGAGCCAAGTTCCGGGCGATCATTTTTCGACAGGATGTTTTCAAGGAAGGTCGAAAGACCGGTTGCGTCCGATCCGGCATCGATGGTTTTGATCGGGGCCGGGGCGCTATCGCCATTGGCGGCGGCGAAGCTTGTGGTGCGGATCGTGAGGACCTTTGTCGCATCGGTCGTCTGCACGGTTTCAATCGCATTGCCGGCATAGATCGGGCGTTTGAATGTATCGGGGGAAACAACCTCGATCACGTCGGAAACCTGCATGACGTCAATAAGGGCGGCAACGCGGGGTAGCACGTTTTTGCCCGTGGTGGTGGCTGGCGCGAGGATGGTGTCGTAATCGCCTGAAAGGTTGACGATCAGGGCGGCGGTCGGTTCGGCAAGGCGGTGTTCAAGGGCGTCGCTTTCGGCAAGCAGCACGCCACGAATACCTGAAAGTTTTGCCGCCGCATCGGCGACGGAAGAAGCATTTTTTCCGGCGATCAGAATATCGATATCGCCACCGATCAGGGATGCGGCGCTGAGTGCCTTGGCGGTCTGATCGGACAGGGATTGATTATCGTGTTCTGCAAAAAGAAGAATGGCCATTTTTATCTCCGCCCGGTTCAGATGACGCCTGCTTCGGCTTTGAGCTTTTCGATCAGATCGGTTACACCGGCCACCTTGATCCCGGCGGTGCGACCGGCGGGTTCTTCGACCCGGATCACGCGAAGGCGCGGGGCAACCGTGACGCCGAAATCATCGGGCGTTCTGGTTTCCAGCGGCTTTTTCTTGGCCTTCATGATGTTGGGAAGCGACGCATAGCGCGGTTCGTTCAGGCGAAGATCGGCAGTCACAATGGCGGGCAGGGTGACTTCGATGGCCTGAAGGCCGCCATCGACTTCGCGGGTGACCTTGGCGGTGGTATCGCCAAGGTCAAGTTCGGAGGCAAAGGTTGCCTGCGACCAGCCCAGCAGGGCGGAAAGCATTTGCCCGGTCTGATTGGCGTCATCGTCAATCGCCTGTTTGCCAAGGATGACGAGGTTTGGATTTTCGACCGCAACCACGCCTTTGAGCAGTTTTGCGACAGATAGCGGTTCGATGGGGCCATCGACCGTGATCAGGATGGCGCGATCCGCCCCCATGGCAAGGGCCGTGCGCAGGGTTTCCTGCGCCTGTGCCGGGCCGATGGAAACGGCGACGACTTCGTTCGCCTTGCCGGATTCTTTCAGGCGCACGGCTTCTTCGATGGCAATTTCGTCAAACGGGTTCATCGACATTTTGACATTGGCAAGATCAACACCAGTGCCGTCTGCCTTGACGCGGATTTTGACGTTGTAATCAACAACCCGCTTTACAGGTACGAGAACCTTCATCTTCGTCCTTCCTGATAAAATCGCGGTTTGGGGATTTCACCCTTTCGCCGCGAAATCGCATTATTGGTATTGTTGAAAAATAGCTTGGCGAATTTTTGCGCCGGAAAATAGAATGTTTGCGTCAAAGCGGGATTATCGCTACGACAGATACAGCAACCTTGTCTGCATCGGAGGGTCTAGGGCCATGTATTCCGGATCTCAAAGCGTCAAAGCGGGGCGTCCTGCGAATGCGTCTGGTGCGGGAAAGTCGAACCACGAAAAGCCGCGACTTTCGGTCGGGTTCATTCTGGCGAAGCGTTTTACGCTGTGTGCCTTTGCCAATTTTGTCGATGTGCTCAGACTGGCGGCGGATGAAGGGGATCGCAGCCGACCGATCCTGTGTAACTGGACGGTGGTATCCGACACCATGGACCCGGTGCCGTCAAGCAGCGGTATTATCGTTCAGCCCAAGGAACGGCTGGGCGACCCAAGGCGGTTCAATTATATCGTCGTGGTTGGCGGGCTTATGGAAGAAACGCCCAATCTGGGATCGGCCTATCACAAGTTTTTGCACGAGGCGGCGGAGGCCGGTATTCCGCTTGTCGGGATATGCACGGGTGCGTTCCTGTTGCACCGGGCGGGGTTGCTTGACGGGTATCGCTGTTGCGTTAGCTGGTTCCATCATTCCGATTTCATCGAACAGTTCGAAGGGCTTGATCCGGTTGCCGATCAGATTTTTGTCGTTGACCGGGATCGGCTGACCTGTTCGGGCGGGGTCAGTTCGGCGCATCTGGCGGCCCATCTGGTGGACAAGCATGTCGGGCGGGCACAGGCCAGCAAAAGCCTGCATATCATGATTATTGATGATGCGTTGCAGGCGGAAAAGCCGCAGCCGGGTATTCCGCTTGACCTCAAGACGCAGGACCCGATCGTGCAGCGGGCGTTGCTGATCATGCAGCAGAATATCGACACACCGATTTCGGTGCAGGAAATCGCGCGCCGGATGGGCAACAGCAAACGTCAGATCGAACGGCATTTCAGGCTTTCGCTTGATACATCGCCGCAGGTGGCGTTCCTCAATATCCGGCTTGATATGGCCCATTACCTGATGGCGAAAAGCCAGAAGTCGGTGGCACAGGTTGCGGTGGATTGCGGATTTTGTGATTCTTCGCATCTAAGCCGGATGTTCCGGCGGCGATATGGCTGCACGCCACAGGAATTGCGCCGCCCGGTATCCGATCAAGTATCTGATGCGGTGCCGGTTCTGGAAGAGTCGTAACTGTCGCCTTCATATCGAAGTTAACATGCAAACGCCGCCCGGAAGATTATCCCTCCGGGCGGCGTTTTTCAGTGATCAAAGACCGTGATCAGCGCGGTTCACTAGCAAGTCCGCGCCAGATGGCAACGCACATCACAAGCAGAACAATCGTAAACGGCAATCCTGTTGAAATCACCATGGATTGCAATGATTTCAGACCGCCTGCCGAGAGCAGCAGGACAATCGCGACCAGACCTTCGAACACACACCAGAAGACGCGCTGCGGCATCGGTGCGTCGACCTTGCCACCGGCTGCAATCGTATCAATGACCAGCGACCCGGAATCCGAGGACGTGACAAAGAAAACAATCACAAGCACGATCCCGATAAAGGACGTGATTGAGGTCAGCGGGAGTGCATCAAGCATGGTGAAGAGCTGCACCGGAAGGTCGGCTTCCTGCACGGCGGTGTAGCCGTCACGAACGACCTGACTGATGGCAGAACCGCCAAAGATCGACATCCACAGCACGCAGACCAGCGACGGGATCAGCAGGACACTGATGATGAATTCCCGCACGGTACGGCCACGACTGACGCGGGCGATGAACATACCGACAAACGGGGACCAGGAAATCCACCATGCCCAGTAGAACGATGTCCATCCCTGCATGAAGTTGACATCTTCGCGGCCAACCGGGTTTGACAGGGCCGGAAGGTATTGAAGATATGCCCCCAGGAAGTCAAAAACATCGGTTGCCAGAAGCAGGGTCGGACCCGCGACAAGCACGAACAGGAACAGCAGGAAGGCAATCCCCATATTGATTTCGGATAACAGCTTCACCCCGGATTCCAGACCGCGAACGACCGAGAACAGGGCGATGGAAGTGATGCCGACAATCAGGATCACCTGCCAGGTGGTGTCGATGGGCATTCCGAACAGCTTGTTAAAGCCGGAATTTGCCTGAACCGCACCAAGACCAAGCGAGGTGGCAAGACCGAAAAGGGTCGCGAAAACAGCCAGAATATCAATGATATGCCCCGGCCATCCCCAGACGCGTTCACCGAAGATCGGATAGAAGGCGGAACGGATGGTTAGCGGCAGTCCCTTGTTATAGCTAAACAGCGCAAGGCTGAGTGCGACGATGGCATAGATCGCCCAAGGGTGAAGGGCCCAATGGAAAATCGATGCCGCCATGCCCAGACGAACGGCTTCTTCCTGCGTGGCGGCGGCACCCAGCGGGGCCCAGTCGGTGCGAATGCCATCGGCACCCACGGCAGTCCCGCCCAGAGAAGACGAGAAGTGGCTTAGCGGTTCCGAGACACCATAGAACATAAGCCCGATCCCCATGCCGGCCGCAAACAGCATGGAGAACCAGCTTAGATAGCTGAAATCAGGTGTTGCGTCCTTGCCGCCAAGCCGAACCTTGCCATAGGGGCTGACGACGACGACAAGGCAGAGGATTACGAAAATGTCGGCGGCACCGATGAAGAACCAGTCGAAGCCTTTGGTGACTTCTGAAAACAACAGGCTGAAAACCGAATTTGCCTGTTCTGGCATCAACAGTGTGTAGGCAACGAACGCGATGACGGTCAGGGCGGAGACGGCAAAGACGGGGTTATGGATATCGAACCCGATGGGGCCGAGATGCCCTTCGATATTGTCCTGACCGATATTGTAGTCTGTATCAATCTGGCCTTCTGGCGGTGTTTCTTCCGCCGGTGTTTTGACGTCACTCATGAAGCTTCTCCTGTTATGAACCTGCGAAAAAATTCCGTCAGGAGAGATCCTTTGATTGGACCCTTCTTGTGATTTGGATAAAAGGATGCCGCGCACGCCAATAGGCGAGCTCATTTATGCTGTTGGTAACGTGCGGGGCGTAAGGCAGAGGTCTGGAGTTCTAGAGTTCGACCTCGATGTCCGACAAAGGTGTCGAACAACAAATCAGGACTTTGCCCTGATCTATTTCGCGCTGGCGGATACCGCCACCGTGCTGCATATCGACTTCACCGGAAATCAGTTTTGACTTGCATGTACCGCAGATGCCGCGCTGGCAGGAGGACATCGGCAATATCCCCGCCTCGCGTGCCGCCGAAAGAACGGTCATGCCCGGACCACATTCGACAACGTGGCCGGTTTTGGTGAAGCTCACCCGGAAGGTCTGGCCGCTGATTTCCGGGGCCGCGACAGGCTCTTCAAATGTTCCTGCTGTTTCCGCGCCGAAGTCGAAGCTTTCCTCGTAATATTTCTCCATGTCGAAACCGGCATCGCGCAGCATGTTGCGGACACCTTCCATGAAGGGGGCAGGACCGCAACAGAACACCTTGCGGTCCTTGAAATCGGGCAGCATCAACGACAGCATCTGAATGTTGAAGCGGCCGGTATAGCCGGTCCAGCTGTGGTGGGCGGCGGCGGTACTGCAGGTGAAGGCAATTCTGAGGCCCGGGTTCTGGGTGGCAAGAAGCGACAGTTCCTTGTGGAAAATGATGTCGGCCGGGGTTCGTGCCGCGTGGATGAAATACAGATCGGACGGTTCGGACAGATCACAGGCGGTGCGGGTCATCGACATCATCGGGGTGATGCCGCTGCCAGCCGAAATGAACAGGAGCTTTTCCTCGCCAGTTGCATCGGTGGTGAATTCACCGAACGGGCCGGAAACATTCACTTCCTTGCCGGGCATCATATAGTCATGCAGCCAGTTCGAACCGGGACCGCCAGGCACACGTTTGACCGTGATCTCGATCCGGTAGGGGCGGGCGGCAGATCCCGAAATCGTGTAACTGCGCGTGACCATGCCTTCGACGGGCAGTTCAAACGTCATGTATTGGCCCGGATAGAAGCGGAATGCGCGCGGTTCGCGGGCTGAAAAGACGAATGTTTTTACATCATGGGTTTCCTGACGCACCTGCCGACAGACCAGAACGTCATCATTTTCCGGGTCCCAAAGTGGGATGCGGGTGGCCTCGGTAAAGTTTTCATCGTCCCCGGACGGGGCGGCTTGCCCGGGTGCCGGTGGATTGGTCTGGGTCATCATTTGGTGGCCGCCCCGGATTTGTCTTTGGCCAGATGTTGATTCATCCGGGCGATATACCAGTCACAGAATGCTTCGACATGCGGTTCGGTAAAGCGTGAATAGGGGCCGGGCTCGTAGGATGGCTGTTCGCTGCCAAGCTGGGCAATACGGACAAGATCGGCGTCCTGCTGGTTGGTCATTTTCCAGACCTGGGTCAGGTTATCGAGGTTGTAATCTTCGCCTTCGATGGCGTCCTTATGGACAAGCCATGTGGTGCGCACCAGCGTGCGGTCGGCTGATAGAGGCAGGACCGAGAAGGTGACGATATGGTCGCTCATGAAATGGTGCCAGGAATTCGGATGCGTCCAGAAGCTGAGCCCGCCCAGCTTCGGATCGGTGAATTTGCCCAGCAGTTTTTTCGAGGCGACCTTGGTGTCAAGGGTGTGAGATTCACCTTCCCACATCAGCGGCAGGCGCATGGTGCGAAAGCCGGTGATATCCGAAAGATGATCTTCTTCTGCCGATGGCAGGCCACAGGATTCCCAGCGTTTATGCTCGTTTTCAATCGCGCTGGTATATTTTTTGACGTCTTCGGACCGGCGTTCGTCCATTTCATCGGGGGAAAAGCCAAAGCCGAATTCGGATAGCGGCACGGTCAGTTGCGGATGGTTGGCTTCGCAGTGATAGCATTCGCGGTTGTTTTCCATCGTCAGCTTCCAGTTGCCTTCCTCGATCAGGTCAGAGGTGAAGGCAACCTTGCAATTGGCGATGTCGTGCGGTGCGATATAGGGCGTCATCACGCGGGCCATATCGTCGATGTCTTTGGGGGCTTCATCGGCAAGGCAGATGAAAATCAGTCCGGCGATGGAACGGATATGGACGGCTTTAAGCCCGTGACAGCTTTTATCAAAGCCAGCCCCCATATGTTCGGCCAGGATCAGATCGCCGTCTTCGTTATAGGTCCAGCCGTGATAGCGGCATACGATATTGCCGATTGTCGTGGCGCGTTCGTCGATCAGCTTTGCCCCACGGTGGCGACATACATTGTGAAACGCGCGGATTTCCATATCGTCGCCGCGCAAAAGCAGGATCGATGCGCGGCCTACCTCGACCGTGATGCAGTCACCCGGTTCAGGCAGTTCCGGCTCTACCGCGACGAAAATCCAGTGCCGGTTGAAAATGACCTCTATATCCAGATCAAGGATTTCCGGGGCATTGTAAAATGGTGCTTCGAGGCTTTTGCCTTTCTCGCGGCGCGACACGAGTTCTTGTATGTCAGAAGAAAAACGCATGATCGGTACCTCAACTTATGAGGGTGTCACGGGAGAAGGACTTTGTCGGTCCTTGCGGAATGAGTGAATGATGGACCTGTCTTGGGTGCAAGGAAACAGGAAGCAGTGATTTTCCGTCTTCGGACGACATCATTGGCCGGTTTCAGGTGTTTGTCACGGCAACGAACAGACAAGGCAAAAGCACATGGAAATGCTTCCCGGTGGCGCAGTTCGGCCCTTGCCCGGTTGGTCACAACAGGGGGGCAGATACTTGAAAAACAAGCGCCCGCAAACGGGATGCCTGTCTTGTATGCGGCGCGTGCTGTCAATTGCACCCAAAGTCTCCCTCTTTTCATGCGGCAGGTAACCTGCTCTTCATTCGCCCTTGATGAACAACAGGCGATTAAAAAGATTTGAAAATCTATTGCGAATTGGACGGCAGGTGGCAGGAACCTTGAGGCAATCACACAGTAAAATTGCGACGCAAGAGTGTAACATTGGGTGTCAGATCGCCATGATCGGTTGTTATCCGTTGAAAACAGGGCGTTTTGGTTTCGCCGGTCGTATCAGGGACAGGAATGATTCCTTATGGAATATGGCGTCCTGGGCGGGGTTTTGTGACGGGTGTTCCGTTAGAGGGCGGGAACATCAAAATCGTACCGACGTTTTAAAATCGCCCACATCTGTCTGGGCCTGATTTTTCTGCCAGCAATGACATTTCGTGAAAACAGGTTAGACTGTTGCGCAATCTGGATTTTCTGATCAAAGAAGATCGGCCGATCAACAATCTTTCCAGTCCCTGGTCCTGACCCTGACAACCACAAAACCCGGAAGCCACCATATCATGTCTCATTCTTCCAAAGGCGCCATTTATATGGCTGCTGCCGCCAATCTTTTGATCGCCGTTGCCAAGTTTGGCGGGGCGGCGGTTACCGGGTCTGCCGCGATGATGTCAGAAGGGATCCATTCGCTGGTTGATACCGGAAATCAGGGATTGCTTCTGCTTGGTATCCGGCTGTCGAACAAGCAGCCCGACAAGCAGCATCCTCTTGGTTATGGCAAGGAAACCTATTTCTGGTCGTTTCTGGTGGCGGTGATGATTTTTGGCCTTGGGGCGGGGGTTTCGATCTGGGAAGGGGTGGACAAGATCATTCATCCCCATGCGCTTGATATTCATATGGTTGCCAGCATCGGCGGGTTCGATGTCATGACCTATCATGTCGTGCTGTCGATCCTTGTCATTGCCATGCTGCTGGAAGGGTTGGCGTTCCGGACAGCCTACCGGGCCTTTGTCACGCAACATCCCGATACGCCAGTTTTGAAGGCCATTCACGATACCAAAGATCCGACCGTGATCGTCATCCTGTTTGAAGACAGTGCGGCCATGCTTGGCCTGATCGTTGCCTTTTTCGGGATATCGGCGGCGTATGTTCTTGATATGCCGCTTTTGGACGGGATTGCATCGGTTGCGATTGGCGTCATTCTGGCGGTTACGGCGTTCTTCCTTGCGGTGGAATGCAAGGGATTGCTGATCGGTGAAAGTGCCACGGCCGAAACCCGGTCAAAGATCACTGCAATGGTGAATGCCATTCCCGGGATCAAGCGCGCCAATGAAATCATTACACTGCATCAAGGTCCGCAAAGCCTTATGGTGTGCATCAGTGTCGATTTTCAGGACAATATCAGTTCGAACCAGATAGAGGCGACCGTTTCCCAGGTCGAAGCCGATATCCGATCCACCATTCCCGGTGTCGCGAAGGTGTTTATCGAAGCGCAAAACTGGCGGTCGCATCAGGAGCTTCTTGCTCAGTGATCTGGCGCAGTGATTGGGCGCAATGATCGGGTGCAATGATCCCGCCATTCAGCCGATCATCCGTGCAGACGCAGATTGACCGGCTCTGTTGCAAATAGTATGAGGAATTCAAACAAATCATAACGTTTGAGGGCAGGGTGGCCGTGTCACAATCGGAACTTAAATCTTCCGCCGCATGGATTGCCGTGGATTGGGGAACATCCAACGTTCGGGCATGGGCGATGGATGATCGTGCCAATATCCTTGATCAGGTCTCAAGCCCGCTAGGCATGAATGCGATTGCGGCGGATGCGGCACTTGGGTTTGAGGGCGTTCTGATCGATCTGATTGGTCGGTGGTTGCCATCCGGGTCATCTGATCGGATGCGGGTTGTGATTTGCGGCATGGCCGGGGCAAAGCAGGGGTGGCTTGAAGCGCCGTATTGTTCGGTGCCGGTGCGCCCGGATGAATTGGCATCCGGCGCGGTACGCCCGGTCCTTTCCGATCAAAGGATTGATGTTGCGATTTTGCCGGGGCTTAAGCAGGTCGATGATCCCGATGTGATGCGGGGCGAGGAAACCCAGCTTGTCGGGTTTATGGCCTCGCAGCCGGAATTTGATGGCTGGGTCTGTTTGCCGGGAACTCATTCGAAATGGGCGCGGGTTTCGGGCGGAGCGATCCTTGGATTTAAAACCTATATGAGTGGCGAGGTTTTTGCCCTGCTTTCCGGGCAATCGATCCTGCGCCATTCAATGGATGATCGATGGGATGATGCCACTTTCGAGGCCGCGATACGCGATGCATCCGATGCACCGACCGGTTTCCTGCACAAGCTGTTTACGGTGCGTGCAAGTGGGCTGGTCGGCAATGCGAATGCCGCAAATGTACCGGGTGCCGCGGTTCTTTCCGGGGCTGTGATCGGTTCGGAAATTGCCGATGTCGTTGGCGCGCTGGACGGAAATGCGCAGATTGCCCTGATCGGGGATGGCAAGCTTGCCGGTTTGTATCGCAAGGCGTTGGCGGTGCATGGGTTTGACGCGGATGCCGTTGATGGGCAGGCGATCACGATTGCCGGTCTTGCGGCGGCGCATCAGGCCATCCGCAATGCATAACAGTATTTTGTTTTTCAAGGTTTCGCAGGTGTAACATGGCATATCCGACTTCGGTAAATTCACAGATCACGGACGCGGCGGAACCGGTTTCCCATCGCAAGCTGATTGCCATCCTGCGCGGGGTGAAACCCGATGAAGCGGCCGGGATGGCGCGTGCGCTTGTCGATGCCGGAATCACGATGATCGAGGTGCCGCTGAATTCCCCTGAGCCGCTTAAAAGCATTGCGGCGATGAAGGATGAAGTCGGCACGGCGGCATTGATCGGGGCGGGGACGGTTTTAACACCCGAAGACGCCGAACGGGTCAAGGCGGCCAAGGGCGAATTCATCGTATCGCCCAATTGCGATATAGAGGTGATCGCCAGAACCAAGGAATTGGGCCTTGGATCGTGGCCCGGTGTGCTTACACCCACCGAATGCTTTGCCGCGATCAAGGCCGGGGCGGATGGGCTTAAAATCTTTCCGGCCAGCATCATCGGTGCCGAGGGGATCAAGGCGATGCGGGCCGTATTGCCAAAAGATATGCCGGTTTATGCGGTGGGCGGCGTCGGGCCGGATGATTTTGCCACCTATGCCAAGGCCGGGTGTGACGGGTTTGGTCTTGGGTCGGGCATTTATAAACCGGGCATGACGGCAAGCGATGTGTCCAAGGCCGCTATTGCCTATGTTACGGCGCATGATGCGGTGTTTGGCTGAGGTCTTTGCTGTCAACTCGCCGTTTATTCTACGGGCAATTGATGGTGCTAAAGCCTACAGAACGTGTCGGTGGCGCAGCAAAGAAACAGCTACCATCATTGGTCGTGTTCCCGGTTGATGCGACGTTGAAAATTATTGTTCCGTTACCGGTAATAACTCTTTTGGTGCCGGTGGTTGAAAGTGAAAACCTGTTGTTGGCAATGGTCGCATTGGTGGCGTTTCCAACAACAATTCCGTTCGTAGTGGCGGTATTGGATGATGCCGATAACGTGTTGTTACGAACGACCAGATTGGTTGAGCCACTGGCTGCGATGGCAACGCTACTCGTTGTCCCATCAAAGGACGTAAGTGTGCTGTTTTCGATTGTGACACCGGTTGTGTTGTCAGCGCGAACGGCAAACGTGCCAGTCCCATTATTCGAATTGCTGACGGTCATTCCGATCAGTTTGGTATTATTTCTCATCAGCAGTGTATAGGCGTTATTTTGGTTCGTCGCCGCGATTTTGCCGCCAGAGATGGTCAGGACCGCTTCGCGACCGGAAGGGGATCTAACAGTGATATTGCCAGACCCGACAAGAGTTTGACCGGCAACCATATTTACCTGCTTATCTACATCAATTGTTCCGTCAATGATAACCGTATTGGCCCCTGCTGTGCCCAGGTCAATATTGAAATCATCTGTATCGACCACCGATGAGGCGTTGATAACCGTCAAAGTTTGGCCATCGGCTGTTTCTGTGGCGGTTTCAACCGGGCCGAAGGCGCCAGCTTGGCTGACAATATCAATGTCACGGACCACCGGATCAGTCATGCGCCGTTCCATCGGTGTCAGGCGCTTGCGGCCTGCGCCAAAGAATTGCAGCGGAATGCGCAGACGTGCTGTAACAAATCCCTGTGAGCCACGCGGTTTGTCATGTTGCCATTCGCCGCCTATGGAAAAGCGCGATCCGTCCCAAAGCCAGGGGACCTCGTCGAATGCCATTTCAGCCCGCAGTCGCGGACCGGTTATGTCCGCGACCTCGTCGGCAAAGAAATGATATCCACCGGCGAACAGTCTGATTTGCCGGGATTCTTCTGGTTCATAGACCGGTAGACGCCAACCGATTTCGCCATCAAAGCCAGCCATGCTGCGTTCTTCGCCGCCACGGAAGCTGATGGTTGTGCCCGACAGGCTGACCTCGTTCAAGGCGTCAACACTGCGAACACGGCTTCCCTGCGGGATATAGGCGTTGCTACGAAAATCCCAATCGGTGGACAGGGCCTCAAGCCCCAGCGTGATCTGATTGTAATAATTATCCCATTCGCTTTTGCGCCGGTCAAAATAAGCAATGCCGCCAACATTCCAGCCACTGCCAAGCATATGGCGTAGTCCAACGCCAAAATTGCCTTCAACACTGCTGCTATCATCCATGCGCGTACGTAAATTAGTAAAGAACAGCGTATCTTCATTCTGAAGAAGCGGCATGAAAAGATCGACTTCACCCAGATTACGGTTTGTGCCTGCCTTGCCTTCAAGGTCAAGATGCGGTCCCCATTTGGGGGTGTCGCCTTCTTCTGCCTTGGCCTCTTCCATTGGACAGGCAAGTGCCATCAGCACCAGCCACGCGGAAAACCGGGGGCGTATATAAGCGATCTTCATGGGGTGACCTTGCAGAAGCCTTTCAGAAAATGACAAAGCTTGTCCGACATCCTGTTGAATTGTTTTTGCGCTGTTTTCCCAGCGCCTGTTGCCACGTGGTGTAGGTAACAACCACGCGTCAAACAATCGCGGATTTCTGCGACGATTACTTTTTGTCGTGAAGTGGATAGTGGTGTCCGAAATCGGATATTTTGGCCTACGCTTCGCGTGCTGTTTTGGTCGGACGTTCGCCAAATTCTTGTATATATTCCTGTGCGAAACGTCCCATATGGCCAAAGCCCCATCGCCGGGCGATGGTCGCAACTGGGTCCGTGACGTCAGTTGACATCAGATCATTGCGAACAAGCTGTAGACGAACCTTGCGAATATACTGTCGCGGCGTCAGCCCAAAGGCATCAATGAAGCCGCGTTGCAAAGTGCGGTAACTGCACTCGGCAGTTTCTGACAATGACACCATGTCAAGAGTTTCAGACGGGTTCGCATGGATATAGTCCTGAGCGCGCTTGACATGGCGAGGAACGGCACGCGAAACTTCCTGACCGGTGAGGATATCCTGCACATTGCTTTTCAGTTGGGTCAGTATATGTGTCAGCAAAAGATCGCAGGCCTGTGAAGTCACTAATTTATTTGGCTTATCCATCAGCCCGTGATTAAGGGAACTTGCCAGAAATTGCATATAGTGCCGGATCATTTGCCCACCAGAGGTCGTAAGATTGGCAACCGGATCAAATTCTATCGGGTAAAGTCCCATAAGCTCCCCACCAAGGTTTCTTGCATGTTCCCTGATCCGGGTTTTAGAGATCGGCAGGACATAGGAATGAAACTGTTCCTGATAGGCTGTTGTCTCGATACTTAGATCGCGCATCATGCCTTGGTTGGGTGTCAGATCCCACGTGCGGCCAAGGTGGGTGATTTCGCCCCAACCATCGGTCGGGACAAACAGCATCATTGTATCGCTGCCTTCCCCGGCAGACTGCCAGTCGACACGTGCAGTCCCGAACGTTCCATGCAAAAACGGTTGGTTCCCGATCATGGCAAGCGCCATATCGGCATCAATCTCGTCCCCTTTTCGATTGATCCTGAGTCGCAGTGGTGAAGAAAAATCAGAAACGAATTCCTGTAGCTCAGCCAAATCTTTTGACCGAATTACTGTGAATTTCGAATGCAATACCATGCGCTATGCTGTGTCCCTAGCAAGCAACCGAGACGATCTAAGCCTTTGATTCAGGCTGCCTGTTTATTACCTATACGGTAAGATACAAACCAATAGCCTGCAACAGAAGACAGCACTTTGTGGCTCGGAAACGTCCGATACGTTACAAAATGCTTCCTTTCCCAAGCTGCAGAACACAATGATTGTGCGCATTGCTCGTGTGTTTTGGAATATTCGGTTTTTAAATCATTCCAAATTGTGGGAGTGCGTTTGACCCTTGAAGGCGCGCGGTCTAAATTCCTGCCATTGCAAGAACTCCAGAATGGGAGGATCCATTGGATCTGGGAATCAAGGGCCGCAAGGCGATTGTCTGCGCGTCATCAAAGGGACTTGGTCGTGGATGCGCGATCAAGCTGGCCGAGGCCGGTGTTGATCTGACGCTGAATGCGCGTTCCGAAGGGCCGTTAAACGAAACGGCGGAATATATTCGCGATACGTTTGGCGTGAAAGTCACGACGGTTGCGTGTGACATCACCACCGAAGAGGGCCGCAACAAGGTTCTGGCGGCCGAAGGCATGCCCGATATTCTGGTCAATAATGCCGGTGGTCCGCCGCCCGGTGTCTGGTCCGACTGGGGGCAGGCCGAATGGGAAGCCGCGGTTCAGTCCAACATGCTGACCCCGATCCTGCTGGCGACGGCGGTTCTGCCGGGCATGATTTCGCGCAAATGGGGCCGGATTGTTAATATCACGTCGGGTTCGGTCAAATCGCCAATCCCGCATCTGGGGCTTTCGAATGCGGCACGGGCCGGGTTGACCGGCTTTGTGGCCGGGACCGCACGCCAGGTGGCCAAGGATGGCGTGATCATGAATAACCTGCTGCCGGGGCAGCATGATACTGATCGTATCAATGCATTGATGACCAATCGGGCGAAGAACGAGGATATCAGCCTTGAAGAGGCGCGCGCCAAAACGCAGGCGGGTCTTCCGACCGGGTGTTTTGGTGATCCGATTGATTTCGGGGCGACCTGTGCCTTCATGTGCAGCGAACACGCAAAGTTTATGGTTGGTCAAAACATTCTGCTCGACGGTGGGGCCTTCAACTCCACCATGGGCTGATATGTCGTCTTTCGCTACAGGGCGGTCTGCAACGAAATCCAGCATATCACCAAATGCCCGGCGCAAAGGGTGGTGCTAGCATGGCGTCATTCACCTTTGTCTATGTGTTGCGCGAGCGGGAGGTTCCCCGCCCGCGCACCTATGTCGGCTGGTCAACCGATGTCGAGGCCCGGCTTGCCACGCACAATAGCGGGAAGGGAGCCAAGACGACACGCGGGCGGCAATGGGAGCTTGTTTATGTTGAACGGTTCCGCACCTTTGGCGAGGCGATGAGCCGCGAATGGCATTTAAAGCGTGACCGGAAATTACGCAGAATGCTGGCAGGGGGCGTGTGATAAACAAATCAGGGCTTGAATATTTGCGCGCAGTCGCAGATATCTGGGCCAACAGTTTCAAACCATCAGGACGACATCATGCCGGTACAACGCAAAAATCCGCTGAAGCTCAATAACCTGCAGCTGCGCACGCTTGTGCTGGCGCAGATTATCGCCAAGGACCCGAATTCGGGATCGATTGACGAAGCCACGGGTGATGCGACCCTTTTGCGTATTCCGCATGCGCATGGGGATCATGTTCATGTCGGGAAATTCGTGGTTGCCGCGCGTGACGCCAGTGGCTTTGCCAACCCGGCGGTCTGGGTTGCGCTGGCGCGCAAGGGGCTGGTGCGTGAAGGTTACCCGGCCAGCATCGTCCTGACCCGCGAGGGCATGGAATACAATACCGGCCTTGCCGAGAATTTTGTCGAAGAGTCAGATCACTGATCTGTCACTCCGGACCAACGAAAAGCCCCGATCCGTCGGGGCTTTTTTATTCCAGAATGAACTGCCCGTTTTTGATTTTCACGAAATAGGCATTGCGTTTTCCATCGCCGAACTGATCAAACATCAATTCCTGATGCAGGCCCTGTTGCGGTGGCAGGGTCACAAGCGCATCCGAAAGCGGTTGATCGGGGGCCCGGGTTTCCATGGCGGCGGTCAGGACCGTCATTGCGTCATAGGCCAGGACACTGGTGTAGCCGGGCTGTTCATTGAATTTCTGACGGTAATCGGCGACAAATTTCTGATAGCGCGGATTGGTGGCATAGCGATCATAGGTTTGCAGCAGTTCCATGCCTTCGACAGCGTCCCCGCCGAAGGTGATCAATTGTTCCGTTCCGGCCCATTCGGCGGTCGAAAGCGGGATGTCACGATCAATTTTGCGGATTTCCTTTGCCAGTTCGGCGCTATCGACACCATTGGCAATAAAGATGATCGCATCGGGACTATCGGCGCGTAATTGCCGTGCGACATCCTGTTTGGTGGTATCGGCGGTGTTGAACCAGACTTTCGAGACAACCCGCCCGCCAAGCTTGTCAAAGGTCAGCAGGAATTCGCGATACCAGCTTTCGGTGAAGGCTTCGTTTTCACCGTCCAAGGCAAGGGAAATGCGCATGCGCCCCTTGTCGATATTGCGTCTGGCGTAGGCATCGGCATTTTCACGGGTTGTTGAATTCATGCGGAAAAAGTTATCGCGAAGGCCGGTGAATTCTGCAGCCGAGGCGGTGGGCGATATGGCTACGATATCAAGTTCGTTGATCACCGGCAGCATCGCCATGCCGATCGAGCTGATGATCGGGCCGATGATCGCGGTGACGCCAAGTTCCTTGAATTCGCGGACTGCGGCCTGTGCGGTTTCCGGATTTTTCTGATCATCGCGGGCAATGATTTCAAGCGACCGCCCATGAATGCCGCCTTTTTCGTTGACCTGCTGGGCGGCAAGTTCCATCGCGTGAAGGGCCGCGATCCCGGTATCGGCACCGTCACCGGAAATACCAGCGATGAAACCGATTTTGATCGGGCCGCTGTCATCGCAGCCAAACAGCATCATGGCCGCGGCGGCGATGGTGCAAAAACGGGCGGAAAATCGGATGGAAAATCGGGTGCCATTTGCCGGTTTCGAAGCGTGTTCTTGTTGCTTTTTCATGTTGTGCCGAACCGGTTAAAAAGGTGTTTTCTGTTTCGTCGTCCGAGATTTCGATATGGCGCGCGCAGATCGCGACTTCAAGCTTCGCGAAAGCGGGACATTGACCTTATCCGAAGTCCCGGCGGGCCTGCATCACCCGGCCGATTGTTGTCAGGATGCATAACGCGCCAAAAATAGCCGCGATATGATTAAACCATTGCGGGAAAACACATATCAGCACAAGGACAAAGATGGTTTCGCTACCTTCGGTAATGCCGGTCAGGTAATAGAAGCTTTTTTTGCCCTGTTTTTCATGGTTGCGGCCGGTTTTGGCCGCGATGATCGCATAGGCCAGAAAACTTGATCCGGTGCCGACAAAACAGAAAATCAGGAATGCCGCCATAAGGGCATGTTCGGGCCGTCCGATGGCAAAGGCCAGAATGATACCCGAATAAAACAGGAAATCGGCGACAATATCGTAATAGCCGCCAAGGTCGCTTTCCTGCGACTTTGATCCAGCGTGACGGGATCGGGGTTGGGTATGGCGGGCAACGGCCCCGTCCAGACCATCCATGATGCGGCTGAGCAAAATCAGGCCAAGGGCGATGTGATCAAGCCGGAAGGCAAGTGCGGCGGCGGCAAGAAGACCAAAGACAAAACCAAGGCCAGTCAGCATGTTGGGCGTGATGCCGCTTCCTGAAAGGCGGCGGGCGACGGCATTGAGCGGCTTGTCGATCAGCGGGCGCAGACGGGCATCAAACATTCTGGTTTCCGGTTAAATCATTGCAGACACATCATAATCCTATCACGGTCTGTGGGGAAATCATGCACGCGTGATGATACCGGTTTGAAATTGTCCGATTGACGGGGCGTTGAAAACGGGATTGGCTGTTGTCTGTATGGCAATTCAATTTTATCGGGGCGCTCCATATGTCCGTTTCGAACGTTATCCCGACTTCTTCCTTTGCGGTAGACGGTATCCGCAAGGATGTCCGCGATATCGGGGCGTCGCTGATCCGCGAAGTCGCCCATCTGGGAATGGGGCGGGGAAATATCGTGCCGCTGTGGTTTGGCGAACCCGATCAGTCGACCCCGGAATTCATTCGCAAGGCGGCGATTGCGGCCCTTGAAGCCGGTGACACGTTCTATCAACCCAATCGGGGTATTACGCCGCTTCGCGATGCGCTGGCGGTTTATGGCAATCGTCTTTATGGCACGGCACTGGACCGTGAAAACATCACCGTGACGGTATCGGGGTTAAATGCCCTGATGATTGCGATGCAGTCGATCCTGAAGTCGGGCGACAGGATGGTGACCACAGCCCCGATCTGGCCCAATATTGTTGCAATGCCGAAGGTCCTCGGCGCGCAGGTGACAACCTTGCCGTTGCGGTCCGGGAATGACGGCTGGCAGCTTGATATTGATGAATTCATTGCCGCCTGTGCGCCCGATACGCGCGCCATCTTGATCAATTCGCCGAATAATCCGACCGGCTGGGTCATGCCCGCCGAGGATCAGAAACGACTGGTCGAATTTGCCACTGAACGAGGCATCTGGCTGATCGCGGATGAGGTTTATGCGCGCCTGATCTATGACGGATGGGATGTAGCACCGTCATTTGTGCCCTATGTCAGCGACGATACGCGGATCATGGTGATCAACAGTTTTTCCAAAAGCTGGGCGATGACAGGCTGGCGTCTGGGCTGGATCACTGCACCCAAGGGTGTCGGTCCGGCACTTGAAAAACTGATGGAATTCAATGTGTCCTGCCCGGCGGGGTTCATTCAGCAGGCGGGGATTGTCGCCCTTGAACAGGGCGAGGAATTTGTTGCGGGCTCGCGCGCCAGATATAGCCGTGCACGCGCGGCAATCATTGAACGTTTGCACGATATGAACCGCATCCACCTGCCCGAAGCAGACGGCGCGTTTTATGCGTTTTTCCGGGTTGATGGGGTTGAGGATACGCTTTCCTTTGCCAAGGATCTTTTGCTGTCCGAGGGCATCGGCCTTGCGCCCGGCGAGGCATTCGGGCCAGAGGGGGCATGCCATATCCGTGCCTGTTACGCGGTATCGGAAGACCGCATTCACAAGGCGATGGACGGACTGGCCCGGTTTTTAACGCGTCAGGTTTGATCTTGGCCGAGCGACATATGGCCGATGGAATAGATCGTCGCGTTGCCGATTGTTTCCGGGGCAGGCAGATCAAACCACAGGCGAAAATCAACGTGTGTCCAGCATGTTGGATCAAAACCCGTGACAATACCGGCCAGATTGTTTTGCACGGGGGGCGTCGATTTTCCGATGGTAGTGCGAAGTGATTCAAGATTGGTGCCGGGCGCGATTGCCGATGTCATGCGGCTAGCAAAGCGGGCATTTTTGAAACCTGCCGCCAGATCGCAATCCCAGACGATCCAAGTTTTGGCCGATGGGCGGCCAAAGGATTGGGTAAGACCGGTGAAACCGGGGCCGCAGAGAAAGTTGCTGATGCCCTGTGGATCGTTCCAGACGTAGAACGGTGCATACAGGTTTTCCTGATTGCCTGTGGCGGTATCTGATTTTCGTGTCGAAAGGTAGGCTTTGAATTTCAGATGCACGAAACCGTCCAGCATCGGGCCTTTTTCTGCGATACGGCGATCAATGATGGTCATGTCGTAATCGGCAGGCAGGGTGAAGCTGTATTGCATGGCGATCATGATGCGTACTCCTTGACGGTAACCGGATCAAACCAATGGACGGATGCGCCGTCCGCGATTGCCTGAATGCTGAGATAGCTGAAAGTCATGTCATCGGTGGCACCGTGCCAGTGGCGTTTATGAGGAGCGAACCAGATGCTGTCGCCGGGATGAAGATCGACGATTTCGCCGCCCTCAACACAGGCGCGCCCCTTTCCCGAGAGGACATAAAGCAGTTGTCCGCGCGGATGGCTGTGCCAGTGGGTGATGACACCGGGGCCAACAATTGCGCGCATGGCTGTATTTTCGCCGTCAACGGAGCTTTGCAAAAGGGGCTCTACCTTAAACGGGCCGGTCGAAATGCCGTCTGGCGCAGTGACGATATCGGTGTTGGCGCGACGAATTGTCATATGTTCGGGCACGCGATGGTGCTGTCCGCCCAGCGGATTTTCTTTGGGCATTTTTGGCCTCCGTTCCGTTCGGGATTTCAAACCGTGAAGATCAGGATTGGTCGATATCGGTTGCCATTACGCCGTTCCCGAATGACCAGTCCTCGTAGGCGGTGGTGGTGATCACGATCATGACGTCGGCGGGCCGCACATCGGCTTTTTGCGCCAATAAGTCGGTCAGGCGTTTGTAGAAATTCCGTTTTGTTGCCGTGTCGCGCGGCTTGCCTGCGGTAATGGCAAACAGGATGAAATCGTCGCTGCGCGGGCCGGAAAGGTAATTCGGGTCAAAGTCGAGTTCGGCAGCGTCATGCTGATGAATGACCTGAAACCGGTCATCTGCGGGTACGTGAAAGGTTTCCGTCAGGGCCTGATGCAGCGCATCGGAAACGGCGCGCAGATATTCGGCTGATTTGCCTTTGCGAAGCGAGATACGGGTGAAGGGCATGATGGGCCTCTTAGGATCATGTGGCGGAAGGACTTGACGTGTTCCTTATCGCAGCGCAATTTAATCCTGAAAATCAGATTATTTTGAATTAATAGTCCCGAAAAACAGGATTAATAGATGCGGCGAGTAAATTTTGATCTTGATGTATTACGCAGTTTCGTCACGGGCATGGACCTTGGCAGTTATGCGCGTGCAGCAGATCGTCTGGGCCGTTCGACATCGGCGGTCAGCGCGCAGATGAAAAAGCTTGAAGAACAGGCTGGCACGGCGATCTTTCGCAAAGCGGGGCGTAATCTGGCGCTGACGGATGCCGGGCAAACCATGCTGTCTTATGCCCGCCGGTTGCTTGATCTGAATGACGAGGCGGCAACTGCCCTTCATGGTGCGGACCTTGAAGGCTGGGTCAGGCTGGGTTTGCAGGAAGATTTTGGTGAAGCGCTTTTGCCCGCCATTTTGGGGCAGTTTGCCCGCGCCCATCCCAAAGTGCGGATCGAGGCACGGGTTGGCCGTAATGCCGATCTGATCGAGCGGATCGAAAAGGGGCAGATTGATCTGGCGCTGACGTGGGGGCAGCCGGGGATGGATAGAGCATCCGCACCCTATATTGCCCGTATTGCTGAAGTCCCGATGTGCTGGATTACGGCAGCGGGGCAGGACGGGGGCGCGTTTCTCGCCCCGGATGATGTTGGGGCGCGGCAGATGAATTTGGGCGATGATCCCTTGCCACTTGTCGCGTTCGAGCCGCCCTGTCTGTTACGCGATTGCGCGACAACGGCGCTTGATCGGGCCGGGGTGGCGTGGCGGATGGCGTTCGTCAGTCCCAGTCTTGGCGGGTTGTGGGCGGCAACCGCGGCCGGGCTTGGCGTCATGGTGCGGACACCGATCGGATTGCCCGCCAATCTTCGTGTCATTGACGGGGGGCTTCCGGCGCTGCCGTCGCTTGACCTTAACCTTTTGGGTTCTGAGAGCGAGCCAAGCGATATCGTGCAGCGGCTGGCCGATATCCTGATGGGATCGGTGCGTGATGCGATGCCGGGGTATCTGGAACGGTTAAATGCAGCCTAGTTATAGAGACAGGTGATATTGCTGCCTTGCCGGGCGAAAAAGGCGGCCTGGTGTTTCAGGCGTTCGCGGGCGTCGTTATCGATGTTTCCATCATCGCCGATGCTTTCAAGTTCGATCACGGTGGCGTCGCGGCGGGCGAGGCCCAGGATGTCAGGTGCGATGCCAGGCATGTGGAAGATGATGTCGGATGTTTCAATCGCGCGCGCAATGCCATGGGCGAGGTCGAAGGCATTGTCGGCCGCAACATCGGCATGCAGGATCTGGCCGCACGGAACGGTGGCGGAACTGCCTTCGGGGACGAAGCGGGTCAGGGCGGCGTCAAGGTCCTGCGGGGTGCTTTGGCTCAGGTGGGTGTCCTGCAATCCGTTCTGGAAGAAATGCGTCCAGAACCGTTGTCGTGCGACATTGTCGGGCAGGTGGGCGGCAACGCGACGGCGTGCGCTACGGGCGAGGCTTGCCAGTTGTGACATCGAGGCGGGCAGGGTGGTTTCAAGCCGTTGGCGGATGATGCGCGCCAGTGCCGGGGCGCAGCCGCCGGTCGAAATGGTGACCATCACCGGTGCCCGGTCAAGGATCGCCGGCACGATGAAATCGCAATGTTCGGTCTTGTCGACGACATTCAAAAGGATGTTGCGCCGTTTGGCCGCGACCTTGACCCGGCGGGTCAATTGCATGTCATCGGCGGCGTCAAAGATCATCACCGCACCGTTTAGCATGGTATCGACAAACGGGGCGGGTTCCCAGCGGATCGCGCCGGTATCGACCATCGTTGCGATGTCGGTGCATAGTTCCGGGGCGATGACGGAAATGTCGGCCTGGCTTCGCAGCAACAGGCGGAGTTTACCCGCCGCGACCTCGCCCCCGCCCAGCACCACGACCTTTTTGCCGGTGACATGAACGAAGGCCGGAAAGAAGGGGAAGGTTTCCTGTGCGTTGGGTTCAGGGCCCAAAGCACTGCCGGTATTAGCCGTGCTATTCTGCGGCGCGCGGTAATGCGTCATCAAGAATCTCCTTGAGTTCCGGCAGGCAGGAGCCGCATCCGGTTCCGGCTTGCAACAGGCGGCCGATATCGGCGGTGCTGATCGCATTCTGATCATGGATGGCGCGCGTGATGGCGGCCAGCCCGACCGAGAAGCACGAACAGATCAGCCGGTCATTGATGGCACCCGCATCGGGCATGCGGCCCGCCAGAAGCGCATTGCGTTCCGCGCCGCTGATCGCATCATTGCCAAGCAGTGCCGATATCCAGTCCCGGCCAAGGGCAGGGCGATCCGGGCCGACAAAAAGCGCACCCGTGATGCGGTCGCCATTCAGGCGGGCATAGCGATGAACGCCTTTTTTCCCGTCGTTATATTCGATGATGTGTTCGATGGCGTTTTCATCGCCGGTATTGTTGGCGGCCATCGGCAGCATGGATTTGAACAGGCAGGGCCTGTCGCCGGCGATTTCGTAGATCATGCAGCCGGGGCCAGTTGCCGCCACCCAATAGGGCAGGTTTGAAAGATCAACCGGCGTGTTGGAAAACAGTAATCCCTGCCAAAGCGGTTCAAACGGTTCGATGGAAACCGGGAAATGTTTGGTTTCGGGTTGCCCGGAAAAGGGATCAACATGCGCGGTTGGCAAACGACCAATACCGCCCGCAGATGAATAAACATCGTTCCAGTGCATCGGCATGAAGATTTCGCCGGGCATATGGGCATCTGATACGGATACGCGCATCAGGGCGGTGCCGCGTTTGCTTTTGATTCTGGCAAGGCCGCCGTCGGTCAGCTTGTAACGCCTGGCATCAAGGATATTGACTTCGAGTAACGGTTCGGGCCGATGGGCCGAAAGGCGCGCGGCGGTGCCGGTGCGGGTCATGGTATGCCATTGATCGCGGTAGCGGCCGCTATTGGCGATCAGCGGGAATTCCTTGCCGGGTTGCGACATGGGCAGTTTGTGCGCAACCGCCAGCATACGGGCACGCCCGTTTGACGTGGTGAAAATGCCATTGCCATACAGGCGTTCAGCGCCGCCAGCGGGTTGATGTTTGCGCGATGCAGGCCATTGGAACGGTTCCATGGCGTCATAGGTCGATTTCTTTGCCTTGTGCCATTTGCCGATGTCGAAGGCGCGCATGCCGTCATTTTCAAATTCCGACAGGGCGGCATGTTCGGCGAAAATGTCGGCAGGGTCGCGGTATTTGAATGCCTTGCCATATCCCATGGCGCGTGCGACCTGCGTCATGATCCACCAGTCGGGTTTGGCGTCACCCTGCAATTCGCGGAACGGACGTTGGCGGGACATGCGGCGTTCGGAGTTGGTGACCGTGCCGGATTTTTCGCCCCACCCGGCAGCGGGTAGCTTGATGTGGGCATAACGCAGCGTGTCGGTGTCATTCACCGTGTCGGACACGATGACAAGCGGGCAGCGCGACAGGGCAAGACGGACGCGGTCCGCATCGGGCAGGCTGACGGCGGGGTTTGTTGCCATGACCCAGACGGCCTTGATGTCACCGCGTTCGATGGCGCGGAACATATCAACCGCCTTGTATCCCTCGCCCGGTTCCAGAATATCGGATTTCCAGAAGCGGCGGACCCGATCAACGTCGTTAACATCGTTCGGGTCCATGTGGGCGGCAAGCTGGTTGGCAAGGCCGCCAACCTCTCGCCCGCCCATGGCGTTTGGCTGGCCTGTGACGGAAAACGGGCTTGATCCCGGTTTGCCGACCCGTCCGGTCGCCAGATGGGTATTGATGATCGCATTGACCTTGTCAGAGCCGCTGCTGGATTGGTTGACACCTTGCGAAAACACGGTGACCGTGCGGTCAAAGGCGGCAAACCAGTTAAAGAACGTTTCCAGTTTCCCCAGACCCGAGCCGTCATGATCGGCGTACTCACTGATCTCGGAGGGATAATCGAGGCCGCATTTTTTGGCTGTACTCTCGATATCGGGGCAGTCCGCGCGTGCCTCGGCGACGGCGGTTTCATAGCCGCTGACGTGGCGGGCGACATATTGAAGGTCGCAATGACCGTTCTGGTCAAGCCATGCCAGCAGGCCGTTAAACAGGGCAACGTCGCTGCCCGGTTTGATTGGCAGGTGCAGATCGGCGATGTCGCAGCTTGCGGTTTTGCGCGGGTCGATCACGACGATTTTGGTGCCGTGCTTTTCCCTGGCTGTGCGCAAACGCTGGTTCAGGACCGGATGGCACCATGCCAGGTTCGATCCGGTCAGAACTACCAGATCGGCAATTTCAAGGTCTTCGTAGCAGCCCGGCACGACATCGGCGCCAAAGGCACGTTTGTGCCCGACCACGGTTGATGCCATGCAAAGCCGGGAATTGGTATCGATATGCGGCGACCCGATGAAGCCCTTGATCAGCTTGTTGGCGATATAATAATCCTCGGTCAGAAGCTGCCCGGAAACATAGAACGCCACCGATTTCGGGCCGTGTTTCTGGATGGTCGCGCGCAGGCGATCCGCGGTTTCCTGTGTTGCCGTTGGCCAGTCGACGGTTTTGCCATCGATTTCGGGTTTCAGCAGGCGGAAATCGCGCTTCATCTCGGCGGTGATCGTCTCGATCAGGGCGGCACCCTTTGAGCACAACCGGCCCCGGTTGGCCGGGTGATCGGGGTCGCCCCCGACCGCCCAGCCGTCCCGGGTGGGGGAGACGATCAGGCCGCAGCCAACGCCGCAATAAGGACAGGTGGTTTTAACCTCACCCCGCATGGCGCAGACCGATTTGTTCCGCCGTCAGGCCGATATGCACCGTGCCGTCAATGACGCGCAGCTTCACCTTGGCAGCACAGCCGTCATCGGGGCCCTTTGCCTCGCCGGTTTCAAGCGAAAAGACCATGTTATGCAGCGGGCAGGTGACGAAATGGCCATGCACGATCCCCTGTGCCAGCGGCCCGTCCTTGTGCGGGCAGCGATCCAGAAGGGCATAGACCTGATCATCAAGGGTTCTGAAAATCGCGATGCGATCGGTTTCGGTCTGAAAGGTACGGGCCCCCTGAAGCGGGATATTGGCGACCGGTCCGACATTTACCCAGTTTACGATATCCGTCATTGCCGTTACTCCGCTGCGATCAGGGAAAGGGATTTGAATTCGTGCGCATCCACGCCCTGGCTGGCGCGTTCAGCCCACGGATCAACCTGTGCCGTTTTCTGGCTTTCCATGAAACGTTCAAACAGGGCGGCGCGATTTTTGGCGTCATCGACAACGCGTTCCTGAACGTGTTTCAGGCCAACACGTTCGATCCACGGTGCGGTGCGTTCCAGATAGCGGGCTTCTTCGCGGTAAAGCTGGATGAAGGCACCGCAATATTCCCGGACCTCCTGATCGGTTGTGACCTTGCACAGAAGTTCGGTCGCGCGGACATGGATGCCGCCATTGCCACCCACATGCAGGTCCCAGCCGCCATCGGTTGCGACAACGCCGAAATCCTTGATCGTGGCTTCGGCACAGTTACGCGGGCAACCCGATACCGCCATCTTGAATTTGTGGGGCATCCAGGAGCCCCAGGTCATTTTTTCAAGGTCGACGGCCATGCTCATCGACATCTGGGTGCCAAAGCGACACCATTCCTGGCCGACACAGCTTTTGACCGTGCGAAGGGACTTGCCATAGGCATGACCCGAAACCATCCCGGCCGCATTCAGATCGGCCCAGACGGCGGGCAGGTCTTCCTTTTTCACACCCAGAAGGTCAATGCGCTGCCCGCCGGTGACCTTGACCGTCGGGATATCGAATTTGTCGGCGACATCGGCAATGGCGCGCAATTCGCGCGGGTTGGTCAGGCCACCCCACATGCGCGGCACCACCGAATAGGTGCCGTCTTTCTGAATGTTGGCATGAACGCGTTCATTGATAAAGCGCGACGCCCCGTGATCAACATATTCGCCCGGCCATGCGGCGAGCAGGTAATAGTTGAGCGCCGGACGGCAGACATGGCAGCCGTCCGATGATTTCCATTCCAGTTCCTGCATGACGGCAGGCATGGATTTCAGTTCCTTGGCCTTGATCAGGCGGCGGACATTGTCATGGTCATGATCGGTACAGGTGCAGATCGGTTTGACCGCAGCCGCCTGATAATCACCGCCAAGGGTTGCCGCCAGAAGGTTTTCGACAAGGCCGCTGCATGAACCACAGGATGCGGATGCCTTGGTATGGCCTTTGACTTCGTCAAGCGTTGTCAGGCCCTTTTCGGTGATGGCCGAAACGATGGTTCCCTTGCAAATGCCGTTGCAGCCACAAATCTCTGCGTCGTCTGGCAGGGCGGCAACGGCATCAAGAGGGTTTCCGGCGGATCCCCCGGCGAAGGCCTGACCAAAGGCGAGGGTATCGCGAAGCTCGGTCACGTCCTGACCATCCTTCATCAGCTGGAAATACCAGCCGCCATCGGATGTATCGCCATAAAGGACGGCACCCTTGATCCTGCCGTCTTCAAGAACGATGCGTTTGTAAACGCCGCGTCCGGCATCGCGGAAGACGATTTCCTCGGTTTCGCCGCCGCCGGAAAAATCACCGGCGGAAAAAACATCAACCCCGGTGACTTTCAGCTTGGTCGAGGTGACCGAACCGGCATAGCCATCGGTTGCGATTTCGGCCAGATGATCGGCACAGGATTTTGCCATTTCAAACAGCGGCGCAACAAGGCCGTAGCACTGGCCGCGATGCTGCACGCATTCGCCAACGGCAAAGATATCCGGATCACTGGTGGTCATGACATCGTCAACGACAATGCCGCGTTCGACGTTTAGTCCCGCGTCTGCGGCAAGGCGCCCGTTGGGGCGGATGCCAACAGCCATGACCACCAGATCAGCCGGGATCATGCGCCCATCTTTAAGCCGGACGCCAGTTACGCAATCGGTGCCGACGATTTCGGCGGTGTCGGCCTCGGTAATGACATTGATGCCCCGACGGCCAAGTTCCTGTGCGAGAAGGTAACCCGCCGACGGATCAAGCTGGCGTTCCATCACGTGACCGGCCAGATGCAGGACCGTGACCGACATGCCGCGTGCCTGAAGGCCAACGGCGGCCTCAAGGCCCAGAAGGCCACCACCGATCACGACGGCGGGGCCGCCATTTGCGGCGGTTTTCAGCATGGTATCGACATCATCGACATCGCGGAAGGTGACAACGCCCGAAAGCTTGTGACCGGGGACCGGGATCATGATCGGGTCGGAACCGGTGGCCAGCAGAAGCTGGTCATAGGCGGTTTCGGTGCCGCTTTTGGAAATGACGACCTTGCGGGCGCGGTCGATTTCAACCACCGGATCGCCGGAAAACAGATGGATGCGGTTTTCCTGATACCATTCGGCGGTATTGATGACGATATCGTCGAATTCCTTTTCGCCCGACAGAAGCGGGGAGAGCATGATGCGGTTATAGTTCACGCGTGGCTCGGCCCCGAAAACGGTGATTTCGTATTTGTCAGGGGCGCGACCGAGGATTTCCTCGACGGTGCGCATGCCGGCCATGCCGTTGCCGATGACGACAAGGCGGGGTTTCTTGGTAAGTGATGCAGGGACGTGGTTCATTTGTCTCTGGCTCCTGATCGCGGGAAGCGAATTGGCAAAAAAAACGCCCGGTGCGCACTGCCTGTCAAAAAGGCAATCTCGCAACGGACGTCGTTATCCGGGTGAACCCGCCATTGGATTCTATATATGGGTGCGGCATTTCTGCCGTGGCAGCAGGCGACCTTGCCCGCGCTCTTGCCCCTTACTATACAAGTTGCGTGCCAGAACTGCAGATTGCGCCGAAAAACTTGCAACGCAATGATTTTAAAACAGATTTCTGATGCCTGCGGGATAAGCAAAAATTGCGCGAAACCTGTGATTGTTTAAAAAATAACCACACGCAAAATGATGAGATTAAAAAATGTGCAAATACAAGGCTCGTTGATGGGGTGGGTTTTCTGTTTGTGTGGTTGCGGTGGTTAAAATGCTTTGGATTTCAGGTGATTATTTGAAAATTTCCGCAACGCGAAAAAATTGGCGCGCGGTTTGCACAACTTGTTTCGTGTGAGCCGCTTCGATGGAAGCAGGCCCAATGACGGGTGACTCACAGTTCTTCGTCCAATGGCGGGCGATCAGACGTTCGATTTTGGCGCGCAACGATGGCGCAGCCGCAGTCGAAACGAATGACGGGCCGCCAGCGGAATCCATCTGATGAAGCGTGCGGCCCTTGGGGAAATAACCGTCGGTCGCGACAACCGGGAAACCGGTTCGGAGTGACCCAAACGAAGGGCTTCATTGTTATGGAAATCAAAAACAAGGCTCCGCGCATCAATCTCTTCAGTCTTAGGACTGTTCAGATGCGGACTTTCCACCTGACCTGGCTTGCCTTCTTCCTGTGTTTCTTTGGCTGGTTCGGTATTGCGCCGCTGATGCCGCTTGTGCGTGACGATCTTGGCCTGACCAAGGGTGAAATCGGCAATACCATCATCGCGTCTGTCGCGATCACGGTTCTGGTCCGTCTTCTGATCGGGCCGCTTTGCGATAAAATCGGCCCGCGCAAGACCTATACGGCGTTGCTAGTTATCGGTTCCCTGCCGGTCATGCTGATCGGGCTTGCCGACAGCTATGAAACATTCCTGCTGGCGCGTCTTGCCATCGGCTCGATCGGGGCATCGTTCGTGATCACGCAGTATCATACCTCGACCATGTTTGCGCCGAACGTCGTTGGGACGGCAAACGCGACCACGGCGGGCTGGGGTAACCTTGGCGGTGGTGTGACACAGATGGCCATGCCGCTGATCCTTGCCATGGTGCTTGGCTTTGGTGTTTCGGAAACCATGGGCTGGCGTCTGGCGATGGTCTTCCCGGGTGTGATCATGCTGGTGGTTGCCGTGCTTTACTGGTTCTTTACCACCGATGCGCCGGATGGCAATTATGCCGATATGCGCAAAAGCGGTGCTCTGTCGCCGGAAGATGATCATGCCGGTGCGACCAAGGGCATGCTGGCCGCGGCCAAGGATTACCGGGTCTGGGCGCTGTTTCTGGTATACGGGGCGTGTTTCGGTGTCGAGCTTACGATCAACAACATCGCCGCGATCTATTTCTTTGACCGGTTTGAACTTAGCCTTCAGACCGCCGGTCTGATTGCCGGTCTGTTTGGTTTGATGAACATCTTTGCCCGCACGCTGGGCGGGGTGTTTTCCGACAAGTTTGCCGCCAAGGGCGGGCTTTCGGGGCGGGTCAAATTCCTGTTTCTGGCGCTGTTCATTGAAGGTGTTGCGCTTGTTGCGTTTTCGATGATGGATGCGCTGGTCATCGCGGTGTCGATGATGGTGGTCTTCTCGCTTTTCGTGCAGATGTCCGAAGGAGCGACATTCGGGATTGTTCCGTTTGTTAACCGCAAGGCGCTTGGTTCGGTTGCCGGTATTGTTGGTGCGGGCGGGAATGCCGGGGCGGTTGCCGCGGGCTTCCTGTTCAAATCCGAAGCACTGACCTATCAGCAGGGACTGATGTATCTTGGTATTGCCGTGATTGTCTGTTCCTTTGCAGCCCTTGCGGTTCGTTTCTCGGAAAAGACCGTGGCCGAGGAAAAGGAACGTTTCGAAAAAGCCATGCAGGAACGCGATGCGCTGCCATCCGGTGCGCAGGCGGTTCCGGCGGAATAACATACGATCTTTCCGGGATGCGGCATGTGCCGCATCCCGGTTTCCACCGGGCCATCAAGGTCCGGGGCGAAAAAGAACAGACAGGAGAGAGGCCTTGATCGTCAGGGAAAAGGTTCTAAATGAAGCTTGAAGACTTCAGCATTCTGGTGATCGACGAAAACCCGGACCGTGCCGCGATTGTCGAGCGCGGCCTTGTCGAAAGTGGCTATACCCGTGTCAGCCGCATCGGCACGTCATACAATCTGGTCGAACGCATTCAGGCGTTGGCCCCCGACATCATCATCATTGATCTTGAAAACCCGGACCGTGATACGCTTGAACAGATGTTTCAGGTATCGCGTGTTATTGCACGCCCGATTGCGATGTTTGTCGATCAAAGCGACAGCAATACGATCCGCGAGGCGGTCGAGGCCGGGGTCAGTGCCTATGTCGTTGATGGCTTGCGCCAGGATCGTATTCGGCCCATCGTCGAAATGGCCATTTCGCGTTTTAACGCGTTCGATCAATTGCGCCGCGAACGCGACGAGGCCAAGGCCAAGCTGAATGATCGCAAGCTGATCGACCGGGCCAAAGGATTGTTGATGCAGGAAAAGGGGCTGAGTGAGGATGAGGCCTATAACCTGCTGCGCAAAAACGCCATGAAACAGAACCGCAAAATTTCTGAAATCGCGCAAAGCGTGATCACGGCCTTTCAGTTGGAGTTCTAACGCATGTCCCTTAAACAGGTTCGACTTGGCTTTGTACCGCTTGTGGATTGTGCCCTGCCTGTCGTGGCGCGTGCCAAGGGCTTTGCCGAGGAAGAAAATATCGACCTGACCCTGATCCGGGAAATGTCCTGGGCGGCCATTCGCGACAAGCTGTCTTATGGGGTTTATGATGCGGCGCATCTGCTTGCGGGTATTCCGCTGGCAGCGCGGCTAGGGCTTGGCGGGATGCCCTCGCAACGCATTGCGGTTCCTATGGCGCTGGGGCGCGGCGGGAATGCGATTACGGTTTCAACCCGGCTTTATCAGCGGATGCTTGAAGCAGATCCGGCGGCGATGCATGGGCCGCGCGGGCTTTCGGCGCGGGCGCTTAAAAAGGTGATCGACGAGGACCGGGCGGATGGTCGCCCGATCATGTCCTTTGCGACCGTATTCCCGTATTCGAGCCATAATTACGAACTGCGTTACTGGATGGCGGCGGGCGGTATTGACCCGGACAAGGACGTCAATATCGGCGTCATCGCACCGCCGCGCATGTTTGACAGTCTGCGCAATGGCTGGGTCGATGGGTATTGCGTGGGGGAACCGTGGAACCAGCGGGCGGTATTCCACGGGGACGGGGTGATTGTCGCGCTTAAGGAAGATATCTGGGCGCGTAGCCCGGAAAAGGTTCTTGGCGTGCGCGAAGACTGGGTGCAATCCAATCCCGATACGGTGGATGCGCTGGTGCGTGCGCTTGTCCGTTCAGCGGAATGGGCCGATCAGCCGGAAAACCGCACCGAACTGGCGCAATTGCTGTCTGGTGAAAATCACGTCGGGGCATCGTTTGATATTCTGCGGGCCTCGTTACTTGGCCGGCCGGTGCTTAAACCCGGTGACAATCCGATTGAGGCGCCTGATCGTCATGTGTTTTATCGCTATACCGCCACGTTCCCGTGGCTGTCGCAGGGGGCGTGGGTTGGCACACAGATGCAGCGTTGGGGGCAGGTTGATGCCTCCGTTGATTTCGGTACGCTTATTTCCGACATTTATCGTCCTGATCTTTATCGTCGTGCGGTCAAGGGGCTTGATGTTGCGCTTCCGCATGATGACTGGCGGGTCGAGGGCGCGAATGATGCCGCCGACCGGGCGTTTGTCGGCCCGGATGCGTTTCTGGATAACAGCATATTCGACATGCGCAGCTTTGCCGGTGTCGGGGAATAAAACCGGCACCGGACCAGAGGCGTGTTTCATGGGGCGCTATTATGGGCGCGATTATGCCCTGCGGAAGCTTTGCAGGCTGTTGCGTTGTTTGCCGGTTTCATCAAAGTTGCCGGGGGCAAGCCATGCTTCGAAAGCGGCCCTGACCATCGGCCATTCAAGATCGGTAATCGAAAACCATGCGGTATCGCGGTTGCGGTCCTTATAGACCATGTGGTTGCGGAAGGTGCCTTCGTAGGTGAAGCCATATCGCAGGGCGGCGGCACGTGATGGGGCGTTCTGATCGTCGCATTTCCATTCGTACCGGCGGTAACCCAGTTCGTCAAAGGCGCGCTTCATCATCAGATACATCGCCTCTGTCCCGCCGATGGTTTTCGAAAGCGCCGGGGAATAGTTGATATTGCCGATTTCAATGCCGCCAAATTTGGTATCGATCCGCATGAAGGCGGCAATGCCGACGGCCTTATTTGATGCCTTGTCGATGATGGTATGAAGCATCGGGTCGCGGGTGGCGGCCATGCTTTCAAGCCACGCCTGATAAGCATCAAAATCCTCGAACGCATCGGTGAAAAGATAGGTAAAGCGCGATCCATCCATGGCTGTGCGGTTGGCGTCAAATAGTTGTCTGGCGTCGCGTTTCACATCGGTCGGACTGACAATGACATGGCGGCCAGCCATGTCGCTGCGTGGTGGCATCTGGCATTCTTTCCAGTTTTCAACCGGGCGACCGACCGGTTGGCCAAATTCGTTTTTATGTTCGGATGGCATCTGATGACCTTTGTTGCGGGGCGAGGGAGCATGCAGTCTGGGATATTAGTGGTGCGCCATAAAGAGCCGTTTTGGTAAAATTAATGGTGCCAATTTTCTGACCGGAAAGGGGTATCCCAAAACCGGCCATGGTTTGGCAAAGGGAAGGATGGTTGGTGCCGGTGCATGAGGAGTCTTCGGGGTGGGTTCCGAAAGCGATGTGATGGGTTCGTCTTTTGATTGTGAAGTGCGTTGGCATACACCAGAAACATGGTGAAATGTTGCGATGCAAAATTGTGGTTTTGAAACAAACCTTTAATACGTTCGGGCTGTGCAGTGGATTATGCGGCAGCAGGGCATTTAAACCGAATTGAATTTAGTGAAATTCAATTCGTTGACAATTTGTCGAATAAATGATGAGGTTTGTATACAAAATAAAAAACCATGAATTCGGTATCAGGGTTGTTGGCAATCGTCGTTAAGAGGGACCGCGTTACAACTTTCCGTTACGCATGATCAGAAGGTCACGGCCCCCACCGTGCCTGAAGAAAATTCCTTCTTTGCGGCCATCGTTTCTTGCAGCACTGACACCGGTTTGACCGGTGCGCGCCACCCGCGCATCCGCCTTACATTGCCGAGGATGTTTGCGTGACTGATGCTGTTTCTGTTCCGATCCTGTCCGTCGAAGATTTGTCCGTTGAGTTCGGCGACAGCCGGGTTATCGAAAATCTGAGTTTTGCCGTGAAACCCGGAAGGACATTGGCAATTGTCGGAGAGTCCGGATCGGGCAAGTCGGTGACATCGATGTCGATCATGCGTCTGGCTGATATGATGGGCGCATCCTATGCATCGGGGCGTATCCGGTTTACGTCAAAAGATCGCGATGAAGATTTGCTGGCACTGTCGCAAAAACAGATGCGCCGCATTCGCGGCAAAGACATCGCGATGATCTTTCAGGAACCGATGACGTCGCTGAATCCGGTTTTCACCATCGGCGATCAGATTGCGGAATCCCTGATGCTGCATGAAGGCATGTCCAAGCCCGATGCGCTTGTTGAAAGCAAACGGCTGCTTGATATGGTGCGGCTGCCCGATGCGCAGGAACTTTTGGGGCGGTATCCCCATCAGCTTTCGGGCGGGATGCGCCAGCGCGTCATGATTGCCATGGCGCTTGCCTGTCGGCCCAAGGTCCTGATTGCGGATGAACCGACCACGGCCCTTGATGTGACCATTCAGGCGCAAATTTTGACCATCATCCGTGATCTGCAACAGGAACTTGGCATGGCGGTGATTTTCATCACCCATGACATGGGGGTTGTTGCCGAGGTTGCCGATGATGTTGTCGTCATGTGGAAGGGCAAGAAGGTCGAAGAAGGCACGGTTGCCGATATTTTTGCCAATCCGGCCCATCCCTATACACAGACATTGCTATCCGCAGTTCCGAAACTGGGCAGCATGACGGGCGAAGCATTCCCCAAACGGTTCCCGGTGACGATGATGGATGGCGATACGCCGCGTCTGGTCGGGACGGAGCATATCCAGAATACCGCACGTTACGACGAGGCCCCGTTATTGTCGGTGCGTGATCTGGTAACGCGCTTTGATATCAAAAAGGGCCTGTTTGGCGGGGTTTCCCACCGGGTTCACGCGGTCGAGAATGTCAGTTTTGATATTTATCGCGGTGAAACGCTGGCGCTTGTCGGGGAGTCCGGATCGGGCAAATCGACCATTGGCCGCACGATCCAGCAATTGCAAAAGGCAACGGCGGGCAATATCAGTTTCGAAGGTCGCGCATTCAGTGACATGGGCAAAGGCGAACAGCAGCGCCTGCGTCAGGAGATCCAGTATATCTTTCAGGATCCGTTTGCGTCCCTTGATCCGCGCAAGAAAATCGGATTTTCGATTGCCGAGCCGATCCGCACGCACCGACTGATTGACGGTGAAAAACAGATTGCTGCGCGGGTTGACCAGTTGCTGGAGCGGGTCGGCCTGACATCGGCCCATGCTAACCGTTACCCGCATGAATTTTCCGGTGGTCAGCGCCAGCGTATCTGCATTGCGCGCGCGTTGGCATCCAATCCCAAGCTGATCATCGCCGACGAAGCCCTTTCGGCCCTTGATGTGTCGATCCAGGCGCAGATCATCAATCTGTTCATGGAACTTCAGGAAGAACATGGGCTTGCGTATCTGTTCATCAGCCATGACATGGCGGTGGTTGAAAAAATGAGCCATCGGGTCGCCGTGCTTTATCTTGGTCAGGTTGCCGAACTTGGATCGCGTCAGCAGGTTCTTGAAACGCCAACCCATCCCTATACCCAGCGGCTTCTGAGTGCCGTGCCGGTCGCCGACCCCACAATCGTGCGCGACCGCATCCTGATGGATGGTGAAATTCCAAGCCCGATCCGTCGGGTCGGTGATGAGCCGGCCATTCTTGCCCATCGCGAAATTGCGCCCGGTCACTTTGTGGCCGACGCACGTTAAGCGGCCCTTGGGTCGCAAGCCTTGTCTCCCCTCGCGCCAAGCCACCAACAACGGAGAAAAAATAACATGACGAAAAAACAGGGAATGCGCAGTGCGCTGATGGCTCTTGCCTTTGCGGGCGGTCTGATGGCAACTGCGCCGGCATATGCCGAAGGCACCTTGACCATTTCATCACCACAGGACCCCGGTAGCTGGGACCCGGTCGATACGTTTCTGGTCAACTGGTCGTCGGTTGCGACCAATATTTATGACGGTCTGACCTATCGCGGACCGGATGCCAAACTGGTTCCGGGGCTTGCGTCATCATGGGAAGAATTTGATGGCGGCACGCGCATCCGTTTCCATCTGCGTGAAGGCGTGACCTTCCAGAATGGCGAACCGTTCAATGCCGAAGCGGTCAAATTCACCTTTGATCGCCTGATGGGTGATGAAGGCAAAAAAGGGCCACAGCGGTCAAACTATGCTGCGATCAAATCGGTCGAAGTTATTGACGAAAACACCGTCGACATGCATCTGACCCAGCCGGATCCGGTGCTTCTGACCAAGCTTGCCGGTTATGGTGCGATGATTGTTCCGCCGAAATATATCGCGGAAAAAGGCGAAGATTATTTCAACGCCCATCCGATCGGCACCGGTCCGTTCAAAATGGTTTCCTATGAGCCGAAAGTTGGTCTGACACTTGAAGCCTATGCTGATCATTGGGGCGGTGCGCCGAAACTTTCAACCATCAAGTATCGCTTCATCAGTGAACCGTCGACCGCGGTTGCGGAACTTCAGGCCGGGAACGTTGACCTTGTCATTCCGCCGACCATTCCGATTGGCATGATCCCGACCATTCAGGAAGACGAAAATATCGATATCGTCACCACCGTAAGCCCTACGGTTTATGCGCTTCGCTTTAATACCGGCAATGGCATCACGGCGGATGAAAAAGTCCGTAAGGCGATGATTTACGGTGTGGATCGTCAGGCGATCATTGACTCGATCCTTGGTGGTCAGGCAGCGCCGATTGCAAGTTTCCAGGGTGAATTGTCGTTTGGTAACGATCCGTCGATGAAACCGTTGCCGTATGATCCGGCCAAGGCACAGGCGCTTCTGAAAGAAGCCGGTGTTGCACCGGGTACGAAAATCCAGATCGACATTCGCGGCAATGACGCAACCTTTAACGAAGTTGCCCAGGCCGTTGCCAGCTACCTTCAGGTGATTGGCCTGAACGCTACGATCAAGCCTTATGAAACCAACGTTCTGCTTAATGACATCATTCCGGCGGGTAAAACCGGTGCGATGTTCCAGCAGTCGTGGGGCGGCTGGACGCTTGATTATGATAACACCGCTTACTTCATGTATCACACGGGCGAAAAGTGGAACCCGTATGACAGCGATCCGGAACTCGACAAGCTGCTGGAATCCCAGCGTGCGATTACCGACCGTGCCAAACGTGAAGAAATCCTGCAGTCGATTGCGCATTACACCGCTGATCGCGCGCTGGAAATGCCGCTTTATAACCTCAATGCGATCTTTGGGGTTTCCAAGCGCGTCAAGAATTTCACCCCGGTTCCCGACAGCCGTCTGCGCCTGACGGAAGTGACTGTCGACTGATGTGAAACGAAAGCCGCCCGGACAGATGCCGGGCGGCTTTCATGCCTATTTCTTTAAAGGACAAGTGTTTTGGCTGGTTTTCTGATCAAACGCCTTTTGCAGGCGATTTTCGTGGTCGTCGCGGTGACATTGATTGTCTCGTTTGCCATCCGTTTGACGGGTGACCCGGCGCTGATGCTAAGCCAGGGGGCCGGCAGCATCACCGAGGAAGACCTTGCACGTATTCGTGAATCCCTTGGTTTGAACCAGCCATTTTTTGTTCAGTATGCCGATTTCATGCTGGGGCTTTTCAGCCTTGATTTCGGTAGATCCTTCCTTGGTGGAACGCAGGTTTCCACCCTGATTGGCAATGCATTGCCCGCTACCCTGATGCTGGCGTTTGCATCGATGTTCGTATCCATCGTGATTTCGATCCCTCTGGGGATCAAGGCGGCCATTTCGCGTGGCAAATGGCCCGATCAGGTCATTCGCATCCTGTCGCTGGTCGGGTTGTCATTCCCGAATTTCTGGCTGGCGATCATGCTGGTGCTGTTGCTGTCGATTACTTTCCGGCTTCTGCCGCCAAGTGGCATGACGGGTATTGAGAACTTCATCATGCCAGCCATCACCATGGGGGTGATCCTGACCGCGACCAATGTGCGGCTTGTGCGGACCTCGATGCTGGAAACCCTTCAGTCGCAATACATCATGGTCGCGCGCGCCAAGGGGCTTAGCGAGAATGTCGTGCTGTATAAACACGCGCTTCGCAACTGTGCGATCCCGCTTGTTACCTATTTCGGTTTGCAGTTTGGCAACCTTCTGGGCGGGATTGTTGTCGTTGAGCTGGTGTTTAACTGGCCGGGAATGGGCACGCTGGCCTTTGAGGCCGTTGGTGCACGTGATTATCCGGTTTTACAGGCTGTGATTACGGTTCTGTCGATCATGATTGTCGGGGTGAACCTGCTTGTCGACATTGCCTATGGCCTGATTGATCCACGTATCCGGACGGAGTAACCCCATGGCGACCACTGCAACCAAGGCGCGGTTTGCGCGTTTTAAAAATCTTGAATTCGTTCTGGGTGCTGTTCTGACCGGTGGCATCTGTTTTCTGGTCGTGTTTTCCGATCTGCTGTTTCCCGGCGGCGCGGACAAGATTGATCTTTCGGCCCGCCTGATCGCGCCGTTTACCAATGCCGATCATATTTTTGGCACCGATCCGCTCGGGCGTGATGTGTTGGCACGTGTGGTTTCAGGCGGCAAAATATCGCTTCAGGTTGGGTTGCTTTCCGTTGCCGGTGCCGTCGTCATTGGTGTGATCATGGGCCTGATATCGGGATATTATCGCGGTTTCTGGGACATGATCGTGATGCGCTTTGCCGATGTGCAGCTTGCATTGCCGTTCATTTTGCTGGCGATCACCTTTATCGCGATTATCGGCGGTGGACTGACCAACATGATCATTCTGCTGATCATTGCGCAATGGGTGCAATATGCCCGTCTGGTGCGGGGATCGGTTCTGTCGCTAAGGGATCGGGAATTCATCCAGTCGGCCAAGGCGATTGGCGTGCGCGATATTCATATCCTGTTCCGTCACCTTCTGCCCAACCTGATCGGGCCGGTGATTGTTCTGATGACGCTTAATGTTGCGACCAACATCCTGCTTGAAAGCAGCCTGACCTTCCTTGGGCTGGGGGTTGACCCCCTGATCCCAAGCTGGGGCGGGATGCTCGCGGATGGGCGGACCTATTTGCAGAATGCCTGGTGGGTATCGGTTTTCCCCGGGCTTGCCATTCTTCTGACCGTGCTTGGCCTGAACCTTCTGGGCGACTGGCTGCGCGATAGCCTTGACCCCACAGGCAGGACGTCCAAATGACACAGATTTTCGCCACCACCTTTGCGCCGACCCTCCCAAACCTGATTGATGAAATCGTCAAGACCGCCCGCCCCGAGCAGCTTATTGAGGCATGGTTGTTTAACGATGCCCAAACCCGTGCCGCGGCCGAGGCAAAGTTGGTCCAGCAGGGGATCAAGGCCCGCATTCGCAGTGCCTATAAGCCGCTTTTGCATTTCTTCCTTGAAGATATTGATCTGGCAAAATCAGGCATTGCCAATATCACGGTGCGTTATCCGCGCCATCAAAATGCGGCGGATAATCGCTTCCTGCTTGAAACCTATCCCTTGGCGGCCCTGGTTACGCCAGCCTTGATCACGTTTGAAGCATCGGATCGTTGCGATTGTACCTATGATGTGATCCTGCGCGGATCAGATGGGGTTGAAACCCGTCACGAAGTTTTTGCGCCAAACCGGGTGCATCAGGATGTGGTTGATGAAACCCACCTGTCGCCGACCGGCTGGGTGCGGATTATCGATGCCGATGGTCAGATTGTCCGCGATGAACGGACTGAAACCGAATATGAGGCGCTTTTTGCCCAAACCATGGCGGCCATTGCCGATTATGACTGGGGCGATCAGGAACCTTATTTCGAAGAACTGAATATCTCGGTTGATCTGCCGGGGCATGATCAGAAGATCGCCCATGGTCACGAGGTTCTGAGCCTGCATGAAGCCCTGCACGAGGATTTCTATTTCTCGCTGCTGGAATATTTTCAGGTCAAATCGGGCCGCCCGCTGGGTGATCGCGGATTGCAGCCGGGGCAGATCGTCCCGGAAATCCGTCAGGTATCCGGTGATGGTGACGCCCGGGTCACGGTTGAGTTACGCCCCCTGTCAAAAGACGAGACAGCGGGTGAGATGCAACAGATTGATCACGCCACCCGCCCATTGACGGTTGCGCAAATCCGCGCAGAGCTTGACGGGATCAGCGGCGAAGAATTCCATGCGACGTCGCGGTCCGGGCGTGTTTTGAATGCGCGCTATCACAAGGGGACGGATTTGCCGGTCATGATCAGTGGCGGGCAGCATCCCAACGAGATTTCCGGTGTTGCGGGCGCGCTTCGCGGGGCGTTGGAGCTGGCGAAACGTGATGGGGCACATTTCACGATTTCACCGCTGGAAAATCCGGATGGTTATGCCCTTCATCAGCGCCTGATTGTTGATAACCCGTTCCATATGCATCACGCGGCGCGCTATACAGCGCTTGGCGATGACATGGAATATCGCAGCGGTGATGGCCTTTATGAAAAGGAAATCCGGGTACGGGCGCGTGCCATCAGCGGGGCAAGCCTGCATGTCAATCTGCATGGCTATCCCTGCCATGAATGGACCCGGCCGCTTTCGGGATATGTTCCGCGCGGGTTTGGCATGTGGACCCTGCCAAAGGGGTTCTTCCTGATCATGCGTCATCATGATGAATGGTCGGAACGGGCGGAAAACTTTGTCGATCAGGTCACCCGAAAACTTGCCGCCATTCCGGGGCTTCTGGCATTCAATGCGGCACAGATCGATCTTTATCGCATTCATGCCGGTGAAACCGGTTTTCGGATCATCAATGGTTTCCCGTGTATGATTTCCATTGATGATCGTCATGACGTGCCGCTGACCCTGATTACCGAATATCCCGATGAAACGATCTATGGCGATGCCTTCATCGCGGCCCATACCGCGCAGATGGCAACGGTTGTTGCCGCCTATGATGCGTGGCAGAACCTTGATAAAGATTGATCGATCATGTCGGTCTTTTGCAAAACACCCCGGTGCAAATGCCGGGGTGTTTTCGTTTGGGGATTAGTGGAAATCGTGGCTGTCGACCTTAAGGCGTGATGTGTTTTGCTGTTTGCCGTGGCGTTGTTCAAGCTGATCAAGGTTCTGGGCCGCGGGGCCGGTCTGATCGGATGGTCCTGCGGTGGGCGTGGCCCAGCGCAGATTGCGGGGATGGGTGTTATTGGCGCGCGCAATGCGGGTGTTATCCGTCAGGCTTTGCAGCATCCCTGACAGGTCAACCAGTTTATCGGCAATGATGTGGGTGACACCGTCTTCGCGCTGAAGCTTGCCTGATACGCCAAGGACGGTTGCGGTCATGACCTCGCGGCGGAACTGTTCCATCACCTTGCTCCAGACGACCAGATTGGTGATGCCTGTTTCATCCTCAAGCGTTATGAAAACCACGCCGGACGAGGTGCCGGGGCGCTGGCGAACAATGGCAAGACCGGCATGGTTGATCCGTTCGTTATTCTTGAAATTGGCCAGATCGGTCGATTTGCACACCCCGGCTGCGGACAGGGCATCGCGCAGCATCGATACAGGGTGCCCCTTAAGCGATAGTCGCAGGCTGGCGTAATCTTCGATGATTTCTTCGCCCGGTCCCATGATTGGCAAGTTGACCGGGGCTTCGGGCCCGAATTCGGCGGAAACGCCCATATTGTGGTTGAAATTCTGGGCGGCTTCAAACAGGGGAAGGGCCGCCGGGGCCTTGCGCCCCTTGCCAAACCGGCGGACGGCCCATAACGCTTCGCGCCGGGACAGGCCAAGGGAGCCAAACGCATCGGCTTCGGCCAGTTTTTCAAGGGCGGCGGGTGACAGCCCGGTCTGGCGCGCCATCAGAAAGATATCCTGAAATCCGCCGGTCGGGCGGTTTGCGATCAGGGACAGGGCATCGAACTGCCCGAACCCCTTGATCTGGCGGAAGCCCAGCCGGACGGAAAGATGACCGCTGGCGCGGCCCAGTTCCCGTTCCAGATGATTGTCCCAGAAACTGTGATTGATATCGATTTCAAGCACCCGGACACCATGATTTTTGGCATCCGCAACCAGTTGCGCCGGGGCATAAAACCCCATCGGTTGCGCGTTCAGAAGCGCGCATAAAAACACATCGGGATGATGGCATTTAAGCCATGATGACGCATAGGCAAGGATGGCAAAACTGGCCGCGTGGCTTTCGGGAAAGCCGTAATCGGCGAAGCCTTCGATCTGTTTGAAGCACCGTTCGGCAAAGTCGATGTCATATCCATTTTTTTGCATGCCATTGATGAATTTGTCGCGATGCGCGCCAATCGTGCCGGTGCGGCGAAAGGTTGCCATGGCACGGCGCAATTCATCGGCCTCACCGCCAGTATAGCCGGCAGCCACGATGGCAATCTGCATGGCCTGTTCCTGAAACAAGGGCACGCCACAGGTGCGCTTTAAAACGGCTTCGAGTTCCTTTGACGGGTAATCGACCTTTTCGCGGCCCATGCGCCGTTGGAGGAAGGGGTGAACCATGCCGCCCTGGATCGGGCCGGGGCGGACAATGGCAACCTGAATGGTCAGGTCATAGATGCTGCGCGGTTTTAATCGTGGAAGCATGCTCATTTGCGCGCGAGATTCGACCTGAAACGTGCCGATGCTGTCGGCTTTTTCCAGCATGTCGTAAACCCGCCCGTCTTCCTTGGGAAGGGTTGCCAGATCATGATCGATATTCTTGTGGTTTCTCAATTCATCGAATGCCTTGCGAATACAGCTTAGCATTCCAAGGGCAAGCACATCGACCTTGAGGATGCCCAGCGCATCGATATCGTCCTTGTCCCATTCGATGGTGGTGCGGTCCTCCATCGCGGCATTGGCAATCGGGGACAGTTCGCATAATGGGCCACGAGTGATGACAAAGCCACCGACATGCTGGGACAGATGGCGGGGGAACCCGGTCAGTTCGCCTGCCAGATCAAGAACGGCTTTCAGACGCGGTTCATCTGGATGAATGCCCGACTGGCGCATCATTTCATCATGCGCGCCCTTGCTGCCCGATCCCCAGATGGTTTTGGTCAGTTTGATAATGGTGTCTTCGGGCAGGCCGAACACCTTGCCGACATCGCGGATGGCGCTTCGCGACCGGTATGAAATCACGGTTGCCGTCAATCCGGCCCGTTCCCGGCCATAACGTTGATAGATATGCTGGATCACCTCTTCGCGGCGTTCATGTTCGAAATCGACATCAATGTCGGGTGGCTCGTTCCGCGCGTTGCTGATGAAGCGCGAAAACAGAAGTTCCACCTTGGCCGGGTCGACCGATGTGACATGCAGACAGAAACAGACCGATGAATTGGCGGCCGATCCGCGTCCCTGACACAGAATGTTTTGCGATCTGGCAAAGGCGACAATGTTGTGCACCGTCAGGAAATAGGGGGCATAGCCGAGTTCGTCGATCAGTTTGAGTTCGGCCTCAATCAATCCCCGGACCTTGTCGGGAATGCCGTCGGGATAGCGTTTATGCGCGCCTTCCCATGTCAGGCGGGTCAGGCGTTCCTGCGTGCCTTCGCCCGATCCGTCATTTTCATCGGGATATTCATAGCGTAATTCGGATAAGGAAAACCGACATTGATCGGCGATTTCAATCGTGCGAGCCAGCCATTCGGGATGGGTCGGGAAAAGTTTCGCCATGTCCTGCGGGCTTTTGATATGGCGTTCGCCATTGGGAAACAACCGATATCCGGCATCCTCGATCCGGCAATGATGGCGAATACAGGTCAGGACATCCTGCAACGGTTTGCGCGAGCGGACATGCATGTGCACGTCATTGGTGACAACTGCGGGGATGGCAAGTTCTGCCTCGACCGCCTCGGTAAAGGCCAGCCGTTCGCTATCAAACCCGTCCATGAACCGACCGATGGCAAGCCAAAGCTGGCCCGATAAATGGCGTTTAAGGTCGATCAGCTGCGTGCGAAAGATGTCATCGGGGACTTGTGGCGGGACCGCGATGAAGAGCAATCCGTCGGCATGACTTATGATATCGGCCAGATAAATTTCGCATTCGCCCTTTGGCGCGCGGCGTTTACCAAGGGTCAGTAACCGGCATAACCGGGCATAGGCCATGCGGTCCGTCGGATAACATAACAGCGACGGACCATCGACGGGATCAAGCCGACAGCCGACAATATAATTCAGCCGGTCCCTGTGGGGCTGATGTGCGGTGTGGCCACGCACGACCCCGGCCAAGGTGTTGCAGTCGGTTATCGCAATAGCATGCAGTCCCTTGGTTGCGGCCATAAGAACCAGTTCCTCGGCGTGGGAGGCCCCGCGCAGGAAGGAAAAATTGCTGCTGACCTGTAATTCGGCATAGGCAGGTGCCGATTGCTGAAGGGGGAAATCGGTCATGTCAGTCCCCGAACAATCCATGGATGGACCAGATATCCTGCCCGGTTGGGCCGGTGCGAAAGGCCCATAACAATCGGCCTGCCTGATCGCGGATGCGGAAATAATCCCGCGTCTTGGGGGATAGGGCATATTCATCCTGATCAAGGCATTGCCACCATTCCGGGCAAATCCGTTCTGGTCCTTCGGCATGGATGATGTCGACCGCCATTTTGCGCCAGCGCAGGCGGCTTGGCGTGCCATTGGTGTCGCGCGCAAGGATTTCGACCGGTTCGGGCGGGTCGATCAGGCGTGCCGGGCGTTTGGGCAATGTCATGTCGGTGCGTCTGGCCGGATATGTCCGGGCGTTAACGGCCTGTCGCACAGAAGCCTGTTCAGGCAAGTGGCTGGCGTGGTGGCCGGGGTGAAACAGCATGTCGCGCGGGCCGAGGTGGTGGGAAATCCGGTCGATCAACTGGGCAAGGGCAATCTGGTCGGTGGTTTCTTCCTGTTGCTGATCAAGGCGCGACTGGCGAAAGGCCACATGTTCGACCCACGGGGCGTAGACAATCACCTGTTCGATGCCAAAACCAGTATCGACACCGGGCATTTTTTCAGACAGCAATCGCAACACATGCGGGGCGGACTGGCACGGGCTTCCGGTACCAAGTGTGATGGTATGGGTATGCCCGTCAACCCGTACACAGCGCAGGATAATGCGGCGCAGACCCAGATTTTCCTGCGCCAGATTGTTGCAGAGTTCCGTTACCATGCTTTCAACCGTAATCGCCAGATTGGCCGCATCGCCCAGCGGTTCGCCAAAGCTGCGCCGGATCAGCCATGGCCGATCTGGCAAATTGAAATTCAGATGTTCGGGCAGACGTCCATAAAACTGATCAAGCCGTTGCAAAACTTCGGGCCCCAAGCGCGTGGTGATATTGGCACGCGGCATCGGGGTGATGTCGCCCAGATGTTTCAGCCCCAGCCGAAACAGGGTGACACGTGTCTGTTCGGCCAGACGCAGGGCGGATATCGGAAAACCGGCGGCAATATCATGATCGCGCGGCAGGCTTAAAATCCGTTGATCAGCCAAGGCAGCAGGGTGGCATCGTGCCGCCCCCCATGCCGCACCTGCCGTATCGGCAATGGCGGCACGGCCAGCATAACCACGTGATTTGACATCGCGCAGAACCAGCGCCAGAAGCGCACTTTCGCCACCAAAAAGGTGACTGCCGCCGGTAATTTCAAGCCACAATCCGGCATCACCTGTATGGTTATGATCGGCTTCCTGCAAGAACCGGTCGCGGGCAACCCACGGGCTGTATCGGTCCATCGCGCGGATCAAACGCGCCAGATGGCGTTCATAAAGATCGGGCTGTTCGGGAAGGTCGCGCAAAGCCGGGTATATGCTGCGTGCTTCGGCAAGGCGCATGCCCGGTGCCAGCCCGCGTGATTGTGCTGCCTTGTTGCTGCCGCAGACAAGCACGCCCTTGTGATCAGCTCGCGTGATCACGACCGGTTCCCGTTGCGGGGATGGTGCGGTTTGCGGGGTATCATCCCCGGTTTCAGGCATATCGATCCGGTGGCAATCTGTTTTCCAGTGCGTCAGCCACAGATAAAGAAAACGTTGTTGCATCAATTTGCATTCTCCAGCTGCCCGGTCGAACCCCGCGTCCCCCGATCAGGCTGAGTATGTGTCGGTTGCCTGTTGTTGAATGTTTCGCTGCTTCCGGCGTTATCCGCCACCGCGTATGCGCGCTTGATGCGGTGGTTTTGCCATCGGACCGCATATGCCGGATTGCAATCAGGCGCGTATGTCCGGCTTCGCAGGCTAGTTGCAGGCGGCGTGCCGCAGTCAGGTCATAATCCGTGGTTTCGACAATGATGCTGGCGATCTGGCCGGATTTTGCTGATTCCTCGCTGGTCCAAAGGGCGGTGGCCTGCCGATCAACCACCATCATGACCGGCATATCCGTCGCTGGCAGCGCAAGCGGATAAAGCCCGCCTTGGTCAATCGCGCGCCGTTGTCTAATCCAAAACAGGCTTTTGCCTGTTTGATCCCCGATGGAAAGTCGTGCCAGATACCATGCCAGAATGGAGGCGGCGGCATCATCATGACCGCAGATGATTTCATGCAGACCCACCGGGGCAATGCCCCCGATGCTGATATGATGTGCAAAATCGACCCCGCCAAAGGCACGGCGCATGATCCGATCCGTCCCGCCGGGCAGGCAGGCAACCTGTCCTTTCCATTGTTTTTCGGCCCGTTGCAACGCAGCACGGGCAAGATGAAGACGTCTGTCCGACATGATGTAAGTTCCTGATTTGTTCTTTTTATGTGGTCAGGACGGAACAGGAGTCAAGCAGCAAAGACCGGGAAAATGTCAGATGTTGTGTTGAATACCTGCCAAGCCTTTGGGTGAAAACGAAATAGTATGAGTTTCTCGCAATGACAGAGCTATCGTGGGGATGATACAACTAAACATAATGCTATCAATATGGGGAATTGCTTTGCTTAAGGGCAGGAGTATTAGGCTCTTCTTGGTCGATGGCACACCAAGCGGAATCATTACAGCCGAGATAATGAACTGGACTGGTCATGTCATGACCGCACCGCGTACGCGCTTGCCTGATTTGATAAAGCGGTCAGAGATAGCGCGAACAGGGGTCTATTTCTTAACTGGTGTTAATCCGGAAGAACCGACGCAAACCTTTGTTTATGTCGGAGAAAGCGATAATGTCGCTAAACGGCTCGTCTCTCACAATAAAGATGAGACGAAAGAGTTTTGGGATAAGGTTTGCGTTGTAACAAGTAAGGACCAGAATTTAACGAAAGCGCATGCTCGTTATCTGGAAAGTCGATTGATATCAATTGTCTCGGCTGCAGGCCGAGCTAGCCTTGTAAATAGCACTTCGCCAGAATATGGCTTTCTACCTGAAGCTGATCTTGCTGATATGGAATTTTTTATTGAGCAAATACGAATCACGCTTCCTGTTTTGGGGATGGATTTCCTTAGAGAAAAACCAAGAGTTGATGACTCTGGTGTCATGCAAAAAAGTTCCTCAGCATCAACCGAGTTTTGGGAAAATAAATCACCTGTTTTCATTATAAAAAGTCCCAAATATGGGTTGTTTGCTCAAGCGCAACAAATTGGTGGTGATTTTATTGTTTTGGCTAACTCTCACGCAAGATCTTCTTGGGAGAGTAGCGCAGGTGGATATCGAAATCTTCATGAACAGCTGGTTCGCGAAGGAAGATTGGTTCCTGATCGTGATGGGCTGCTGAAGTTTAAAGAAGATACGACATTCAATAGTCCCAGCGCAGCCTCTGCGACCATTTTCGGTCGTCCTGACAATGGGCGCATAACTTGGCGGGTTAAAGGGACAAATAAGACTTATGCGGATTGGCAAAACGAACAAATCGTTTCAGATGCTTCCATAGAAAATAGCGATGATGAATGATCGGTTGGGGAGTTGGTTCTGAATATGATCACTAAAAAGTAAAGAAAACCCCGGCGTCTAGCCGGGGTTTTGGAAGGTGACCAGTCTTGTTCTCTAATCTTGCCATTCACCTTAAATTTCCGGATACCACGCACCCAGAACGCCGAATTCTTCGAGCTTGGCAACGATGATCTCTGCTGCCTGTTCGGCAGTTTGATCAGATGTGTTGACCGTGATCTCGGCGTTTTCCGGTGCTTCATAGGGGCTGTCGATCCCGGTGAAGTTGGCGATTTTGCCTTCGCGGGCCTTTTTATAAAGGCCTTTCACGTCGCGCTGTTCGCAGACTTCA